>BAXO01000010.1 GCA_001310555.1 Bacillus sp. JCM 19058
ATTATTTATTTTATTTATTTTTAAAAATAATGTCACAAGTCAAACGATGCTGCAGCTGTTTGCCATTTTTGTGCTTTTTTTTGTGGCATTCCTGTTTTTAAAGGAAAGCATCGACCAGCGATTACGCAGTAGGATTTTTTTCATACCGGGCGTTTTACCAGGAAAGCTTGGCGAAGATGAGCACTTGTTTGCTAAAGAACAGAGCTTGTCTGTGATTATTAATGTTGTTAAAACCGAGGTTCGCGATGTTCTTGGCATGAAGCATGTCGATGTGAGGCTGGTCAAGGTTCATTTGAAATGCCGCGGCAAGAGGAAGATGGGGAAGGGTTTCAATTCACTCTCGCAACGATTGATCATGTTCGATATATTTTGACAGGAAAAATGTCGAAGCATCGCAAATTAAATGCTGCTGAGCGGGATTGGCTACAAATTACTTCTGCGTATGTCACGATAAAGCTCGAGAACCTGAAGCAGATCGAGCATATGCTCGAACGATTAAAGCGCTCAGAAACCGAGCAGCAAGAGGAAGAAAAGTGGGTTGAAAAGCTGTTTTTCAAGTGGGCAGAAAAGGAAAGAAGGAATTTAGCCTTCGACCTGCACGATACGATCCTACAGGAAATGGTTCTGCACCGGCGGCATTTGGAATATCATCGCAAACAAATCGGGCTAGAACATCCTGAAATGGAGGAGAGCGTGCGGATGCTGGAAAGTAATGTGGAAGATATGATCTCGTCGACGAGGGAAACTTTTCAGGATATGAAGCCGCCGGAGCTACAGGAAAAAGGCTTGAGGAGTCTGTTAGAAGAATTCGTTCAGAAAAAAATTGTCCGCTCTTCTTTCGATATTCAGTTGACATATCAAATTGAGCATTATCTTCATACTGATTTAAGCATTTCGATCCTTAGGGTTATTCAAGAATTAGTGAATAACGGAATTAAACACTCGAACGGAACGGTCATTCGTTTATCATTATTTGAAAAGGACCGGAAAATTAACATTCAATACGAAGATGACGGGATTGGGTTAAAGGATGAAATGAAACGAAAGGAAAAAGAAGGACATTTGGGACTTTTCGGGATGGAGAAGCGTATAGAGCTATTGGAAGGTGTATTGGAAATCGATCAGCAGCACGCGCATGGATTAAAAATACATATTTGGCTACCGATAAAGTAGGTGTATGCTCAATGAAGAGAATTTTAATTATCGACGATCATCATGAGGTCGGCGTAGGTACGAAGGAATTGGTCAGCCAGCTTGAGGAAGTAGAGGTGACTTTTCTTCCGAACTCCGCTAATGTGCTGGAATCCGTAGCGGACCAAGCATATGATTTAATTTTAATCGATCTGCATATGCCCGATCCGAATGGGCTCGTGTTAACAAAGAAAATCAAAAAACAAACAGAGCATCCCAAAATCGTCATTTATACGGGATTCGACGTAGAGACTCATTTTAATGTAGCGATTGAGGCTGGCGCAGACGGCATTGTCAGCAAAAGCGATACATCCGAGCACCTGCTTCAAGTAATATCGGCAGCGTTTAGAGGACAGACCATTATACCAACCAAGCTCCTTCGAAAAATTCGAATCACAGAAACCGCCCCGAAAAGTAGGAGCGACAAGCAGCTCTTTCTCAGTGAGAGAGAGAAAGTGATCCTGCTTGAAATAGCGAAGGGGAAGACCAATTTTGATATCGCCAATGCACTGTTCTTAAGCCAGCGCTCTGTGGAAAGAGAGCTGAGTGAAATTTACGGCAAGCTAAAGGTGTCTTCGCGCAAGGAAGCGGTCAAAAAAGCAAAAAGGGAGAAATTAATACCGGAAGTGTTTATGAAGTAGGCTTATTTGCCAGCATGCTCCACCTTGCCGAACGGCTCACTGAGCAAGCTTCACCCTACTCCGAGATGAATCCGAACAATCAAAGTCTAGCTATAGTTAGACGATATTCGTGAGAGATTGTGCAAAAACGGTTAATGCCCATTTCTCAAGATGAAAAAGGCTTGCATCCTGCTTGAACCATTCAAGGGGACAGCGAGCTTTTTTTCAAAGAAATCATAAAGAAACTATTAATTTTACCAATCTGTAAGTAGGTAGGTATTATGATAGAAATGGCGCATACCGGTCAATAAAATGCCCATTGTTAGCTAAAATCATGAAAGGAAGCGCTTATGTGTTTCTTGGCGACTAGAGGGGCAATCATGACTTAGATGAAACTTTTTCCCCGGGAAGACGTAAGCACTAAAGTGGACGAAAATTCAGACTAGGAGGCAATATCTTGTCAAACGAACCTGTGCTAGAAAACGAAAGTGGTGGAATGAAGAAAAAGCCATCGATTGTTGGAATCATTACAAGTCCAATCGAACAGTTTGAGCGGATTAAGGAGCAGCTAGAGTGTTGTTACCATTACTAATCGTAACCGCCTTGTTTGCAATCGGCGCTCTTTTTGCGGTCATGAACATCGATCTTGACGCTTTTGTAGGGGAAGAACTTACGGATCTTGGAGAGGACGCTATTACTGTAGAAAGCGTTAAAATCTTTACCCAAATCACGCTGTTTATTACGCTCCTACTAAGTCCGCTTTTTGCGACATTGATTTCAACGGTCGTCTATTTGATTATTTCGAAGATAATCGGGAGTGAGGTTAGTTTTAAGCAGCTATTTTCGATGAATATTTTTATCGTAACGCTAGGTGCGATCAGCTTACTGTTTAATGTCGTTATTGCAGTCATTCTTGGGATGGACCCATTATTAACCTTTACTGGATTAGGCATTTATTTTGACGTGACCGATCCGCTTTATTCTTTTGCGAGCGTTATTGAAGTATTCAGCATTTGGTCACTAATCCTTACTGCGATTGGCTTGCAGCGTGTGGCGGAATTTAAACCTGCAACGGCATGGATTATTACGCTTGTCTTCACCTTTGGCTCAGCACTAATTAACTTATTAATGTCTTGAATGCAGGGAGGATTGTATGAATAAGAAAAAAAATAGGGCTCAGCTTATTAATTATTGGTGCTATTGCATTGTTTACCACTGTCGCAGTCATCCAATCAAGTGGGGGACGGGGAGGGCCGATTGAGGTTCAAACGGTCTCTCCTTCCATCGAATCGCTCTCTTCAGAGCTCATTATTCCTGGCTCTGTTGAGCTGCTTGATGTACAGGTCGTTTATTTGGAGGCTGAAAAAGGCGATCAATACGAGCTGTTAGTTGAAGATGGAGAAGCAGTTGAGCCTGGCACACCGTTAGTTCAGTATTCGAGCCGTCAGCTCGAACTAGAAAAGGAGCAGCTCGAGTTACAAATTGAAGCCGGCTATCTACGAATCAACCAAATTGAGAAACAGGAAAAAGACTTAGACAAAAAAGAAGAAGAACTGCGGAAAGAACTTAGTAAAAAAAGAAGCAGAGGAATCGGTTAAAGCGGAAAAGGATCAGCTTACATATGAAAAGCGGACGGCGAACCTCGATTTACGACAGCAATTACTACAAAAGGATGAACTAGAGGAGCGGGAACACGAGCTGACTGTGACGAGTAAAATTGACGGCACCGTGCTCCATACCGATAATGATGCGATTTCAGGGACAGAAGGGACGCCAAGTTCAATTGTAGAGATTGCGAATAAAGATTCTTTTGAGGTTGAAGGTAAGCTGACGGAGTATGATTCGCTCGTTGTTTCTGAAGGGCTCGAAGTTAAGATTAGCTCCGATGCTCTACCAGATGAGGAATGGACTGGAACGGTCAGTGATATTGATTTTTTCCCAGATGACGGAGACGCAATGGGCGGGGATAACACGATTGTTAACTATCCGTTTACCGTCAGCGTCGAATCAGGAAATATCGAACTACTAAAACCAGGCTACCAAATGATTCTTAACGTGATCACGGAGGAAAAGAAGGGCTTGACCGTTCCGGTGTCAGCAGTGGTCAGCAATGAAGAGGAAAGCTACGTCTACGTAATCGAGGATGGAGCCGCCAAAAAGCGTCAAGTCGAGCTCGGGACCGTTGCGGGTTCGCTTTCTGAGATTACCTCCGGTGTTGAAGCATCCGATCAAGTCGTTGAAGAAGCCGGATCAGTGTACGATGGGCAGGAAGTGGTATCCATTGATTAAGCTGCAAGAGGTCACAAAGTCATATCAAATTGGGGCAGACATGGTCCCTGTTCTTTCAGATATTCATTTGGAGATCGAAAAGGGCGCTTTTTTTTAGCGATAATGGGCCCCTCCGGTTCGGGGAAATCGACATTGATGAATATTATTGGCTGTCTCGATCAACCGACAACCGGTACTTACAGGCTGGAGAACGAGGATATCACTCATTTGGATGAAGCCCATTTGGCAAAGCTTCGTAACCGCTCGATCGGTTCATCTTTCAGCAATTTCACTTGCTTCCGCGATTAACAGCACAGGAAAACGTTGAACTGCCGATGATCTATGCCGGGATGGCTAAAAAAGAACGGAAGGAACGGGCGCGAGCGTGCTAGAGAAAGTAGGCTTAGCGATCGGATCGATTATTTACCCAATTCGCTCTCTGGTGGTCAAAAGCAGCGGGTGGCGATTGCCCGGTCACTCGTTAATGAACCAGCGATTATTTTAGCTGATGAGCCGACCGGGGCACTGGACACAAAAACGAGCGAATCGATTATGGGGTTGCTGACTGAACTCAATGAGGATGGAACGACGATTGCGATCGTCACGCATGAGCCAGAAATTGCCGAATATACAGAACGGACCATTTTTGTACGTGATGGAAAAATTGTTGAGCGGCTCTAAATTAACATAGAAAGGATTTGCACTAATGAGTCTTTTGGAAAATATTAAAATGGCAATCAGTTCTATTCGTGCTCATAAAATGCGTTCGATCCTTACGATGCTTGGAATCATTATTGGGGTAGGCGCAGTAATTATTGTTGTCGCCATTGGTCAGGGCGGTGAAGAAATGCTGAAATCGCAAATTGCCGGAGAAGGCAACACGAGCGAAATCTTTTATTTACCGTCAGAGGAGGAAATACAGGCGAATCCGAATATTTGGAACGAGGCGGCGTTCACCGCTGATGATGTCCATGAAATAGAAAAAATTGAAGAAGTCTCTAATGTGGTGGCTTACAGCTTAGAGCAAGGGTCTGTTCGCTATCAGACTGAATCGGCGGACGCATCGGTTCGCGGAATCAATGAAGCTTATCTGAGTGTCAATGAACTGGATATCGCAGAAGGGGTTTCGTTTCAGACTTCCGATTTTATGAGCGGCAAGCGTGTCGCTTTAATCTCGGGTGAAATTGCAGACGAGCTCTTCCCTAATGAAAGCTCGCTTGGCCAATTGATTCGGATAGGCAATCAACCGGTAGAAATCATCGGTGTGCTTGAACCGCCGACAGGCCTGTTTACCTTTGAGGTGAAGGAAGTATACATCCCTTGGCAAACATGGAGAAACATGTATGCAAAAAGCGACTTCAGTCAGGTAACGATTCAAGCGGAAAATCTTGATAGCCTCCAAATTGCCGGTGAGAAAGCGGCGGCATTGTTAAATGAACGCCATGGTACGACAGAGGCGTACGAAGTCATGAATATGGAAGAAATTGCAGCAGGAATCGGAAATATAACGCGGATCATGACAATGATCATTAGCGGAATAGCAGGGATCTCTCTTTTAGTCGGTGGAATCGGGGTCATGAATATTATGCTCGTTTCCGTCACGGAGCGTACGCGTGAAATTGGCATCCGGAAGTCACTCGGTGCGACGCGTCAACAAATCCTCCAGCAGTTTTTGATCGAAGCGGTCATCCTGACTTTGATCGGCGGGATAATCGGGATCGGGCTCGGAGCGGGAGTTGCGACCATAGTCTCATACATTGCCGGCTGGCCATCGCTTCTCTCTGTCCCGGTTATTATCGGCGCTTTATTGTTTTCGATGATGATCGGCATGATCTTCGGGTTACTTCCAGCGAACAAGGCAGCAAGGTTAAATCCGATCGAGTCTCTCCGTTATGAATAACGGAGCCGATGAAGAAGGCAGAGTGGGAGCGATTGACTGCTCCCACAAATGCTTTCCTTATTGCAGTCCCTCGCTAATTTGATGGCACAGATCGTTTTTTTTGCTGCTCGGATGCTTGATTCCAGTAGACTTCAAACAAAACCCCTAAGCCAGGCAGCATTTTCTCTTCGCCTTTCTGGATCGCATCAACAATCGTTGCCTCAACCTCTTCTTCACTGCTTCCTTGAATATTGGACATAATCGCTCCACGCAAATTAAAATTCATTGTTCGCACTCCTTTGCTTCTGGGATTTCTAACTTCGGTCATAGTATGTCGCCAGTTGCACTAGATTATCACGAAAAAAATCGGTATGATGAAAAAAGAACAGGAAAGCAAAGGAGTATACAGCATGAGACGGATTGACTCACCGAAAAATGATCAGGTAAAAGCATGGAAGAAGCTGCACACAAGAAAAGGGCGCGAAAAGGAACAGCAATTTTTAATCGAGGGCTTTCATCTGATTGAAGAAGCGATGAAGTCATCGATAACGATCGAAACGCTGTTACTAACAGATGAGACGAGCGTTCCTCAATCCTGGCAGCTCAATAAGCTTGACTGTGTGGAGATCAGTCAGTCAGTTATGAAGGAAATCAGCGAGACGAAAACGCCTCAAGGAATTGCAGCTGTTTGCCAAATCCCTGCAAAGCCGTCGGTTCAGGTAAACGGTGGCCAATTTTTATTGATTGACCGTGTCCAAGACCCGGGAAACGTTGGAACGATGATTCGAACAGCTGACGCCGCCGGTTTAACAGCTGTCATTCTCGGCCAGGGCTGCGCTGACCTTTATAATAGCAAGGTAATTCGAGCATCACAAGGCTCGCTTTTTCATTTGCCGGTTATTATAGCCGAACTGTCAACGTGGATCGCACATTGCAAAGAAACAGGGATCCCGGTATTCGGTACAGCGCTGAAGGGAGCGAGCTCATATTCCGCGATCGAACCACAATCAGACTTTGCATTGCTTGTCGGAAACGAAGGAGAAGGTGTCACGCCTTCACTTCTCGCAACCTGCGATCAAAACATGTACATTCCGATTTACGGGCAGGCTGAGTCGTTGAACGTTGCCGTGGCGACAGGGATTTTGCTCTATTATTTGCGTGCAAATTAAGCGGCGTTCTTTCTAGCCCCAAAACGTCTCCATGTGGAAGGAAGTTCGAGGCGGAGAGCTAAGCTGCCTCGAACTATTTTGGACGGGATTGTTCCATTATCGCTTCCCCCTTACAGCGAGAGTCGGAAGCTGTTCGGCTGGCTAAGACGTATACATTTACAGGAAAACGACGATACTGTCCTCAAGTTACTATGCAAATTCGATGTGAAACGCTTAATCTTTCTCGATGCTCATAAACTAGCCTCCCGGATGAACAGTGTCCTGAAGAATGGGTATTTAATGGTTAGAGAAAACGAGCGGACCCATGTGCGAACAAAGGGTTGCATCGTTGGCCAAAATTCACTATAATAAAGCAAATGAATATGGCAAAATGCGAGGAAAGAGAGTAGTACGCTTTACCCCACCGTACAGGGAGGAAATGTCATCGACTGAAAGCATTTCTATGGCAGGAAGAGCCGAATTCGCTCTGGAGCAGGCACCGGAACACAGTTTATTCTGTAAGGTGTTACCGGCGCTCAGCCGTTATCAAAATGAAGTGTGTCATTAGCATTATTGACAAATAAGGGTGGTACCACGAGCCATCGTCCCTTGAGCAGGGGGCGGTGGCTCTTTTTGAGCTTTATGAAAAAAATTGCAGTGAAGCTTCATATTGAGATGGAAGGCAACAGGACGCGGATGCCCGCAATGCTTTTCATTACCGCCTGCATGATGAGGGAGGAAATAATCCGGCTGCAAACCGTAGCAAAATTATTAGTTTAAAAGGGAGGAATTCAAATGCGTGAACGGTTAATAGAGCTGCGCGATGAAGCACTGGCTAAAGTTGCAGCAGCAGAAAATACGAAAGCTTTACAGGAAGTTCGCGTTTCATTTTTAGGAAAAAAAAGGCCCGATTACAGAAGTGCTGCGCGGCATGGGAAAGCTTTCGGCAGAGGAACGGCCGCTCATAGGTCAGATTGCCAATGAGGTTCGCGATGCGATAAAAACGCAGCTTGAAGAAAAGGAGAAGACGCTTGAAGCTCAAGCTGTCGAGGAACAGCTAGGCAAGGAACAAATCGATGTAACCTTACCCGGTCGGCCAGTTTCTGTAGGGTCAAGCCATCCTTTAACCTCGGTCGTCGAAAGCGTGGAGAACACGTTTATCGGTTTAGGGTTTTCTGTTGCCGAAGGGCCTGAGGTTGAGACGGATTACTATAACTTTGAAGCGTTGAATTTACCGAAAAACCACCCGGCGCGAGATATGCAGGATTCTTTCTATTTCACGGAAGAGCTGTTGCTACGTACACATACATCCCCTGTTCAGGCACGAACGATGGAGCGTTTTGCAGGAAAAGGCCCAGTAAAAATTATTTGTCCGGGTAAAGTGTTTCGTCGTGATGATGACGATGCGACCCACTCCCATCAATTTATGCAAATCGAGGGGTTATATGTTGATCGAGGGGTGCGGATGAGCGATTTGAAAGGCGTTTTGCAGGCTTTTGTCCAATCGTTCTTTGGTAAGGAGCGCCGTATTCGTTTACGCCCAAGCTTTTTCCCGTTTACCGAGCCTTCGGTTGAGGTCGATGTATCTTGCGGTATTTGTGGCGGAGAAGGCTGTCGCATTTGTAAGCAGACGGGCTGGATTGAAATCTTGGGGGCAGGAATGGTTCATCCGAATGTTCTTGAAATGAGCGGATTCGACGCTAAGATTTACAGTGGCTTTGCATTTGGAATGGGTGTAGAACGTTTGGCGATGCTGAAATACGACATTGATGATATTCGCCACTTCTATACTAATGATGTTCGTTTTCTCACACAATTTAACCGAGCGGAAGGAGGGGAATAATATGCTTGTTTCTTATAACTGGCTGAAGGATTATGTCGATGTAGCCGATCTGACTGCTACCGAAATAGCTGACAAAATGACCAGCGGTGGAATAGAAATCGATTTGATTCATCAGCTTAACAAAGGTGCTACTGGAGTTGTCATCGGCTATGTGGCTGACTGTCAGCAACACCCAAATGCGGATAAGCTAAACGTTTGTCAAGTCGAGATCGGAGAAGGGGAGCGTGTTCAAATCGTCTGCGGTGCACCGAATATCGCCGCCAAGCAAAAGGTAGCTGTTGCCAAAGTAGGCGCAGTGCTACCTGGAAATTTTAAAATTAAAAAGGCTAAGCTGCGTGGAGAAGTTTCAGAGGGAATGATTTGTTCCTTGCAGGAGCTTGGTATTGATGGAAAACTGGTTCAGAAGGAAGCCGCCGAAGGTATATATGTATTCCCTGAGGATGCAACGGTCGGTGACGATGCGTTGAAGGCGTTAAATCTTGACGATGAGGTTCTTGAGCTTGATTTAACGCCAAATCGAGCCGATTGCTTGAACATGCTAGGAGTCGCTTACGAAGTCAGTGCACTTTTTGAGCGGAGCATTCAGCTCCCGAAGGTCGAGGTAAAGACGGGAGAAGCACAAGCCTTTGAATATGTTTCCGTTACGGTCGATGACAAGGAGGCGAATCCGTATTACGGCGCAACGATTATTAAGGATGTGAAGGTCGAAGCGTCTCCATTATGGCTACAAAATCGCTTAGTCGCTGCGGGGATTCGGCCGATTAGCAACGTTGTCGATGTGACAAATTTTGTGCTGCTTGAATACGGGCAACCATTACATGCGTTTGACTACGATCGGCTCGGCTCAACGTCAATCGTTACACGAAGGGCGAAAGAAGGAGAATTACTTATGACGCTCGATGGAATTGAACGAAAACTGACTAGCGAGCAGCTCGTCATTACGAATGGAATCAAGCCTGTTGCGCTTGCCGGAGTGATGGGAGGTGCCAGCACTGAAGTTGAACCACAGACGACAACGATCTTGCTGGAGGCAGCTTATTTTGACCCGACGACCATCCGTAAATCATCTCGCGCCTTAGCCTTGCGCAGTGATTCAAGCACGCGCTTTGAAAAAGGCGTCGATCCGAATCGGGTGAGGGCCGCATCAGAGCGCGCGGCCGCCTTAATTGCTGAGCTCGCCGGAGGGACGGTTCTCTCAGGCGTTGTTGAGGCAGATTCGCTTCAAGTTGAAGAAGCAGAGGTCGAATTAAATGTTGAAAAAAATGAACTCTCGTCTCGGAATGAGCCTAAAAACTGAAGAGGTGGAAGCGATTATGAAAAGGCTTCGCTTTCCATACAAGAAGGACGGAGGTCGTTTAATCGTCACTGCTCCTTCCCGCAGGGCAGATATTCGGATTGAAGAGGATCTGTTTGAAGAAGTCGCCCGGCTTTACGGCTATGATAATATTCCGACGACATTTCCTGAAGGAATGACGACTAGAGGGGTGTTAACTGCCTATCAAGAAAAACGCCGACTCGTTCACCGCTATTTTGAACAAGCGGGACTTTCGCAGGTAATCACTTATTCATTAACGAGCCCGGAGCAGGCTAAAGGCTTTGCGGCAGAAAAAAAAGAGCGGATAGCTCGGTCCGATTAGCGATGCCGATGAGTGCGGAGCGGAGTATCATGCGCACAAGCCTTATCCCGCATTTGCTGAACGTTCTTACTTATAACCTGAATCGTAAAAATATGAACGTTCATGTGTACGAGGTTGGCTCAATTTTTACTTCGACAGAGAAAACATTGACAAGTCAGCCGAAGGAGCGGGAAATGATTGCCGCAGCGGTGACTGGCATATGGCACGAGCAGGCGTGGCAAGGGGAAAAGAAGGCTGTTGACTTTTACGTAGTAAAAGGGATTCTTGAAGGGTTGTTTGCCGAGCTAGGCTTATCAGAAGAAATCGATTTTGTCCAAGCGCAAAAAGAAGAACTCCATCCTGGGCGGACAGCAAATGTGGAACTAGCCGGGAGAGAAATCGGCTACATTGGGCAAGTTCACCCCGCCACAGCAAGGGATAATGATTTACGCGAAACGTATGTCTTTCAGCTTGATTTAGAAGCTTTATTAAATCATGAGGTACAGCCGGTAATCTATAAGGCGTTGCCTCGCTTTCCGGCGATTACGCGCGATATTGCCCTCGTCGTGGACAGTAAGCAGACAGCCGCAGAAGTAGAAACGATTATCCGCGAAGCGGGTGGCACACTTTTAACATCGATTCGACTGTTTGATTTATACGAAGGCGAGCATATGGAAACTGGCAAAAAATCATTGGCCTTTTCGTTAACTTATCTCGATCCGGAGCAGACCTTGACAGACGAAAGGGTTACTGCAGTACATGAGAAGGTGCTCGCGGCATTAGAGAATAAAATTGGAGCAAGCTTAAGGGAATAAAACTTTGACAAATCCCACCTCTATACCGCTTAGAGGTGGGATTTTGTTTGATTTATTAGCATTCGGTTTTATTAAAAAGCAAGTTCTAAGGAGCTTCACAAAAAGTAAAGTCCAAACCCTAGTCAAACAATGATAACACGTTCACTTACTGTCTCCTTTTTCCTCCAGCAGCTTGAACGCTTCTGACAATGCCTTGCTGGCAGCCTTCAAATCGTGCTTCGATTTGCTAGTGCGTTCGATGTGCATCGGTTCGCCAATTCGGATGAGAATCGGTTTTTTTGAGAGTAGCTCCTTGATGCTCGTCGGTCCTGAATAGATGGCAGGAACGAGTGGAACTGAAGCAAGATTTGCGATTGTTACGGCTCCGCGTTTGAGCGGAGCATCCTCTGCTGTGCGAGTGCCAGAAGGAAATATTCCGACCATTTTTCCTCGCCTTAGCAGTTGGACAGGCATTTTTATACTGCCAGCTCCGGGATTCTTCCGGTCAACAGGAAAGGCATTAATCTTTTTTTAAAAAGCCGTCTAAAAGCTTCGATTGAAACAATTCTTTTTTTGGCCATAAAATGTATTTGTTGCGGTAAGAGGGCGACTCCTAAAGCGACAACATCAATCCAGCTGCGGTGAGTGCAAGTGATGACATAGCCGCCGTCCTTTGGCAAGTGATCGATTCCTAAAATGATGAAACGCCCTCGAAGCTGGAGGAGCAGTTTGGCAACAGTTGCAACCCATTGGTAGAGCATAGCTTATCTCCTTAAAAAAAATCATCTAATCAATTGATAGGGAGAGCCTACACCTTTATGCGATGGTAGAGATCTCCATCCGCTCCCGATTTCCAGATGCTTCAGATTAGCCGTAACGCATCCATCATATATTCCATTCCACGATGAGTCCTAAGTGTGTAAGGCCACCCCCGAAGCCATATAATAGCAGTGTGTCATTTTTCTTGATTTTCCCCGCGGTTAATGCCAGATCTAAAGCTAACGGGATCGATGAAGAGGATGTGTTTCCATAATACTCCATGCTCGCTAGCAGCTTCTCTTCGGGAATTCCCGATTTTTCACAAAGTGATTCGATCATTCGCAGGTTGGCACTGTGCGGAACGAACCAGTTCAAGTCGTTTACCGTCATCCTTGCTTGCTTTAGCAGCTTTTCGATACCGAGGGGAATCGTTCGGACGACCCATTTATAAACCTCTCTGCCGTTTTGCACCATTTTCCTATTTTCGTTTAAGGCGTTCCCATTCAACGTTGCGGACAAGCCTGCTCGGTAAACATGCTCGCCACCCTCACCATCCGTCCCCATATAGACGCTAAGAAAGCTTGACTTTTCTTGATCGGCTTCAACTAGCATCGCACCTGCTCCGTCACCGAATAATATGCAAGTCGATCGATCAGTATAGTCGGTCACTTTTGACAAAGTCTCTGTAGCGATAACGAGCACTTTTTTATGGGCTCCGGAGCGAATTAAACTGTTGGCTAGATGCAATCCGTAAGTAAATCCAGCACAGGTCGCATTTAAATCAAATGCCGCAGCATTAACGATGCCAAAATGGCTCTGAATTTGGCAGGCAACGCTTGGAAAGGCAAGGTCGGCAGTCGTTGTGGCTACAATAATACAATCGACATCGTAAAGCTTTGCTTTAGCATTTTTTTCGCAAGTTTTCGACTGCTTGACAAGCCAAATCGGAGGCGAATTGGCCATCAGCTACAAGCCTTCTTTCTTTAATCCCGGTCCTTTGGACAATCCATTCATCACTCGTATCCACCATTTCCTCGAGCTCCTGATTAGTTAATATTCGCTCAGGAACATAGGTACCAATTGCAGTAATTCGTGCCTTTAATTGCATTTTGCTCGCCACCTTTTTTTATTTATTATTATATCATCTAGTATTAGTACCTGGTGATAAAATATGAAAATTTTTTTTATTATTTTCGGAGTTTCGCATCATTTTACACAAAAGAAGAGCAAAACGTTTAGCGGATATTTGTCCGAAGAAGAGCCGGGTGACAGCTCAGCTTTTCTAATAAACATGGATATTTCCAATGCAGCCTCTTCGTGTTATGATAGGGTGAAGACTTTTGTCGAGGAGTGTCATTCCTACCTGGACAGATGAAATTAGGAGGCTAGACGGTGGCGAAAGAAAAAAGAAACGAACGTACAACTGTGACAATTTACAGTCAGCAGTATACGATAGTCGGCCAAGAGCCACCCGAGCATGTAAAAGATGTGGCTCACTATGTGGATGAGAAAATGAGACAATTAAAAAAAAGAAATCCATACTTAGATACGACACGATTAGCTGTGTTGACGGCGGTTAATATAGCCGATCAATTTATTAAAATACAAAATCAACAGAAGGAGCCGCCGCTTCATCGAGAAGAGCGGGAACGGAAGACAGGAGACGAATAACATGCTTAGTTTTATTATTTTAATACTCTTGCTTTGTAGCTTTTTTATCGGCCGAAGAAGAGGATTTATTTTACAGGTCATTCATTTAATTGGCTTTGTTGCAGCCATTTTTGTTGCTTACAAGTTTTACGGCGAGGTAGCTTCCTATATTCGCTTGTGGATTCCGTACCCACAGTTTTCGCAAGATAGCGCAGTCGGGATGATTTTCAGCGTGTTTGATGCTGAAAGCGTCTATTACTCTGGTATTGCATTTGCACTATTGTTTTTTGGCACGAAAATTCTACTCCATATTCTTGGTTCTATGCTAGATTTTGTCGCGCACCTTCCGATTTTACGCTGGGTGAATGGCTGGCTCGGCGGTCTGCTTTGCTTTGTCGAAGTCTATTTGATTATTTTTGTGTTACTATATGTCGGTGCATTGCTGCCGGTCGAATTGATTCAAGAACAATTGCATGGCTCAATCGTTGCGCAAACGATTATGAACCATACGCCGTTTTTATCTAACTGGCTAAAAGAGCTCTGGATCCAAAACCCATTGTAGGACCGGCAACGTTAGAAAGCTTCTCCGACTTTGGAGAGGCTTTCTTTATCACTTAAGTCCTCACGCGAACCAGTTCTTTATTCAACGCGATTACTCCCGTAAAATACCCCGTCTAAGCAGAGAAGGCTTTGCAGGCCTATGAATAATCCGAAGGACATCCTGCTCTTGCAAACAATGATCATTCTCTGTATAAGTAAGTCCGTCGGGTTTTGATTGATTTTTCCTTTAAAACCGGTATCATTTAACAGGAAAGGATCGGTTTATATGAATAAAAAAAGATGTTATCCGAATGCTGGAATCGATTGCTATATATATGGAAATAAAAGGGGAGAACCCTTTTAAAATATCAGCCTATCGCAAGGCAGCGCTTGCGCTAGAGAGCGATGAACGGACGCTCGCGGAAATTGACAGACCTGAAGCCTTAAAAGGAATTGGCAAGGGAACGGCAGAGGTCATTAAAGAGATGAAAGAAACGGGTGAATCCTCGCTCTATCAGGAATTGGCCAGCGAAGTACCAGCAGGCTTACTCCGACTTTTAAAGCTGCCGGGACTAGGCGGTAAAAAAAATTGGCAAGCTTTATCAAGAGCTTAATGTCATTGATATTGAAACATTAAAGCTAGCCTGCGAAAAGCAGCAAGTACGTGCCTTAGCCGGGTTCGGGGAAAAGACTGAAAAGAAAATACTCGAGGCATTAGCTGAAGACGTTCAGCGGCCGGAGCGTCTGCCATTACCAGTCGTGTTACCGATCGCCGAACGCATTGAATTCCAGTTATCCGAAATGGAAAAGGTTGAGCAATTTTCGCGCGCCGGCAGCCTAAGAAGGTTAAGTGAGACAGTAAGAGATCTCGATTTTATTATTGCCACAACTGAACCGAAGCGTGTCGGTGAGCAGCTTGTGTCATTAACGAACGTCAGCAAAATAATTGCTCAGGGAGAAACGAAGGTATCTGTTGAAATAACGGAAGAAGTGCCGGTTTCAGTCGACTTCCGACTCGTGACAGCAGCCGAATTTGCGACGACGTTACACCATTTTACCGGTTCTAAGGACCATAATGTATTAATGCGTCAGCTGGCAAAAGCACGCGGTGAAAAAATTAGCGAATATGGTGTAGAAAATCTTGAAAGCTCTCAAGTGACGACGTTTAAAAGCGAGGCTGATTTTTTCGAGCATTTCCAGCTCCCTTTTATACCAGCGGAAGCACGCGAGAATCAGGATGAGCTCGAATGGTTCAAACAGGATGCAAGCTATCTTAAGTCTGAGATGATACGGGGAGATTTGCACCTGCATACAACTTGGAGCGATGGAGCCCATTCGATCGAGGAAATGGCTGAAGCAGCGAGAGCCAAGGGCTATCACTACATCGCTGTCACGGATCATTCCAAATATTTACGAGTCGCGAATGGTTTGGATGAGGAGCGACTGAAGCGCCAGCATGAGCGAATTCGCCAAATCAATGAATCGTATGATGATTTTGAGATATTAACAGGAATCGAAATGGATATTTTACCGGATGGAACGCTTGATTTTAGTGATGAAATTCTTGCTGACGTTGATTTTGTTATTGCTTCCATCCACTCTGCCTTCACGCAAAAGCAAGAAGTGATTATGGAGAGGCTTTCGAACGCGCTTTCCAACCGTCATGTCGATTTGATCGCCCACCCGACAGGGCGTTTGTTAGGGCGGAGACCAGGATATGCTATAGATGTTGAGCGATTAATCGAGCTAGCAAAAGAAAGTGAAACGGCGCTCGAATTGAACGCGAACCCGAATCGGCTCGATCTATCGGCCTATTGGTTAAAAAAAGGCTCAGCAGGCAGGTGTAAAGCTAGCGATTAATACTGACGCCCATAAACGCGAAATGCTGACTGATATGTCATACGGCCTTGGAATCGGCAGGAAGGCATTACTCCGTCCGGAAACGGTAATGAATACATGGTCATTACCGCAATTAAAAACGTATTTAAATCGAAAAAAAATGATGAAATAAAAAGGAGCAGAAGCTATGAAGCGTGTACTGCGAGTGCTTGAATATGAAAAAATGAAGCAGCAGCTACTTGGACATGTTGCTTCGTCATTAGGTCGACGAAAAGTCAACGAGCTTCAGCTTCAATCGATATCGATGAAGTACAGCGTTCACAGCTTGAAACATCGGAGGGCATGAACGTTCTCCGCTTGAGGGGGCATGTTCCGCTTGGCGGAATCTTCGATATGAGCGCTCATGTAAAGCGGGCGAGTATTGGAGGGGATTTAGCTGCAGCAGAGCTGATCGAAATCGCGAGTACGATTTACGGAGGCAGGCAGCTTAAGAAAGCAATCGAGATATTAGTCTTGGAAAACGAAGTTGAACTGCCGTATTTGTATGAACTGACTCAGCAAATAGAGCCTTTAACTGAGCTAGAACGAGCGATCAAGCAATGCATTGATGACAATGGTCATGTTCTCGATTCAGCCAGCTCAGCGCTAAGGACCATACGTCATCAGGTGAGAAGCTTTGAATCGAGTGTTCGCTCGAAGCTGGAAAGCATAATTCGCTCTTCTAGCAATCAAAAATGCTTTCTGATGCGATTGTAACGATTCGGAATGAACGCTTTGTCATTCCGGTCAAACAGGAATACCGCGGTTCCTTTGGCGGGATTATCCACGATCAATCGGCATCCGGTGCGACACTTTTTATTGAACCGCAAGCGATCGTTAATTTGAATAATCAGCTCAATGAAGCAAAAGGAAAGGAAGCGCGCGAAGTTGAGCGCATTTTGGCCGAGCTATCCGGACAGGTGGCGACTTATGCTGAAGAGCTGCTGACGAATTTGGAGGCATTAGCTACCCTCGATTTCATTTTTGCTAAGGCTCGATATGCCCGTACTCTTCATGCGGTGAAGCCGCGGTTGAATGATAAAGGCTACCTTTCCATTAAGCGGGCTCGCCATCCTTTACTTGATAAAGATGAAGTCGTTCCGATAGATGTCGAGCTTAGTGAATCGTTCCGTTCGTTGATCATTACCGGGCCAAACACAGGTGGGAAAACGGTAACATTAAAAACCGTCGGCTTGTTGACGCTAATGATGCAGTCGGGTCTTCATGTTCCGGCTGAAGAAGATTCGGAAATGGCAGTGTTCGAGCAAATTTTTGCTGATATTGGTGATGAGCAGTCGATTGAGCAAAGCTTGAGTACGTTTTCTTCTCATATGACTAATATTGTCGATATTTTAGCAAAAGTTGATTTTAGAAGCCTCGTCCTCTTCGATGAGCTTGGCGCCGGAACAGACCCGACCGAAGGGGCAGCGCTGGCTATCTCGATTTTGGACGATGTGTATCAGCGCGGGGCTAATGTCATTGCGACGACCCATTATAGTGAGCTGAAAGGTATGCATACAACCGTGAAGGAGCGATGAACGCCAGCGTAGAATTTGACGTTGAGACGTTGAAGCCGACTTATCGTTTACTCATCGGTGTCCCGGGTCGAAGCAATGCTTTCGCGATTTCTCGACGCCTTGGGCTTGATGAACGAATTATTGAGCTGGCGAAGAAGCAAATTGATAGTGATACGAATCAAATTGAGAACATGATTGCTTCCCTAGAAACGAGTCAGAAATCAGCCGAATCCGATTGGGAGGAAGCAAAATCGATTCGCCTGGAGGCCGAACAGCTTCGAGCAGAGCTTCAGCAGCAGCTCGGCAAGCTGGAGCAGCAAAAAGAACGAATTCTCAAAGGCGCCGAGGAAAAGGCCGAACGGGCATTGGCGAACGCAAAGGAAGAAGCCGATTTGATTATTGGCGAACTGCGGGAAATGCAAAAAAAAGGTCTGTCGGTTAAAGAGCACCAAATTATCGAGGCGAGGAAGCACTTGGAAGAATCACAGCCTCAATTAACCGCAAGGCAAAAGGCAATCAAAAAGCAGGCAACGAAGGCGAAGCAGGCAGCTGCAGTAGGTGATGAAGTTAAGGTACTCAGCCTCGGACAAAAGGGTTTTGTCGTTGAAAAGATTAACGAGGAAGAGCTTCAAGTTCAGATAGGGATTATGAAAATGAAGGTGAATCGCTCAGACTTGCAAGTAATCGATTCTCCGAAAACATCTGAAGCAAAAGCGATTTCGACAGTTAGAGGAACTGGGGCTCACGTGAAACCGGAGCTTGATTTGCGCGGAGACCGATATGAGGACGCGATGCTAAGAGTCGAGAAATACATTGATGATGCACTTCTAGCCGGCTACCATCAAATTTCGATTATTCACGGGAAAGGAACAGGCGCATTAAGAAAAGGAGTCAAACAACTCCTGAAACGGCATCCTCACGTAAAAGGCTCACGAGATGGCGGAATGAATGAAGGTGGCTTAGGGAATACGGTTGTTGAATTAAAATAAGTGAGGAGACATGATGATGATAGAGCAGCTGATTCAAAACGATTTTATTAGAACTGCGAGCTTTTACAGTGTCGCGGTTTTGTCTCTCATTGTTTTTCTCGTTCTTTTTGAGCTCGTAACGAAGTATAGCAACTGGCAGGAAATTAAACGAGGCAATTTGGCTGTTGGTCTAGCAACCGGAGGTAAGATTTTTGCGTCGCCAATATTTTCAGACATTCGATCCAAAATTCAGATTCAATATTAATGATGCTAATTTGGAGCGGAATAGGCTTTTTACTGTTATTGCTTAGTTACTTTATTTTTGAATTCCTCACACCGGGCTTTACAGTGGATGAAGAAATTGCTAATGACAATCGCGCGGTCGGTTTTATGTCTTTCATAATTTCAGTCGGGCTTTCCTACGTCATCGGGGCCAGCATCGTTGCCCAGTACAATCCTTAAGCTAGGAAGGAGCAAGTATGGAGACGCTAATGAAGATTCTTATCGGCTGTTGTGTCCTGTTTTTTTTAGCGGGAATTATTTACCTTGTTTTTATAGCACCGGCATAAACCTTAGAAGCAGCACGTCAGCCATTTGGCTTGCGCTGCTTTTTTTTGTCATTTAGCCAAATTGAACGAGAAAATTTAAACAATTTGTAAAAAAAGGTTTTCAAAATGTAAGCGATTCCAATACAATGGAGGTAGAGGAGAAAATACGTAAAAGAAAGGGGCGTGTTAAGGCGGGAGGAGACGTTTATGTCCACCATTGATAAGCCGTGGCTGGTGCATTACCCGAAGGAAATTCCTCAAACGATTGAATATGAGGAGCGGACACTACACGATTACTTAAAGCAATCGGCCGAGCTTCATCCTTCACAATCAGCTGTTCATTTCCTCGGTAAAGAATTAACGTTTCAAGAGGTGTATGAGCAAGCTAAGCGCTTTGCCAATCAATTGAAGGCACTAGGTGTCGAGAAAGGGGATCGGGTGGCGCTAATGCTGCCAAACAGTCCGCAATCATTGATCAGTTATTATGGAACGTTGATGTTAGGGGCAGTTGTCGTCCAAACCAATCCTCTCTATGTCGAAAGAGAGCTTGAGCATCAGTTGATTGACTCAGGGCAAAGGTGCTGCTCTGTCTCGATTTAGTTTTTCCAAGGGTTGAGAAGGTTCGACCGAAAACAAAATTGGAATACGTCATCGTGACCAGTGTGAAGGATTACTTGCCATTTCCGAAAAACCTGCTTTATCCGCTCGTTCAAAGGAAAAACAAAATGCCGCTTCCAGACATCGAATACAACGAGCATACGTTGTCTCTGCCACGATTGCTAGCCAACGGTTCGAACGAAGAGCCTTCAATTGCGATTGATCCAAAAAAGGATCTCGCGTTGCTGCAATATACTGGGGGAACGACCGGACCGGCTAAAGGGGTCATGCTGACGCATTGGAATTTAGTAGTCAATACGACTCAATGCAGGCACTGGATGTATAAGGCGAAGGGAAGAAAAGAAAAGATGCTCGCTGCCCTACCCTTTTTCCACGTATACGGCATGACGTGTATCATGAATTTTGCAGTTATGAGCAGTTATACTTCTGTGATCGTACCAAAATTTGAGGCAGCGACGGTTTTAAAAACGATTGAAAAACAAAAGGTAACGCTATTCCCAGGTGCTCCAACGATGTATATCGCCTTGATCAATCATCCCGATATAAAAAATTACGATCTGTCTTCGATCGACGCTTGTTTAAGTGGAGCAGCGCCTTTACCTGTTGAAGTGCAGCAAACATTCCAAAATTTAACCGGAGGCAACCTAGTGGAAGGGTACGGTTTGACGGAAACGTCGCCGGTTGCTTTAGCCAATCCAATCTGGGATAAAAGTAAAATTGGCAGTATCGGTATTCCTTGGCCAGATACGGAGGCGGCAGTTTTTGGTGAGGATTCTGATCAGCCTTAAAGCAAGGAGAAATCGGGGAAATTGCTATCCGAGGCCCTCAAGTGATGGAAGGATACTGGCAGAAGCCAGAAGAAACGGCTAAGTCTTTTAGAAATGGTTGGTTTTTAACCGGAGATATGGGATATATGGACGAAGACGGGTACTTTTATATTGTTGATCGGAAGAAGGATATGATCATTGCTGGCGGTTTCAATATTTATCCGCGGGAAATTGAAGAGGTGCTATTTGAGCACGAAGCGGTGAAGGAGGCTGCTGTTATTAGCGTGCCCGATCAATATCGCGGTGAAACTGTAAAAGCATATGTTGTCGTCAAGGAAGGGAAGAACATCGCGGAAGAGGAGCTCGATGCCCATTGTAGAAAGCACCTCGCCTCATTCAAGGTACCGCGCCTGTATGAATTCAGGGAAGAGCTCCCAAAAACGTTGGTCGGTAAAGTACTGCGCCGTGTCTTGATTGAAGAGGAGAAAAATAAAGCAGTTGAGCAGGCAAAAGCTCTGAATGAATGAAACAGAAAAAATGATATCCTGCCCTGCGCCGCAATTTTGAAGCATGGAAATCATATGCCGCCTGCTATGCAAACTTAAAACAAAGAAGCGACTTTATACTACCTGTTCACTTTATTTTAACGGTGACAGGTAGTTTCAGTCGGCGACGAGCTAAGGTGTTAAAGCTTTAACCTTCATCCCTCAATCATCGGTAAATAGCGTATTTCTTTTCCTTCTACTACGGCAATAAATGCCTCTGTATTTGTCTGATAAATTTCGGTGCCAATCGGTAGTCGATTCGCAGCCTCGTTGTCGAAATCGGCTGCAGCCTCGGCATGCTTCGAAATCTCACCGACCTTTTCCCCAAGCTCGTAGTCCAGCTCGAGCACCCAGTCCACCTCCTCAGCATTGGTAAACACGATGTCATCCAATACGAAAATATCGGCATCGCTTTCGTCTAAAAAGTCCTCAGCTGTTGGATTGCCAATGAATTCAACATTTTCCTTCTCATCATTGTCGCTACAGCTCAGTATAAATACGATAGGCAAAAGCGATAAGATAGTCAATAGTCTTCTCATTTCATCTCTCCTTCCTCAATTACGTGCCCAAATGAACGAACAATGAATCGATACTTTAAAAATGAACGGAAAGCAAATGTTAGTTGGAAAATAATCGCAGAAAGTTTTCTGTATAAGTTCTGAGCACTAATAAAAGTCCCCCACTAACGCAAACTTCACTTTATGAGACGGCAAAATAATAGATTAAGTTGCACTTGTGATTCCTACCTCTATTGATCTATCGAGCCAATACTGTTATAGAGGAGCATTAATATTCTCCCTTTACGAACAACCGACAGACTGTATAATGGTTACACTGACTAGTAACTGATTTGGAGCGGAAACCTAGTTTGAGAATTATTGTCTTTCGCCAGAATGGTGTTAAGGGGGATGAACTTGAAACGAGTAGATGTTGCTTCGGCGTTAATTAATGACGAGAACGGAAACATATTATTAGTAAAAAAATGGAACGGAAGATTCTTATTATTGGGGGCCTCCAGGAGGGAAAGTCGAAAAAGGTGAGACTTTAGAGCAAGCCGTAATCCGTGAAGTAAAAGAGGAAACGGGTTTTAAGATCGAGGTTACCGGCTTGAATTCAATCAGGGAAGTGTTTTTCGCTCATAAAGAACATCATACGTTAATCATCACTTTTTTTTGCGAAAATTATTGGTGGCCAGCTGAACATAAATGACCCTGATAATGAAATTGTAGACGTAAAATGGGTAAATGAGCAAACAGCAAAAGAATTAATGCCGTTATTTGAAACGTTAAGAATCGATTCAGATCATCAAAAGACACTGGCCTTTTATGCATTTGAAGGAGTTCGATAATTGGTAAATAACTGCTTGTATAGGACAAATTTTGAGTAAAACACGACTCGGGACGGCACTGATTTTGGTGGGCAGCTTTTGCTGCTCGTTCAAACGGTCATTTCATTAAAAAAACGAGCGTATGTCCTTATCCGAACGGGTAAAGGCAGCTATTCCTTAAGCGAAGTGTACATTTATCTTGAAAAGAGGAACCTGGTCCTACCAGCTTCGTCCACGACAGAGAATTGCTTTCTTTTTCTATTGCATGGCAGCAAGTCATTGACACCAGCGAGTAAATCAATTAAAATAGCAATACTGAATGAATGTTCATTCACTAATAAGGAGAGAGCAAAGTGGGAAAAAGAAAGGGAATCAAATACAACCAAATTATCGATGCAGCAGTAAGAGTGATTGCCAGACATGGCTATCATCAGGCTCAGGTTTCCAAAATTGCAAAGGAAGCTGGCGTTGCTGATGGAACGATTTATTTATACTTTAGCAATAAAGAAGATATCCTGATTTCCTTGTTTGAAGAAAAGATGGGTGTTTTTGTTGATGAAATTCGAACAAAGATTGCATTATTAGATAAAATTGAGGAAAAGTTTTTGCTGTCCATTCAAATGCACTTTGCGCAGCTCCAGGCTGAGAAGCAGCTCGCAATCGTTACACAGCTGGAACTGAGGCAATCGAACCTAGAACTGAGGCAAAGAATTAATCAAATCTTAAAAGAGTATTTGCAGCTTCTGGACGAATTAATTATCGAAGGAAAGGAAACCGGCTATTTTCGTGCAGATCTTAACACGAGGCTCGCGAGACAAATGATCTTCGGTACGTTAGACGAAATCGTGACGACATGGGTCATGAAGGATTGCAAGTACGATTTGACCGCACAAGCGAAACCAGTACAAGAGCTGTTTTTGAAAGGGCTTGCCAAGAACTAAGAAATTCGGAGCGGGCTCAGATTCCAGCTGTGAACAGATAAAGGTTTACCTAATCAATCTAAAGTAACGAGAGGGAGGAAGAACGGTGGGGCATATTCGGATGGAAGTCGAAGAGCATATAGCGATGATCGTTATTGAACATCCTCCGGCCAATACTTTGTCGCAGGCTGTTTTAAACGAACTGGAGCAATTATTTGCGAAAATTGAGCAGCAAAAGGAAATTCGAGTCGTCCTGCTGAGGGGGGAAGGGCGGTTTTTCGCTGCGGGGGCCGATATTAAAGAGTTCACTGAAGTAAAAAGCGGAAGAACATTCACGGAAATGGCTTTGAAAGCTCAAGCTTTTTTTTACTAAAATTGAACAATTCCCAAAGCCTGTGATTGCTCTTATTCATGGAGCTGCCTTGGGCGGTGGCCTTGAGCTTGCATTAGCGTGTCATATGCGTTTAGCAACTTTCGACGCCAAGCTCGGTTTGCCTGAGCTCACACTCGGAATTATTCCGGGCTTTGCTGGTAGCGTGAGATTGCCATTACATGTCGGCAAGGCTAAAGCGGCTGAAATGATACTGACGAGTGAGCCGATTACGGGAGAAGAAGCGGCTACTGTCGGATTGGTAAACTCGGTTCATTCTGACGAGGAACTGGTGGATGCAGGAAAAGAACTTGCCCGTAAAATCAGTCAAAAAAGCACCATTTCTACGAAGATGGTTTTAGAAATGCTTCAGTACGATGTTCCTCAGCAGTATGAGGAAGCGATGAGACGCGAAGCTGAATTAGCCGGTCAGGCTTTGATTCAACCGATGCTAAAGAGGGAATTCAAGCATTTATCGAAAAGCGCAAGCCAAAGTTTAATTGAGTCATTGCTGCAATGGCTATTTTCAAAGCGGAGCGAGCGCTCAAATGTGAGGGATACTTTTAGAAAGGCACTCAATATTTTCCGAATCTTTATTTTTGTTTGGAGGCGTTCAAATGAATATTTACGTTTTAATGAAGCGGACCTTTGATACGGAAGAGAAAATCGTCATTGCGGATAAGCAAATCGAACAGGCGGATGCTGAATTTGTCATTAATCCTTACGATGAGTACGCGATCGAGGAAGCGCTCGTTTTACGCGAAGCCCATGGCGGGGAGGTAACTGTTGTCACAGTCGGAGAAGAGGAAGCGGGAAAGGAATTGCGGATGGCATTGGCAATGGGTGCTGATAAGGCAGTTTTAATCGATTCGGAGGAACTGGAGGAGCTCGATCAACGCTCAACAGCGACTCTTATCGCCGCCTTTTTAAAAGACAAGGATTTCGACATCATTTTAGGAGGAAATGTAGCGATCGATGGTGGCTCAGGTCAGGTTGGTCCTCGGGTCGCGCAATTATTAAATATCCCTCAGGTTACGACAATTATCGATCTGGAGATCACTAATGGGAAAGCGAGCATTGTCCGTGATGTGGAAGGAGACGAGGAGACTTTAGAGGTTGCGTTACCTCTTCTTGTCACAGCACAGCAAGGTTTGAATGAGCCGCGTTACCCGTCGCTCCCCGGAATTATGAAGGCGAAGAAAAAGCCGTTGGAAACGCTCGAGCTCGATGATTTGAATTTGGAAGAGGAGGACGTCGCTGCGAACACAGAAACGCTTGAACGATTTCTTCCTCCCGAAAAGCAGGCGGGGAAACAGCTTGAAGGTGAAGCTGCTGCTCAAGTGAAGGAACTGGTAGCCTTACTGAAATCTGAAGCTAAAGTCATTTAAGCGGAGGTGTTTTCGTTGAAAAAAATGTTAGTGATCGGTGAAGTGAAGGAAGGCGAAATACGAAATGTATCTTACGAGGCGATAGCAGCCGCCAAATTGATAGCGGATGTTGCTGAGGTCGTTGCCGTTGTCCCAAGTGACAATGCAGAGATTTGGCCGCAACCTTTGTTCATTTCGGGGCAGATCGTGCGATTGCAGTCAAGCACCCTGCCCTTGCCCAATATACAACCGATGCCTTTCAGCAGGCAATTTTACAGGTCGTGGACCGGGAACAGCCAGATTGGATTCTAATGGGCCATACGTCCATCGGCAAGGATTTATCGCCCCGCCTTGCAGTCAAGCTCGATGCCGGGCTCATTTCAGACGTTGTTACGATTGAAACGGAGCACGATCGTCCCGTATTTACGCGACCGATTTACTCAGGGAAAGCGTTTGAAAGAAAAACGATTACGAGTGCTGTAGGGATTGTCACAGTGAGACCGAACAACATTGCGCCATTGGAAAAGGACGAAGCGCGCACAGGTGATGCCGATTCGTTGACTCTCGATCTAATCGATTTGCGCACGATTATAAAAAATGTTGTGCGTAAAACGGCAGGCTCTGTCGACTTAGCTGAAGCGAAAGTTATTGTCGCTGGAGGTCGCGGGGTGAAAAGCACGCAAGGCTTTGAGCCGCTTCAAGAGCTCGCTGATGTTCTCGGTGGAGCAGTCGGCGCCTCACGTGGCGCCTGTGACGCCGAATATTGCGATTACGGCTTGCAAATTGGTCAAACCGGAAAGGTGGTCACACCTGACCTTTATTTCGCGATCGGCATCTCCGGAGCCATTCAGCATTTGGCAGGTATGTCCAGTTCTAAAGTCATCGTCGCGATTAATAAAGATCCCGAGGCCCCCATTTTCGAAATTGCTGACTACGGTATCGTCGGTGATTTGTTCGAAGTCGTCCCTTTATTAACAGAGGAATTGAAAAAAAACGCTCGTTTCAAATTAAACAAATGTACAAAGCATTCGTCCACAGGACAATCTAAAATAAATGTAAAGCATTCACTTTAAAATTCACTAGCTAGTTTTTTGCGATACAAAAATTTCCCGACGGATCCGTGAGAAACGAATTCCATTTAAAACGTTATAATAAGCAAGAAAACAAGCATTGATGAGCTCTTCAATGCTTGTTTTTATTTTGATTTATTATTTTAGTATTCATGTTAATACCATACAGATGCTTAACTCCACTGCCAAGGATATGTGTGAGCATGGAAGCCACTTCAGTTGGCGATTGCTCCATACCGGTTTCAATCCAGTACTGAAGAATACTAAGATTAGAGGAGGCAAAGTAGTCAATCATATAATCCTTTGGCACAATCGTCTCCGCCAGATCGGGCTGGAAGTCGAGAAACTTGGAAATATGCTGAGTTTTTAAGAAGTTTTTGATGCGAACAGCAAACTCAGGGTCCCCTTTTGGACCAAGAATGACTTTAAAGAAATCCCCGTGTTCAGCAAAGTATTCGATTACCTTCACCAGCATCGGATCGGGTTTGTTTTTTTTCGGCATGAGACAAATAGTCGTAGGGACTGAGCTTTTTTTATTCTTTGCACCAATCCGTTCCACGTGTCTTCCCTGATCCGCTCGACCATATCGGTAGCGTCCGTATAATGCAAGTAGAAGGTCCCACGGTTAATATCGGCTTTTTTTCGTTAAATCTGTCACAGTCACACGGTTGACTCCTTTTTCTTCCATAACCTCGATTAAAGCCTTGCGTAAGAGGCTCTTGTTCTCGCCTTACGTCGATCCATTTTATCAGACATGATCGCACTCCCTTTTTTTATATTTTTTTTAGAAAATGAACAGGTTTTTCTAAATGTATCGAATAAGCAACAGATGACAGATATTTTAATTATTGATTCCGATTATTTATTATTTTACTATACAGAAGTAGGGTATGAATAATCAACAATAGTGTTCATTATTTTAGTGGTATTTCTGGATGAGCCTCTGTGGGTACAAAATGAAAAAAAGGAGGAATAGCGATGCAAAACATGACAATACGAGTCGACGGAATGAGTTGTGCTCTCTGTGTGAAGTCGATTGAAGGGGCTTTGCAAGGGCTAGGGGCAAGCGGAACAGCAGATTTGGAACAGTCAACCGTGACAGTTCAGTACGATGAAAAAAAACCCTTTCATTAGAACAAATTGAAACAGAAATTGAGGAGCAGGGCTTCAAAGTCATTGGATAAGTTTATTTATTCTTGGCAATGGATTCATGCAGTACATCAAATGTGGAGGTGAATTGAGATGAGTCAGGTGTGGGACTACTTTACGAAGGGACAACAAGAAAAGCTCACAAAAAGGATGGAGAAATTTACGCCAGAGCAAATCAAGAGCATGAGAAAGGAATCGAATAAATTAATTGCCCAATTACGCGAAGCGATGGAAAAAGGACAGCCCCCCGAGAGTCCGCAGACTGTACGATTAGCCAAACGTTTGAAAGAGGGAAGCGAAGCCTTTAACGATCCCGAGATCGATAAAGCGATCGAACGGTTTCATGTTGAAAATCCGGAAAAGCAAACGCATGGGATCGACTTGCATCTTTACCGATATATTGAGAAGGCTAAAGCGCATAGTTAAGCTAGCATTCGAAGGTTAACAGTATTAGAGACAGCTTTCTGAACGCTTTATAAGGAGGTCGAATAGTGAGACACTCAAATCTGAATAAGCTTCCTGATATATATAAGACTCGGATCATTAACGATTCGATTGAGAAGGTGTGGAAGTCGGTTTCTACATCTGAAGGGATTGCCTTATGGTTCGTGTCGAATGATTTTCAACCCGTTGAAGGACATGAGTTTTACTTGGATATGCATAAGCCCCAAGGTAAAACGGCATGTAAAGTGACCTTGATCGAGCCACCAAAGCGCCTTATATACGACGTCGGCCAGGATTGGAGCTGGTCGTTTGAGTTGAACGATTTGGGGTCCCGAACAGAGCTTACGTACATTTGGTCCGGCTGGGATGTGGACAAAGTAAGCGAAATCGGCATACCCCACTCGGAGCTACACGCTCAATTACTTGAAGGGACAAACGTTCTCATGAAAAGCTTAGTGAGGTCGGTCAAAAAAATATAACTCGATAGAAAAAACAGAAGGTGGAGAAAGGATGCAAAAAGTGACGCTCAATGTGAACGGAATGGCGTGCGGAAATTGCACGAGTTCCATTGAGAAGGCGTTAAAGGCAATCGGAGCGTCAGGGAAGGCGAGCTAAAGCATCGCTCAGTGACTATAGAATACGATGCAAACAAAATATCGCTGGAAGGCGTCAAAGATACCATTGAAGATCTGGGGTACGATATGGCCTGACAAGAAGCTAGAGCAACGACTGGAAAAAATGAATGGGGGAAAAAGATGTCTTTAAATGAGCAATTAGAGCAAGTTGCTAAGGGAGCGGAAAATAGGTATCCAGAGGAATTTATTGAGGGGAATTGGCGCGATGTTTTGCGTCTAAAGGAACAAAGGAGTGCGGCTGGCTTAAAAGTCGGCGAAAAAGCACCCGACTTTACACTGAACGATGCAACGGGAAAAGGACGAACACTTTCAGAGAATTTAAAATATGGTCCGGTCGTCCTCTCTTTCTACAGAGGGAGCTGGTGTCCGTATTGCAGTCTTGAACTCCGTGCATTACGCAAAATCCATTCGGAAATCGACTTTCTAGGTGCCTCTTTAATGGCAATTAGTCCCGAAAAACCTGACCTATCCTTAAGCCTTGCCGAGAAAGAAAATTTGCCGTTTCCTGTTTTAAGCGATTCAGCAGGTGAAGTGATGCTAAGCTACCGTCTCATATGGGAATTTTCAGACGAGCTTCGCGAACAATTTTTAAAACATCTTGATGTAGATTTAAGGAAAACAAATGAAGCCGGTTGGGTCGTTCCTGTTCCCGCTACATTTATTATTGACGTAAATGCCGTTGTCCGCGAGCGTTATGTGAATGAAATTTTTATAAAAAGGATGGAGCCTAGCGGTATCCTTAGCGCTTTAAAGAAGTTGTGAGTCGAAGAAAAAGTGGTAAAAATTTTTTAAGTTAGTCGTATCGATCCTAGCCTTGGCTCGCTATTAAGAAAATAGCGAAACTATTACATTTTGTGAAGCGGCCGTCGTCCTATATTCTAAGGACTCAGGCCGTTTTTTTAGCGATACTAAAGACAGTACCTGACGAGGCGACTTCCCTTTTCCTCTTACTTTAAATTCCGGATTAATAATCTCGTCCGACTAGGTGGCGGATGAACGATAGTTTCAGAGTCAGTCTAAAAATCAATACAATAACGGTCCCCATTGACAGTAGGTGGAAGAGCAAAGCTAGATCGTAATGAAGAGATAGCTGTACATAAATATCATTACGATGACATACAAGCAATGGTACAGAATAGGAGAATCACCCAGCTTTTTACCGTGAGTACCTACTATATGGCAAAGGAAATTATAACTAAGGGCAGTATTTAGCTATAGGCGGAGACCGTTAGGGGAAAGGAACGTCGTAAGAGTAGGTAAATATGAATCGAGTCGTGAGCGTTAATAAAGCAATCATCGGAAAAGGTATAAGAAAAAGGTTTTAAGACAAGCTTTCAAAGGAATTTTGCAAGGGGTATTGAAACAGGCTGTGACTATCCAACGCAACGCAACGTTCAACATTTATCGTCGGAATTTACTCTTATAAAGCAGGAAGATGATGTGTAAAACATTTTCTTCCGGGTATATTATTCATGTGCAAGCAACTTATTCGCCATCGGGTTAACACAAATGATATAATCGACTCGAAGGAACCAGATAAGATCGAAAGGAGATATAAAACAATGGCAATTGTAAATGTGACGGATCAAACTTTCGCATCTGAAACAGGTGAAGGTGTTGTCCTTGCTGATTTTTGGGCACCATGGTGTGGACCTTGTAAAATGATAGCCCCTGTTCTTGAAGAGCTTGATGCAGAAATGAGCGATAAAGCAAAAATCGTGAAGCTTGATGTTGACGAAAACCAGGAGACTGCTGGCAAATATAGCGTCATGAGCATTCCGACCTTGCTCGTTTTTAAAGACGGCGAAGTCGTCGATCAAGTTGTCGGCTTTCAACCGAAGGAAGCACTGCAAGAGCTTCTAAACAAGCATATTTAATGAAAGGAGATGCCCGCTCGGTTAGGAGCGGGCATCTCTGATCTAGGTTGCAAAATCCTTTGCCAATTCAAGCGGTTCACGGTATGATTTGACAAAAGGGGCGAAGTAGGGGAGAGGTGGACGATGGATCAGCTGAAAGAAAAACTAGCAATTTTGCCCGATCAGCCAGGCTGTTATTTAATGAAGGATCGGCAAGGTACGATTATTTATGTCGGGAAAGCGAAAGTATTGAAAAATCGGGTTCGTTCGTATTTTACCGGTACACACGATGGGAAAACGCAAAGACTTGTCGGTGAAATTACAGACTTTGAATATATTGTCACCTCTTCAAATATTGAAGCATTGATTCTTGAAATGAATTTAATCAAAAAGCACGATCCGAAATACAACGTTATGCTGAAGGACGATAAATCGTACCCTTATATAAAAATCACGAACGAAGAGCATCCGCGCTTAATTATCACGCGAAGGGTGAAAAAAGACGGCGGAAAATATTTTGGCCTTATCCGAATGCGGGCGCAGCCAATGAAACAAAAAAAATGCTCGATCGTCTGTATCCGCTGCGTAAATGTCGAACGCTGCCTGAGCAGGTTTGCTTGTATTATCATATAGGCCAGTGCCTAGCGCCTTGCGTGTACGAAGTGACAGCAAAACAAAACGAGGAAATGGTCAACGAAATAGCGAAATTTCTACGTTCTGGTCACGAAGAGGTCAAGGAGAAGCTAACGGAGAAAATGGTTCATGCTTCAGAGAATCTGGAATTCGAACGAGCTAAGGAGATACGCGATACACTTAAACACATGGAAGCTGTCATGGAAAAGCAAAAAAATGATGATTAGCGATCGCGTTGACCGGGACGTGTTTGGTTATGCGTATGATAAAGGCTGGATGTGTGTTCAAGTCTTCTTCGTCCGGCAAGGGAAATTAATTGAACGAGACGTATCCTTGTTCCCGTTTTATCAAGAAGCGCCGGAGGATTTGCTAACGTATATCGGTCAATTTTACCGTCATAAACAACACTTGAAGCCGCTGAACTCCTGATTCCGGCTGAAATTGATGCCAATCTGATTGAGCAGCTGCTAGAAGTGAAGGTCGTTCAGCCAAAACGAGGCAAAAAAAAGGACTTGCTAGAGCTTGCTACCGAGAATGCCTCCGTTGCATTAAAAGAAAAATTTTCATTAATTGAGCGTGATGAGAAACGAACGATTCATGCGATAGAGCAGCTTGGCAAAGCGATGGGAATCGCTACGCCTTATCGAATCGAAGCCTTTGACAATTCCAATATTCAAGGAATTGATCCCGTTTCAGCGATGGTTACTTTTTTTTGGACGGAAAGCCAAATCGTAAGGATTACCGTAAGTATAAAATCAAAACGGTTCAAGGTCCTGATGATTATGGCTCAATGCGAGAGGTTGTCCGCCGCCGTTATGTGAGGCTGCTGAAAGAAAGCCTGCCGCTTCCTGATTTGATTGTAATCGATGGAGGACGCGGCCAAATAACTGCCGCTCAGGAAGTGCTTGAAGACGAATTGGGTTTATCGATTCCGGTTTGCGGTCTGGCTAAGGATGAAAAGCATCGAACTTCCCAGTTGCTCATGGGCGATCCACCAGCTGTCGTACCGTTGAAACGGGACAGCCAAGAGTTTTATTTGCTACAGCGAATTCAGGACGAAGTTCACCGGTTTGCATTGACGTTTCACCGACAAACCCGGGCCAAAACGTTTTTTCAATCGGTATTGGACGATGTTCCGGGAGTGGGAACTAAGCGGAAGCAACAGCTCTTAAAGCATTACGGCTCAGTCAAAAAAATGAGGGATGCAACAGTTGAAGAGTTGCAAGAGCTTGGTCTCCCAGCAAAGGTAGCTGAGGCAGTTGTAAAAAAACTACAAAATTAAGCCTATTTGCCATCATTAATGAGTAAACACCGTTCGAGACTCGAACGGTGTTTGTTTATCGGCCAATCGTTATATAGCAGGCTTAGAACCCGTCAACCATATCATGATGATCTGATTTGACTTGAAATAATACATGGTCGTTTTTTTACGGAATATGTCGCTTCTGATACGCGATTGAGAGAAAGCTCCAGCTGCTGGGCGAGAAAGCCTGCTTCAAGCTGATAGCAGCGTTTATCCTGCTTTCCCATCCAGTTGCCGTGCAGTTCAAATATTTTTTCGTTCCTTTTTTCTTTCAGCAACGCTAGCTGTCCCCAATTCGCCTGATGAAAAAAAAGCAATCAGCTCTTCGGCATTATTTGCAGGGTGCTTTCGCGCTAAAGCTTTCCCTACCCAATAAAGCAAGGCATCATGATCTTGCCCGAGAATTTCTTTTAATAAATCGTTACGGATCAAATCGTATCCGAATGACAATTGTTCTTGTTCCATCTTGTAACACCTCACCTTAAGGTATATTATAAAGCAAACTGCCTTAATTTCACTAGGGCTTCTTGCGTTAATTTTTGAAAAAGGCGTATATTATCTGTGCTTTAGCCGGAGGTATCTTTTTGATGAGAGCATCTTTTAATCATGTGCTTAGTCCGTTTAGAATCATTTTATTTTCTTATGTAGCAGCAATGTTCCTTTTTAGCCTGCTGCTCTATTTACCCGTTTCTCAGCAGCCGGGTGTCGAAATGGGTTATGCTGAGGCATTATTTACCAGTGTTAGTGCTGTCAGCGTAACAGGACTGACAGTGATAGATGTATCTGAGACGTTGAGCTATACCGGAGTCTTTTTTTTAGCCTTGGCGACTCAAATTGGCGGTATTGGAATTATGACTTTAGGGACGTTGCTTTGGATGCTATTTAGACGAAAAATCAACCTTTCCCAAAGAATGCTAATTATGGTCGACCAAAATCAAAATAAGTTTGCGGGGCTTGTCAGCTTAATGAGAGGTATTTTTGCCGTTGCGCTATTGATCGAGCTTGTCGGTGCGCTCATCCTTGGAACATATTACCTTACATATTTTGAGAATGTCGGCGAAGCTTATTATCATGGGGCCTTTGCTGCTCTAAGCGCGTTTACTAATTCAGGCTTCGACATTACGGGGCAGTCGCTAATTCCGTTTGCCAATGACTATTTCGTCCAGACGATAACGATGCTGTTATTGTTTGCCGGTGCGATTGGCTTTCCGGTTTTGCTTGAGTTAAAGCATTTCTTATCCAGAAAAACTCACCTGTTTAAATTTAGCTTGTTTACAAAAATTACGACGACGACATATTTTATTATTTTCGTTATTGGCGCGCTCGGCATCTGGGCAATGGAAAGTGGGAATGTCTTTCAGGGCGTTTCGTGGCATCAGCAGTTAGCCACTTCTCTTTTTGCTTCAGCTACTGCCCGAAGTGCGGGCTTGTCAACGTTTAATGTTTCGGAGTTCGGCAGTGCTACTCTCTTATTTTTGTCTGGGCTAATGATTATTGGAGCGAGTCCTTCCAGTGCCGGGGGCGGGATTCGAACGACAACGATTGCAGTTATGTTCCTTTCCATTAAAAGCTTTGCGTTAGGGAAGGAAGATGTCAAAGTGTTCGGTCGCGAAATTCATCCAGACGATCGACAAAAAGCGTTTATTGTCCTATCTGTCTTTTTCCTTTTGCTTTTTATTGCGATTACGTTAATTGTCGCATTCGAAGGCGAGGCCGATATCCCACTCATTGCCATCATTTTCGAAACGGCATCTGCTTTCGGAACGTGCGGCTTGTCACTCGGAATTACCTCTGAGCTTTCGATGCCGAGTCAGGTTGTTTTAATTGTGCTAATGTTAATTGGCCGCGTAGGGTTAATTGCCTTTCTGTTCTCGATTCGCAAAAAAAGAGAAGAAGAGTCATTTCAAATTTCCGACAGAGCGAATTATTATTGGATAATAGCGAAAGAGAGCTCACCGGTTTACGTGTTATTCAGCGATACGCGTCGAAACAGGTGAATTCTCTATTTTTTTTGTTATCCGATAGTGCAAAAGACTGAAGACGTTTTCTTGACGATGGTTTCCGATGGGGGTACAATTAAAGCTGTATTAGATTTGTTTCGCGAAACTTAATAATTGTTTCAAGGGACTAGTGAGAATGATATACATATATTTAGTAATGGGGAGGTACTCATTTTATAGAGAAAAAGAAATGATAACGTTTATTTGTATTTATGGGTAGCAACAATAATAATAGTGGAGGGAAAAGGTATGGCCGGTACTACGGAGTATTTTAATCGTAAATTACATTCCTTGCTCGGTGTGATTCCAGTAGGGGTCTTTTTGATTCAGCATTTAGTTGTCAATCATTTCGCTACACGTGGCGCGGGGGCTTTTAACCAGGCAGTCCATTTCATGGAAAACTTGCCGTTTCGGTACGCACTTGAAATTTTTGTTATTTTTATTCCCCTTCTCTACCATGCGATTTATGGTCTCTACATCGCGTTTCAGGCTAAAAACAACACGAGCCGATTCGGTTTTTTCCGGAATTGGATGTTTCGCCTACAACGTGTGACAGGGATCTTTCTTGTGATCTGGATTTCCTGGCATGTATGGGAAACAAGGATTGCGGCTGCGCGTGGTGTCGCAGAGGTCGACTATAATATGATGGCAAACATTTTCAGTAATCCATTTATGGTTGCTTTTTACATCCTAGGAGTTGTTTCTGCAACCTTTCACTTTGCGAACGGACTATGGTCGTTTGCTGTTACTTGGGGGATTACGGTTTCGCCGCGCTCCCAGCAAATTTCAACTTACGTGACGCTTGCTATTTTCTTAGCGCTCACTTTTATCGGAATTCGAGCAATCCTCGCTTTCATTAATCCAGAATTAGCTAACATTTAAGGAGAGGGTCAAAAATGAGTCAAGGCAAAGTTATTGTTGTCGGTGGCGGACTAGCCGGGCTGATGGCAGCAATTAAGGCAGCGGAAAAAGGTGTACCTGTAGACCTATTTTCACTAGTGCCAGTCAAGCGTTCCCATTCCGTCTGTGCGCAAGGTGGAATTAATGGTGCGGTTAATACGAAAGGAGAAGGCGATTCCCCGTGGGAGCATTTTGATGATACGGTTTACGGTGGCGACTTTTTAGCAAATCAGCCTCCGGTTAAAGCAATGACAGAAGCAGCACCTGGAATTATTCATTTAATGGATCGGATGGGCGTAATGTTTAACCGGACGCCCGAAGGTTTATTAGACTTTCGCCGCTTTGGCGGAACTCAGCATCACCGGACTGCATTTGCCGGAGCAACGACGGGTCAACAGCTATTATACGCTTTAGACGAGCAAGTGCGTCGTCATGAGACGAGTGGACTCGTGACGAAATATGAGGCTGGGAGTTTTTATCTGCGATTATCGATGACGAAGGGGTTTGCCGCGGTATTTCAGCACAGAACTTAACGACTGCTGAAATTAAGAGCTTCCCGGGTGATGCGGTTATTATGGCTACGGGAGGTCCTGGCATTATCTTCGGAAAATCAACTAACTCCGTGATCAATACTGGTTTTGCGGCTGCAAAGCTTTATGAGCAAGGGGTTTATTATGCGAATGGAGAGTTTATCCAGATTCACCCGACAGCCATTCCTGGAGACGATAAGCTTCGTCTCATGAGTGAGTCGGCACGGGGAGAAGGTGGACGAGTTTGGACGTATAAAGACGGTAAGCTTGGTATTTCCTAGAGGAAAAGTATCCGGCATACGGAAATCTCGTTCCACGTGACATTGCAACGCGTGAAATTTTTGATGTTTGCGTGGAACAGAAGTTAGGGATTAATGGAGAAAATATGGTTTACCTTGACCTCTCCCATAAAGATCCGAAAGAGCTTGACATTAAGCTTGGCGGGATTATTGAGATTTATGAAAAGTTTATGGGTGACGACCCACGGAAGGTGCCAATGAAAATCTTCCCTGCCGTTCACTACTCGATGGGGGGCTTATGGTCGATTACGATCAAATGACGAACGTTCCTGGCCTCTTTGCTGCAGGGGAATGCGATTATTCGCAGCATGGTGCGAACCGACTCGGTGCGAATTCTCTGCTTTCGGCGATTTACGGCGGGATGGTTGCTGGTCCAAAAGCGCTGGAATACATTAATGGATTAGAAAAAAACGGCTGATTCTTTATCGTCGACCTTGTTTGATAATGAAGAGAAAAAAAGAACAAGAAACCTTTGATAACATTCTCAGCATGGACGGAGACGAGAATGCCTACATTCTCCATAAGGAGCTTGGTGAGTGGATGACCGATAATGTAACAGTCGTGCGCTACAACGATAAGCTGCTTAAAACCGATGAAAAAATTCAAGAATTACTTGAACGCTACGAGAATATCAACATTAATGATACGGCAAAATGGAGCAATCAAGGGGCGTCCTTCACGCGACAGCTGGCGGGAATGCTAAACCTCGCCCGTGTCATTACCCTCGGTGCATACAACCGAAATGAAAGCCGCGGGGCTCATTATAAGCCTGACTTCCCGGAGCGGAATGATGAAGAGTTCTTAAAAACGACAAAGGCAAAATTCAATTCTGCTACGAAAGGTCCTGACTTTGAATTTGAAGAGGTTGATACGTCGCTAATCGAGCCACGGAAACGCGACTACTCTCAGAAGAAGCAAGGAGCTGTTAAATCATGAGTGAAAAAACAATTAAGTTTAAGGTTCTGCGTCAGTCAGATCCTGACAGCAGTCCGTATGAGGAGGAATTTGAAGTTCCTTATCGCCCGAATATGAACGTCATTTCGGCATTGATGGAATTTCGAAGAAATCCAGTTAACATAAATGGAGAAAAGACAACACCGATTGCTTGGGATATGAACTGCTTGGAGGAGGTATGCGGCGCCTGTTCAATGGTGATTAACGGGAAGCTCGTCAATCATGTACAGCGCTTGTTGATAAGCTCGAGCAGCCGATTCGACTGGAGCCGATGAAAACCTTCCCGGTTGTGCGTGACCTCGTCGTTGACCGTAGCCGGATGTTCGATTCACTAAAGCAAGTAAAAGCATGGATTCCGATTGATGGCACGTACGATTTAGGTCCAGGTCCCCGTATGGCAGAATCAAAGCGACAATGGGCGTATGAACTGTCTAAATGTATGACATGCGGTGTCTGCCTCGAGTCATGCCCGAACGTCAACAGTAAGTCCGACTTTATCGGTCCAGCAGCACTGTCACAGGTTCGGTTGTTTAATGCGCACCCAACGGGTGAGATGAATAAAGCGGAGCGACTGGGGACGATTATGGAAGAAGGCGGATTAACAAATTGCGGGAACTCGCAAAACTGCGTCCAGTCCTGTCCGAAAGGAATCCCGCTGACGACATCAATTGCTGCTTTGAATCGTTCGACCACCTTACAATCGTTTAAGAACTTTTTCGGTGGAGAATAATTATATGCTTAGTAAAGGCTGCCAGACAATTGTCTAGCAGCCTTTTGAATTGAGGGGGGGAGGGGGACGAGTTGGAGAGTCTAATGAATTCCTTCTCCTTGCTCCCCTCCGGTTGACAGGCCTATCCAAGAAAAGGCCGTTCCTCATTATTTTATAGAAGTGTTCACTCTGCGGTCTCTTCGATGATTAGCATAACCCTTAAAAAAAATTAAAACAAAGCATCACAACACTGGTTCAAAGAGAGTCATCATGCTCCTTTTGAACCAGAATTGTGCAGCTGTGACATTCAGTTTAACCGGTGAATCAAACGGACAAAGATACCTCGAACAAATCATCACCAGAGGGAGAAGCCCCCCTCTTTGATGATAAGTTGCACTTCACATTATATTTCAAGGTCACCTAGTCTAATCAGTTCAATAACGCTTGAGAGCGCCCCTTAACCCCCAATTTTTGCATTGTATTCGATATGTGATTCCGTACAGTCTTCTCACTTATGAAAAGTTGCTGCGCGATTTCCTTCGTTGTTTTGTCTTGGACTAGTAATTCAAATACTTCGCGTTCCCTTTTCGTAAGTAAGGGCTTAGGTCCGAATTCTGCTCCTTCCAATGAGTTCACTCCTTCTTGCTCGGGCTTGAATAGGACAATCAGAAAAGAAATTATCCTCTGACTGAAGGGTCTTAGTCATCATAGTATATGTGTGTGTGAATTCAGTTGTGATAGGCCCTGTCAAAACTGATAAAAGAATAGTATAGTGCCTAAAAATTGGTCATATACGTGGTTAAACGAAATTTTGAGCCTCTTGCTATTGAAAGAATAAATTTGATTATGATATAATAAGCGTATTCATTGTATGTTGTCGTGCATCGTGTCGTTACTGTTTATTAAGACATCTCTTCCAGAGCTTCTCATGCATACATATTTTTACACTGATTAACGTGTCATAATTGTGTGTTCAAAGCCTTTCAAGTAATCAAGGGGAGCTAAAGCTCGACAATCGACATCTAATCGATATGGCGAAAAACAGACAGATGGACTTCAGCTAAACTGAATTTATTCCAGGTGTCTTACGGCTTCCTTATTACAGACTTTGAACATTCTCGATAGGCATAAGTATGGAAGTGTATATGAGTTTCAGATAGGGTACGTTAACGTATAGTACATTCTGTTTTCGTCATGTATGTTTTTATACTTGTGCCTGTTTCTGTGTAATTGTTATGAATGCTCTTGAAAAGGCTGTGAAACACTACGGGCACGGGTATGCTTAATCATATGAAAATATAACGAAAGAAAGAGGTTGATGGAAAATGGCTGAAAAAACGTTTAAAATTACAGCAGAAACAGGTATTCACGCACGCCCAGCAACTCAGCTGGTCAATAAGGCAGGTCAATTCTCTTCTGACATTACACTTGAGTACAAGGGGAAAACCGTAAATCTCAAATCAATCATGGGAGTTATGTCTCTTGGTGTCAGTCAAGGAGCGGAAGTGACGATAAAAGCAGAAGGTTCTGATGCAGAAGAGGCTCTAACTGCAATCGATGAAGTGATTAAGGAAGGGTTAGGAGAATAAGTATGCATCACACATTAAACGGAATCGCAGCATCTTCGGGTATTGCGATTGCGAAAGCTTTTGTCCATGAAGAGCCTAAGCTTCACATCGAAGCAAGCAAAGTAGAAGATGTGGAACGGGAATTGAAGCGTTTAGATGAAGCTCTTGCTACTTCAAAGCAAGAGCTTTCTGAAATAAAGGATAAAACGGAGGCTGAGCTCGGAGCCGACAAAGCAGAAATCTTTGCTGCTCACCTTCTCGTGTTAAGCGATCCGGAGCTGATTAGCTCCGTCCAGGAAAAAAAATAAAAAAAATGAAAAGCAGAATGCGCAATTCGCATTAAATGAAGTAGCCGATCATTTTATCGGCTTATTTGAAAGCATGGATGACGAATATATGAGAGAAAGAGCTGCTGATATTCGCGACGTGTCCAAGCGAGCGCTCGGTCATTTGCTTGGAGTAGAAGCTCGTTCCCTTGCATCGATAACAGAGGAGACAATCATCATCGCTGAGGATTTGACGCCTTCTGACACAGCGCAGCTTAATCCAACACTCGTTAAGGGTTTTGCAACGAATATAGGTGGACGCACCTCTCACTCAGCCATTATGTCGCGCTCGCTTGAAATACCGGCAGTCGTCGGAACGAAGGAAATTACTGCTCATGTGGAAAACGGGATGACCGTTATCGTCGATGGACTTGCTGGCGTTGTCATTATTAACCCTAATGCAGAACAGTTAAAAACGTATCGAAAGAAGCAGGTAGATTTTCTTAAGCAAAAGGCTGAATGGGCCAAGCTTGTGATGAACCAACGATTACGAGCGACGAGCAGCACGTAGAGTTAGCTGCCAATATCGGAACTCCGAATGATTTGGAAAGCGTGATCAGAAATGGTGCTGAAGGAGTCGGCCTTTATCGAACCGAATTTCTTTACATGGGAAGAGATGCGCTGCCAACAGAAGAGGAGCAGTATCAAGCTTATAAGGAAGTTGTCGAACGTATGGAAGGCAAGCCCGTCGTCATCCGGACATTGGATATTGGTGGGGATAAGGAGCTGCCTTATATGGAGCTTCCGGAAGAGTTAAACCCATTTTTAGGCTATCGGGCTATCCGCCTCTGCCTCGAAAATGAGGAGATGTTCCGGACTCAGCTGCGAGCGTTACTGCGTGCGAGCGCTTTTGGACAGCTAAAAATCATGTTTCCGATGATCGCAACATTGGAAGAGCTACGCCAGGCGAAAGCATTATTGTATGAAGAGAAAGATAAGCTGAAGAATGAAGAAGTAGAGGTGTCTGATGCCGTTGAGGTGGGAATTATGGTTGAAATTCCGTCGACGGCAGTAGCGGCCAACCTATTTGCAAAAGAAGTTGACTTCTTCAGTATTGGAACAAATGATTTAATCCAATATACAATGGCTGCAGACCGGATGAATGAACGCGTGTCATACTTGTATCAGCCTATCATCCAGCGATTCTCCGCTTAGTCAAAATGGTTATCACCGCCGCCCATAACGAAAGAAAATGGGTTGGGATGTGCGGAGAGATGGCCGGCGATGAAGTCGCTATTCCGATTTTACTCGGCTTAGGGCTTGATGAATTCAGTATGAGTGCAACATCAATATTGCCGGCTCGAAGTCAGCTTCGTTCCATATCTAAAGCAGTTTTAAGTAAAGAGGTTGACAAGCTGTTGCAGCTTGATACGGCAGATGAAGTGGAAAAAGCGGTTCGCGAAGCTTATTTACAAAATTAACATCGTAGCCGTAGCTAAAGGAACCTCCCCTAGGGTGCTCGAGCTGGAGCTTCCTAGGGGTTTTTTTTGCTATGTATAGAATCCCTTAAGCGATTCACTTTTCCGCGTTACAAGCATAATTATACTAAATAGGTAGTCTAGCTGTTTATAATGACGATGAATTCTTAGAGTCCCAAAGGGTTTACACGATCTGCTTGCTTTTCTATGAAAAAAAAGCGACAATTAATATATAAGTTAGTCAATATGACCAACGTGGCAATGCTCATCTAAAAAAGATAGGAAAACGGAGGTGTTGGTGAGTGAACCAGAAGCAGGTAGAACAAATCGAGCTCTCGTTGCGAAGAGTTGCGGATATGGTAAAACAAAAAGGAAGGGTCATTTTAGCCCATTTTCCAATAACACCACCACAATTTGTCGCCTTACAGTGGCTGAATGAATATGGCGATATGACGATTGGTGAACTTTCGACAAAAATGTATTTAGCTTGCAGCACAACGACAGACTTGGTTGACCGTATGGAAAAAAATGAGCTTGTCGAACGGGTTAAAGATAAACAGGATCGCCGAGTTGTGCGAATTCACTTGTTGGATAAAGGAAAAACCATTATCCAAGAAGTGATTTCAAAAAGGCAGGCGTATTTGGAAAACATTTTGTCCAATTTTTCAAATGAACAGGTCGATTTTTTGGAAAAAAAGTATGCAAATGCTTCATGAAGAAATGAAGGACACACGGGTGAAACAGTTATCTTAGAGACAAATTAACTGACGTCCGATCAATCTTTAAATGAATATTCATTAGAACAACAAAGAAATTGAGGGAAGTTTGTTGGAGAAACCGATTGGGGTTATTGATTCGGGTCTGGGTGGATTGACGGTAGCGAAAGAATTGCTACGTCAATTGCCGAAGGAAGAATTGATTTATATTGGAGATTCAGCCAGATGCCCGTATGGACCACGTTCTGTAGAAGAGGTTCGTGCTTTCACATGGCAAATGATCGAGCGTTTACAGGCTGAACAGATGAAGATGCTTGTAATTGCTTGTAATACAGCAGCTGCAGTAGTACTGGAAGAAGTCAAGCGCGAATTGTCAATTCCTGTCGTAGGAGTCGTTCAACCGGGAGCGATAAGCGCGTTAAAGGTTTCAAAAAAATAACCATATTGCAGTTATTGGAACGTCAGGGACGATTAATAGTCAAGCCTATGAGCATGCTTTAAAAGCAGTGAATAGTGACGTGAAGGTCGAAAGCCTTGCCTGTCCGCCATTCGTGCCAATCGTCGAACGGGGCGCTTTTGCTAGTGAAGAAGCACGGGGGATAATCGAGGAAACGTTAAGACCGCTCGTTGGAATAGGCTTCGATACAATGATCCTTGGCTGTACCCATTATCCGTTATTACGCAATTTTATCCAGGCAGGGGTCGGAACGCACATACAGCTTATTTCCTCTGGAGACGAAACCGCCAGAGAAGTAAGCAGTCTACTTTATCATAAAAATATGCGTGTGACATCAACCCGCAAGCCGCACCATGCTTTTTTTTACGACTGGTCGCGCCGATAGCTTCAAACGCTTGGCCGAGCAGTGGTTGGAAATGCGTGTTGAGACGGTAGAAACGATACGCTTAGGTTAATATGTCAAAAATCCTCCTTGAATCGAAATCAAGGGGGCTTTTTTTTATGTTCAAATGGGACGGCCTTCCCTGCTTTCATCATCGCAAAACGAGTACAGGTTAGAAAGTGAATCTTAGAGTCCTCTGCTGAAGCTACAATTTTCTAACAAAAAGGTTGGTCTATTCTGAGTGAAAGCTCGTATACATGAAGTACAAACTATGTTAGGAGGGGAAACAATGAGTAAATCGTTCCGAATAGGTGTCCCTGTACTTTTACTCATGACGCTAATCGTTTCAGCTTGTTCAACCGGCTCAGACGAGGCGATGAACGAAATGGATAAACCGCCGGTCAACTATCTCGAAGAGGACGAATCTTTAGAGCTCGAAAACGAAAATCAAGGCGAGAATGAAGAGGCAGACAAAGCAGAGGAATCGGTAAAAGACGAAGGGGAAGATGAACAGGCGGTGAACGAGACGGTAAAACGAGAGCTTTATTTAATCGACTCCAACGGTCTCGTCGTTCCGCAAACGATTGATATTCCAAAGGAAGAAGGAGTATTGCGTCAATCTTTGGAATATCTTGTTGAAGGCGGCCCCGTCACTGAGCTGTTGCCAAACGGTTTCAAGGCAGTACTCCCGCCAGGTACGTCAGTTTCCGTTAATTTGCAAAACAACGTAGCGACGGCTGACTTTTCAAATGAATTTAAAGAGTATAATCCGGAGTTGGAGCGTCAAGTGCTTGAAGCTGTGACATGGACCTTGACCCAATTTGAAAACGTCGATCAAGTAAAAATCCAGATTAATGGCTATGAGCAGGATCGGATGCCTGTTGGCGGGACACCTATTGGAGAAGTTGAGTCGTGCTGACGGGATTAATATTGAAACCTATAATATTACTGATGTTGTAAACAGTAAGGGGGTCACCCTTTACTTCCTCGCTCAAAATGGTGAAGATACTTATTATGTCCCAGTGACTCGTCGAGTAAAGACGACAGAGGACGACCAGTTGCAAGTCGCAGTGGAGCAATTACTAGCCGGACCGTTCCCTCAATCAAATTTACTGACGGATATTAGGAACGGTGCAGAGCTGCTGGAGGAACCGAACTATGAAGACGGGCTAGTGACTTTAAATTTTAACGAATCGATTTTGAGTCAGCTTCAAGCAACCGCTGTGTCAGAGGAAGTATTGAAAATGCTAGCATTAACCTTAACTGAACAGGAAGGTGTCGAAGCCGTCGCCTTGCAAGTAAATGGAGATGAGACGGTATTAAATGAGTCAGGAGAAGCGACGGAACCTGTCTCAAGGCCTACACAAGTAAACGCTGGCAGCTTTTAACCGTTCCGAAACGATGCAAAAACAGTAAGAGAGTATTGGGTTTTTCCCTCAAGGCGGTCAAATGTGCGGAATGCGGAGCTTTTGCCTAATGAATCCGAGCGTGCGCTGTTCGTGCTTTGTAGCATCTGTAACAGAAATGTAGGGCAAGAGCTTGGTATTGCTGTTAAAATTCATTTATAATGGAGAAAGTACGGAGGGCTTATGCCACCTCCTTTTTCTTAAAGCACGTTTATGTCTTGTTGCGCCCTTGTTAAGGGTGAAGTGCTAATGATACGCAACACGTAACACCTGGGAATATCGTGAAACAATGAGAGAGGGTTGTGAAATGAGAGAGGATAGCAGAGCTAACAATCAATTGCGTGATGTACAAATCGTTAAGGATTTTACGATGCATCCGGAAGGCTCAGTTTTAATAACGATGGGAAATACAAAAGTCATTTGTACGGCAAGTATCGAAGAGAAGGTTCCATATTTTTTTGCGAGGGCAAGGGAAGGGCTGGATTACAGCTGAATATTCCATGTTGCCAAGAGCAACTGAGCAAAGAAATATACGAGAGTCGTCGAAAGGGAAAGTATCAGGTAGAACGATGGAAATCCAGCGTCTCATCGGCCGTGCTCTGCGTTCTGTGTTGGAATTGGACAAGCTCGGCGAACGAACGATTTGGATTGATTGTGATGTGATTCAGGCTGATGGAGGGACGCGAACAGCTTCGATTACTGGTGCTTTTGTTGCGCTCGCTTTAGCGGTTGAAAAAGCAAGAAATGAAAAAAAATTAAAAGAGTGGCCGATTAAAGAGTATCTCGCAGCCGTTTCGGTCGGGATCGACAAGACCAACGGAGCAATTCTCGATTTGTGCTATGTAGAGGATGCTGCAGCAGAAGTTGATTTAAACGTCGTCATGACAGAAGGGCATCAATTTGTAGAACTGCAGGGAACCGGAGAAGAGGCAACCTTCTCAAGAAATCAGCTAAACCAGATGCTCGAGCTAGCCGAGAAAGGGATCGATCAACTGATTCAAATACAACAACAAGTGCTCGGAAATATTGAAGACGAAAGAATACATAAAAAGGATGAGACTTGATGGCAACAGAATGGATCATTGCGACAACAAATAAAGGGAAGATCGTTGAGTTTACGCAAATACTGGAAAAGCCTGGCCGCGTTATCAAATCGCTTCTTGACTATCAGGAAATCCCTGAAATTGTCGAGGACGGCAAGACATTTGCTGAAAATGCAATGAAAAAGGCGAGAACGGCTGCTCAGCATCTAGGTAAGGTTGTAATTGCCGACGATTCAGGACTTATCGTCGATGAGCTGGATGGTCGACCTGGCATTTTTTTTCAGCGCGCTATGCCGGAGCGGCGAGAGACGATCAGGCGAATGTGAAAAAGGTGCTCAATCAGTTAGCAGGTATCCCCGCCTCAAGAAGAACGGCACGCTTTATATGCGCTATCGCTGTTTACGATCCACATGACAGCTCCAAAGTGTATGAAGGCGTCTGTGAAGGGAGAATTGCTATGGAGCCACGCGGAACGAATGGATTTGGTTACGATCCGATTTTTTTTGTTTCCCGAGCTCAATATGACGATGGCAGAAATGAGCTCACAGGAAAAAAAACAAGCGTAGTCACCGAGCCCTTGCGCTCAAAAAAATGCGAGAAGACGAGCACTTGCAGGAATTTGAATAGAGAGGAGAAAAGGATGAAGGTATTAATCATTAGCGATAGCCACGGCTGGAGTGAGGAGCTTGAGGCTGTGATCGAACGGCATAAGGCTGAAGTTGAAGCGATCATTCATTGTGGGGATTCGGAGCTCGCTCCATCAGATAGGGCGCTGGAAAAGGTTAAGGTTGTCGCAGGAAATTGCGACTTTAACAGTGACTTTCCGCAAGAAAGGCTGGAAGATATCGCTGGGATGCGATTTTACATTACGCATGGTCACCTCCATTCCGTTAAGAACAATTTAGTTAAGCTTAGCTATCGAGCGGAAGAGGTTCAAGCCGAGGTGGTTTGCTTTGGCCACACGCATCACGCTACTTGTTTTCAGGAAAATGGGGTCACCTATATTAATCCTGGCAGCCTCCGCTTGCCCGCAAGACCAAAGCGGGTACAAATCTACTGTTTGTGTGAGATTAACGATGAACAAATCGCTATCCGCTTTTATGAACGAGCGGGCGGAGAGGTCGAGGGTTTGGCTCAGACGTTTCTTCGCTAAACGAGAACTGTACGTCCTCACCCTTGAAAAAAGGAGTGAAGGACGTACAGTTAAAAAAAAGGTTTGACATTTGCGATGTTTTTCGGTATATTAAATATCGTCGCTGCAACACGTGCGGGTGTAGTTTAGTGGTAAAACCTCAGCCTTCCAAGCTGATGTCGTGGGTTCGATTCCCATCACCCGCTTTTTTGTCCCAGTAGCTCAGCAGGATAGAGCAACGGCCTTCAAGGAAAAAGGAGCCTTTGTGGGGAAAGAAGAACTCGCAAAGTGGACGACACTGTATCGGTGAAGCCTTAACAGTAGTAATGGAATGCCAATTATTAGCTGATGGTAATACCGAGGAAACTTACGCCATAGTTTTTGGGAAAGGCTTACCGAAGAGTCTAAACAGACGGTAGGTAGCCGAGAAATAACGGCAAGTTATCGTGAGGTCCGTAGAGACTATACGTGTCGCACCTGAAACGGTGAAGATATAGTCCAGACCACAAACAATGTACGCTGTTGGTGGCGAAAGTCATAGTGGTAAGCTAAGCCGTCGGTCGGGAGTTCGAATCTCTCCTGGGACGCCATATTTTCAGTGAAAATCGAACGGTTTTGGATAGATAAGGGATGCTAACGCAGATTGGAACACTGTGGAGCATCTTTTTTTATTCTTACAAGGTTTCCGCAAGGTCCTATTGCCTCTAACTTAGTTTAATTAGTTGAGATAGTATATCTAAAAAGGAAAGGAACCTTTTTAATCACGGATAGGGATATGCAAGAAAAATTTTTAGTTCAACAATATATACAAAAGAAATAGCAACAATCAAAAAAAGAGGTAATGTGACTTCGACAGTGTAAGGGCATTCATTCAAAAAAAATTATGGAAGCTACTTAACAAGCAATATGTTGTAGGAGGAGGATTAAAAATGACTACTATATGTTTGGTGAGACATGGGGAAACAGATTGGAACTCAATAGGAATGTTACAAGGATAAAAATTTGAATCAAGTAACTCATCTTTCCCAATATGGAACAGAGTTTAATAAGGGGCACTCCAAGTAGCTCAGCAGGATAGTCGGTCGGGAGTTCGAATCTCTTCTGGGACGCTTTTTAAGTTAGAGCTAGCTAGGATATAAAAATGATTTTCAAGCTGTTAAATGTTGCTGTGACGGCATTTTTCATCTAGAAACGACACGAATTTTGAAGGGATATTCATTTACTCATTTTTGAACCAGCCTCTTCGTGGAGGATTGATAAGATAATCTTTCCCGTTTTTTTTATCTGCTAACATAGTGTAAGCGCCTCACTTCAGTTGAAATGAGGCACTTATCCTTTATTCGCTATCGGTGTATGGCAATAGAGAGGAGATGTTGCGTAAAAAGAGTATTTTTGCTCATCAAAACGAAACTGTAACGATGTATCATGTAGATTGTACAACGTATACTGCACCGCTAGCATGCCTGTGGAACTATTGCGCCGGTAATAGTATTAAAAGTGAGCTTCCTGTAAAATTTTTTTCGTAAAGATGATTATCGTTTGCTAGCTTTGACGATTCGTAAAATATGACCTTCCATTTCTTTCTTTGTAATAGTCGGATCATTTTCCTTTCGTCAAAATCGTTTCGCTTTTCAATTATCGCAAGGCGAAAAGGAATAAGAGCGATATTAACCTTTATTCCAGATAGTTGATAATTAGGAGTCGGATAAAAATTGTCCGCTCTAAGCTTTTTGTAGAGAATCTGCTCAGCTTCATTCTGGCAATCAGCCAGTTATCCTTTACAAGAACAAGGGCTGGCCGATGCCTACCAGTAAACTTAATGTAGGGAGCTTTTTTTCGTAAATTTAATTAGCGGCAGTATGTATCGGAATCGTGACAAGGCAATCCCCTCTTCTGTTGTCTTTTACTAGGGTTGTATGTTATGAGCTTCTTTGCTTACTAATACTATCTCCTCTTCCTCTAATTTTATCCGTTCACAAGTGTTCTAAACTCCGCGAAGCAAGAATATAGCCGCTGCACACTCAACATAAGTAAGTTCTGCATGACTCTAGCCATACGCATTCTTATACGTATCGTTAAATTTCTGGATTTTTATATTATTTTAACGGGTCATTTATTATGAGGAAGAAGCCTTGTTGAATCAAATATGTAAGCGGATTCAATGCTTGAAGATATATCGAAATTGTCAAATTATTTTCGTGAAAATGGTTGACCAGACCGTATAATGAGCGTATGATAGACCTCAAACGACATTCAGAACTGAAGCAATGTTTTAAGTTAGATTTCGTATACAAATCGATGGGATTGTTAATTCATGAAAGAACATAAAATTCTGTCAATTACGTCTCGGCAAGAAGCGACCCTTGGAAACTTGGTAAGGACTGCTCTTCTAGCTTGCTAGAAAGAACCTCGACGTGCTAATTTGGAAGTGAGCTGCCGTCTCCGTTGACCGAAGGCTGGCGCTATCACTTACTTTTCCATATAGGACACAAAACAAAAAGACAGACATCTGAAGTAACAGACTAACAATGGGGATTGGAGAGCGATTGTCATGAGAAGCGATATGATAAAAAAAAGGAATTGACCGTGCTCCGCACCGAAGCTTACTTCGTGCTACAGGAGTAAGAGAAGAGGATATGGATAAACCGTTTATCGGTGTTTGTAATTCATATATTGATATTATCCCTGGACATATGCATTTAAACAAATTTGCAGAAGTGGCTAAAGAAGCGATTATTGAAGCTGGCGGAATTCCGTTTGAATTTAATACGATCGGTGTAGATGACGGGATTGCGATGGGACATATTGGCATGAGGTATTCATTGCCTAGCCGTGAAATCATTTGCGATGCGGCAGAAACTGTAATTAATGCCCATTGGTTTGATGGAGTTTTTTTATATTCCAAACTGTGATAAAATTACACCGGGGATGCTGATGGCATCGGTCAGAACGAATGTACCGTCGGTTTTCGTTTCGGGAGGACCGATGGAAGCAGGTCGTACGAAGGACGGACAAAGCCTGTCGCTCGTTTCTGTATTCGAAGGTGTCGGGGCGTTTTCTTCCGGTAAAATGACGCGTGAAGAGCTGCTTGAAATTGAGCAAAACGCGTGTCCGACTTGTGGATCATGCTCAGGGATGTTCACGGCGAACTCGATGAATTCGTTGATGGAAATGCTCGGTCTCGCCCTTCCTGGCAACGGAACGATCGTCGCAACCTCGGAAGCGAGACATCAGCTGATAAAGGATGCGGCCAAGCATTTGATGAATTTGATTAAAAAGGATATTAAACCGCGCGATATCGTCACAAAAGAAACGATCGATGATGCATTTGCCTTAGATATGGCAATGGGCGGTTCAACGAACACGGTTTTACACACGCTGGCAATTGCGAATGAAGCGGAAATAGATTATGATTTGAATCGAATCAATGAGGTTGCTGAGCGAGTTCCGTACCTTTGTAAAATTAGCCCCGCATCAGATTTCTCAATGGATGATGTTCATCAAGCGGGTGGTGTCAGTGCTATTATGAAGGAATTATGCGAAATTGAAGGTGCCGTTCATCCTGATCGAATTACGATTACTGGGAAAAGTCTGTATGAAAATGTAAAAGATGCAGAAATTACGAATGATGAAGTGATTCGTCGTAAGCATAATCCGTATAGCCCAGTCGGTGGTCTTTCAGTTCTTTACGGAAATCTTGCTCCCGAAGGAGCAGTCATTAAAGTCGGTGCGGTCGATCCGTCGATTAAGGTTTTTGAAGGAGAAGCCATCGTCTTTAACTCGCAGGAAGAAGCACAACAGGAAATTAATAATGGAACGGTTAAGGAAGGGCATGTGGTCGTCATCCGATATGAAGGACCTAAGGGTGGACCTGGAATGCCGGAAATGCTGACACCGACATCGGCTATTGCCGGGAGAGGGCTGAGCACGAAGGTGGCATTAATTACCGACGGTCGTTTCTCTGGTGCTTCCAGGGGAATCTCGATCGGACACATTTCTCCAGAAGCTGCAGAAGGTGGGGCAATAGCCTTTGTGAAAAACGGAGATAAAATCCGAATTGACCTGCCGAACCGGACGATTGAATGGCTCGTTTCAGAGAATGAGCACACGCGCCGGAAGGAAGGCTGGACGGAGCCAGAGCCTAAAGTCAAAAAAGGCTATCTAGCTCGTTATTCAAAGCTAGTTACTTCCGCCAATACCGGTGGAGTGATGAAAATATAACCCTTGATGGCAAGAAAGTAATAATGGTCTTAACGTGCCTTTTTAAAAAAAATTGGATAAATAAAAGCGAAGAAGAGGATTAGTAATCATTTTGCTGGACTTCAACAGAGAGCCGTGCTGCTGAGATACGGTGTTGTCCTTGATGATGAACTCACCTCAGAGTGTCTGCCTGAACGAATGAATCCATTAAGGCAGACCGGGTGTTTACACAGCACTCGTTAACAAAAAGAGATGAGCACCATGCTCGTCCATAAGATCGAATATATTATTCGATGAATTAGGGTGGTACCGTGGAAAGAAATCTTTTCGCCCCTTCAGTCACAATCGTGGCTCGCTGTGGGTGAAAAGATTTTTTTATTTCCACAGGAGCTGTCGTCAGTTTTGCGAATGAGCAGAAAAAAAACATGTTGGGAGGAATAAAAATGGATACAAGGACGAAAGAACAGACTAGACAGGTAGATGAGACAGCAATGGAGCTTTCCGGCTCGCGAATGTTGATGACGGCGTTAGCCCGTGAAGGTGTCGATGTTATTTTTGGATATCCTGGCGGAGCAATTTTGCCGACCTACGACGAAATTTATAAAACGGGAATAAAGCATATTCTCGCCCGGCATGAGCAAGGAGCAATTCATGCAGCAGAAGGCTATGCACGGGTATCGGGGAAGCCGGGCGTTTGTGTCGTCACGTCTGGTCCCGGAGCGACAAATGTTGTTACCGGGATTGCCGATGCAATGATTGACTCTTTGCCGCTCGTCGTCATTACTGGTCAGGTTGCAACAGCCGTAATTGGTACAGACGCGTTCCAAGAAGCGGATGTGATCGGCATTACGATGCCAATTACGAAGCATAACTATCAGGTACGCCATGTAGAAGAGCTTCCCCGGATTATTAAAGAGGCATTTCATATTGCGACAACCGGCCGTCCGGGACCCGTCCTGATTGACTTGCCGAAAGATGTATCTATGAATACAGGGATATTTGATTACGACAAGGAGATTCATTTACCGGGTTATCAACCTACTGTTACACCGAATAAATTGCAAATCAAAAAAAGTATCTGAAGCAGTTAGCAAGGCGAGAAAGCCGGTGATTCTGGCAGGCGCAGGCGTCCTCCATGCCAAGCAGCCGAGGAGTTAACTCGCTTCGTTGAACAGCAAAAGATTCCAGTCGTCAATACACTGCTCGGACTTGGCGGATTTCCCGGCGATCATGAGCTTCATTTGGGGATGGGGGGAATGCACGGAACGTATACGGCCAATATGGCGATTCATGAATCAGACTTGCTAATCAGTATCGGGGCTCGTTTTGATGACCGCTTAACAGGGAACCTTGAGCACTTCGCCCCGAATGCTACCATTGCCCACATTGATATCGACCCGGCGGAAATCGGAAAAAATGTTAAAACAGAAATTCCGGTCGTCGGTGATGCAAAGCTAGCTCTTCAGATGCTGATTGATGAGGCTGGAGAGCCGGGAGAAAATGCGGTTTGGCGAGCAGAGCTCCACCAATTGAAGCAGGAATATCCTCTTTGGTATAAGCAAGATGGGGAGACGATTAAACCGCAGCAGCTAATCGAGTTGATTCATGAAACGACGAACGGGGAAGCCATTATTACGACCGACGTCGGTCAGCATCAAATGTGGTCGGCACAGTTTTATAAATTTAATAAGCCGAATCATTGGGTAACCTCTGGCGGACTCGGTACAATGGGCTTCGGCTTCCCTGCAGCCATCGGTGCACAATTTGCTGAACCTAATAAGCCCGTTATTGCGATTATCGGTGATGCTGGCTTTCAAATGACGGCGCAGGAGCTGTCCATTTTGCAGGAGCTTCATTTACCAGTAAAAATTGTGATTGTCAACAATGCCTCACTTGGCATGGTTCGGCAATGGCAACAGCTTTTCCATGAAGAGCGCTATTCCAACTCCTTGTTTCCGATTCAGCCAGACTTTGTCAAACTCGCCGATGCTTATAATATTAAAGGGATGAAGGTAGAGAAGCTGTCGGATGCGAAGCAGGCGTTGGAAGAAATGCTTGCCTATGACGGACCGGTTTTAATGGATTTCTGTGTAGCTCAAAAGGAAAATGTATACCCAATGATTTCGCCAGGAAAAGGTCAGCATCAAATGGAGGGGATTAAACCGTGAAACGAACGATTACAGCGCTCGTTAACAATACTTCCGGAGTTTTGAACAGAATTACGGGTCTTTTTGCTAAACGCCATTACAATATCGAAAGCATCACGGTTGGCGTCACTGAGAACAAGTGTTTCTCGTATGACATTCGTCGTTCAAGCAGACAGCAAGCAAATTGAGCAAGTGACAAAGCAATTGAATAAACAGGTTGACGTTCTGAAGGTAAAGGATATTACTGATGAATCGATTGTCGCCAGAGAATTAGCCTTAATCAAAATAGTCGTTTCACCACAGCAGCGTGGGGAGGTTGCTGCGCTTGTCAATCCGTTCCGGGCATCGATATTGGATGTCGGTCGGGAGAGTATGACGATTCAAATAACCGGTGATCAATCCAAGGTTGAAGCATTTATTGATTTGCTCAGACCGTATGGGATCAAAGAGATCGCCAGAACGGGAATTACCGCCTTTAATCGCGGTTCGAAAAAGCAAGTCGTTGATCCGTATCGACTGACTTTGATTAACTAGGGTGTTCGAAATTTAACATACATCAAAACTAACAATAAGAGGAGAGATTGATTATGGCAAAGGTTTATTACAATGGGGATGTAAATGAGGCAGTATTACAAGGGAAAAAGGTTGCAGTCATCGGGTATGGTTCCCAAGGGCATGCACACGCTCAAAATATGCGCGAAAGCGGCGTCGATGTTATTATCGGAATTCGTCAAGGAAAATCATGGGATAATGCTGTAAACGATGGCTTTGAGGTGTTCTCGGTACGCGAAGCATCCGCTCAGGCCGATATCGTTATGCTTCTTCTGCCAGACGAACTCCAGCCACAAGTGTACAAAAACGAAATTGAGCCAGAATTGACAGAAGGAAAAGCTCTTGCTTTTGCTCACGGGTTCAATGTTCATTTTAATCAAATCGTTCCGCCTAAAAATGTCGATGTTTTCTTAGCTGCGCCTAAAGGGCCTGGCCATCTTGTTCGCCGCGTCTTTACCGAAGGAGCAGGTGTTCCAGCCTTAATCGCCATTTTTCAAGATGCCACAGGTCAAGCGAAGGACATCGCTCTTGCTTATTCGAAGCAAATTGGCTCTGCTCGCGCGGGCGTACTCGAAACGACGTTCCAGGAAGAGACGGAAACGGATTTGTTTGGAGAACAAGCGGTGCTTTGTGGAGGAACGACTGCTCTTGTAAAAGCGGGCTTTGAAACACTAGTTGAAGCTGGTTATCAACCAGAGTTAGCATATTTTGAATGTCTTCATGAGCTGAAGCTGATCGTAGATTTAATGTATGAGAGCGGACTTGAGGGTATGCGCTACTCCATTTCGGATACAGCCCAGTGGGGAGACTTTGTCGCTGGACCTCAAATCGTTACAGAGGAAACGAAGAAAGCGATGAAAAAGCTGCTCGACGATATTCAGACCGGGAAGTTTGCTAAAGGCTGGATTCTTGAAAACCAAGTCAATCGCCCAGAATATACTGCTATCAATGAGTCAGAGAAAAATCACCCGATTGAAGTCGTTGGACGCGAGCTTCGGGAAATGATGCCTTTCGTTAAGGCAAAGCCTAAAGGAGTGGTCGGAAGTGCGAAAAATTAACGTCTTTGATACGACACTTCGCGACGGGGAGCAGTCTGCAGGCGTCAATTTAAATTTACAAGAAAAGCTCGAGGTTGCTAAGCAGCTAGAGCGGCTTGGAGTAGATATTATGGAAGCTGGGTTTCCAGCTTCCTCCCAAGGGGACTTTAATTCTGTCAAAACAATTGCAGAAACTATAAAATCAAGCTCTATTACTGGTTTAGCACGGTCAGTTGAGCGAGATATCGATACGGCATGGGAAGCTTGAAAAACAGTGCTGAGCCTAGAATTCACGTGTTTCTGGCAACTTCTCCTATCCATATGCAATATAAGCTGAGGATGACGCCGGAGCAGGTCATCGAAACGGCGGTTGCCTCCGTCAAGCGGGCAGCGGCCAAGTTTCCGCAAGTTCAATGGTCTGCAGAGGATGCGAGTCGTTCCGAGTTTGCTTTTTTGGCGAAAATTATCGAGGCTGTAATCGATGCTGGAGCTACCGTCATAAATTTACCTGATACGGTCGGTTACACGACTGCACAAGAAATTGGTCAAATGTTTAGCTATGTAAGAGAAAATGTGCCTAACATTGACCGAGCGATTTTGTCGACTCATTGCCACGACGATTTGGGAATGGCCGTTTCGAACTCATTGGCTGCGATTCAGCATGGTGCTGGTCAGGTCGAATGTACGGTTAATGGAATCGGTGAACGCGCCGGAAACGCTTCGTTAGAAGAAATTGCCGTTGCTTTAAACATTCGTCAGGATTTTTATCAAGCGGATACGCGCTTGACACTGAAGGAGATCAAACGCACGAGCTCCCTTGTCAGTAAGCTGACGGGAATGATCGTGCCGAGCAATAAAGCCGTTGTCGGAGCTAATGCGTTCGCACATGAATCTGGAATTCATCAGGACGGTGTCCTGAAAAACAAGCAAACGTATGAGATTATTACACCAGAGCTCGTCGGCGTGTCTTCTAATCGCATGGTGCTCGGTAAGCATTCTGGACGCCATGCATTTAAAGAAAAGCTGGAGAATCTAGGGTTTACTGGAGATAATGAGCAACTCCAATCTATATTTACAGCATTTAAGGAATTGACGGATAAAAAGAAGGATGTCACGGAAGACGATTTATTCGCTTTAATGGCTGAGTCAACGTCAGAAAGCACAGTTTCCCACTACGAGCTTGAATCGCTCCAAGTCAATTACGGTACGCAAAACATTCCGACGGCGACTATTACGATGAAAGTTCCTTCCGAGGAAATTGTACAGGAAGCTGCTACCGGTACCGGTAGTGTTGAGGCTATTTACAATACGCTTGAGCGAATCATTGCATCGCCGGTAACTCTTGAAGATTATCGAATTCAATCGGTGAACGGCGGCCGAGACGCGCTGGCTGAAGTATTTGTCAAGGTTCAGTATGATGGGGAAGAAACGACAGGCAGAGCGACGGCAGCTGATGTGCTCGAAGCTTCGGCGAAAGCCTATTTAAATGCAGTGAACCGGACGATTACGCGAAAGCAATTTAATCAAGAACGTACAGAACAGGTCAACATATAGGGAGGACTGATGAAATGAACAAACGAATCGCTGTCCTCCCCGGCGACGGGATTGGACCTGAGGTCGTAGCAAGTGCATTGGACGTACTGGAACAAGTCGGAGCAAAATACGGTCATACCTTTGAGTACGAATATGGCCAAATTGGCGGAGTCGCTATCGACGAACAAAACAATCCGCTTCCGCAAGAAACGATTTCACTCTGCCAAAATAGTGATGCCGTTTTGCTCGGAGCGGTAGGTGGGCCGAAGTGGGATCAATTACCGGGTCACCTTCGACCAGAAAAAGGCTTGCTTCGTATACGACAGGAATTAGGCCTCTTTGCGAATCTCCGCCCTGTAACAGCTTTTGAAAGCTTGGCTCAAGCGTCCACGTTAAAGGAAGAGGTTATTAACGGTGTTGACTTAATGATCGTTCGCGAGCTGACAGGCGGGATCTACTTTGGAGAGCCGAGGGAAAGGCGCTTAGAAAATGGGCAGGAGCTAGCTGTCGACACGCTGAGCTATACTCATGCTGAAATCGAACGCATTATTAGAAAAGGCTTTGAGTTGGCCCGAGTTAGGCGTCAAAAAGTAACATCGGTTGATAAAGCCAATGTCCTTGAATCAAGCCGCTTGTGGCGTGAAGTTGCCGAAGAAGTAGCAAAGGATTTTCCCGACATTGAGCTTGAGCATATGCTTGTCGACAATGCAGCGATGCAGTTAATTCGCCAGCCCCGTTCGTTTGATGTCATCGTTACAGAGAATATGTTCGGCGATATTTTAAGCGATGAAGCCTCGATGCTGACCGGTTCGCTCGGAATGCTACCTTCTGCCAGCCTGAGCAGCGAAGGCCCGGGCTTGTACGAGCCGATTCATGGGTCAGCTCCTGATCTGGCGGGTCAAGGAATCGCGAACCCTTTGGCGACGATCGCTTCTCTATCGATGATGCTAAAATATGCGTTCGGGCTTGAAAAGGAATCAGCCGCTGTTCAAAAGGCAATCGATGCTGTCCTGTCAGCCGGCTACCGAACGGCAGATTTGGGGATGGATTCAACGCAAATATTGTCAACTAAACAAATGACAGAGCAAGTCATTTCACAAATTATGACACAAGAACAGTAACAGAGAGAGTACCTGATCGAATTAGCCATTTATTATACGTGCTCCGCTTTAATCTATTCTGAGGATCTAACGTTTTTAATGAGACGAGAATGATAGTGAAAGTCTCCTTGTTTACTGCAAGTAGCGTGCCGTAAGCGATGATTGCTGTCCAACTGACGGAAATTCACTTACTACATTTTAATGAGGAGGGAGAAAATGGCAAAGAGAACAATTATCGAAAAAATATGGGATCGTCATGAAGTAGTAGCGGAAGAAGGGAAACCGAGTCTGCTCTACATTGATCTTCATATGGTCCATGAGGTAACTTCGCCGCAAGCATTTGAAGGATTACGCCTCGCAGATAGAAAAGTACGCCGTCCGGATTTAACATTTGCGACAATGGATCATAACGTTCCGACTGTCAATCGATATCAAATCTCTGACGCAATTGCTCGTAAGCAAATGGAAACATTAGCCGAGAATTGTCAGGAGTTTAATATAGACATTGCTGATTTGGAAAGTCCTGAAAACGGAATCGTTCATGTAATTGGACCTGAACTCGGACTAACTCAGCCTGGAAAAACGATCGTTTGTGGAGATAGCCATACGTCCACTCACGGAGCTTTCGGAGCTCTAGCTTTTGGGATTGGGACGAGTGAAGTTGAGCATGTTCTGGCGACACAGACGATATGGCAATCTAAACCAAAAACATTGGAAGTACGAGTAACAGGGAAGCTAGATCCGAGCCTGGCTGCCAAAGATGTCATTTTAGCAATCATTTCTAAGTTTGGTGTCGATGTCGGAACGGGTTCGATTATTGAATTTACAGGAGAGGCTATTCGCGCAATGACGATGGAAGAGCGAATGACCGTGTGTAATATGTCAATTGAAGCGGGGGCACGTGCAGGACTCATTAGCCTGACGAAGTCACCTTCGATTATTTAAAAGGAAGAAAAAAAATGTTCCGGATGGAGAAGCATTCGAAAAGCTTGTTGGAGAATGGCGGCGTTTAGCGACAGATGAAGGAGCAAGCTATGACCGCAGCGTTACGATCGACGCTTCTGAGATTGAGCCAATGGTGACATGGGGCACAAACCCTTCACAAGGAACTGGTATTTCCGGAGCTGTTCCTGATCCAGCCAATGCGCAATCCGATGCAGAACGGCAGGGAATAGAGCAGGCGTTGGAATATATGGCTCTCACTCCTGGAACCCCAATGTCTGAAATAGAGCTCCAGCACGTATTTATCGGATCCTGTACGAACTCTAGGTTAGAAGACCTTCGGGCTGCTGCCTCAATCGTGAAAGGCCATAGAGTCGCAAATGGGGTCAGGGCGTTAGTCGTTCCCGGCTCGCAAAATGTAAAGCGTCAGGCTGAAGAGGAAGGCATTGCTCAAATATTCAAGGATGCCGGTTTTGAATGGCGCGAATCAGGCTGTAGCATGTGCCTGAGCATGAATCCGGATGTCGTACCAGAGGGAGAACGCTGCGCTTCAACGTCTAATCGAAATTTTGAAGGTAGACAAGGAAAAGGAGCGCGCACGCATCTTGTCAGTCCGGAAATGGCTGCCGCAGCAGCTATAGCAGGGCGCTTTATTGACTTCCGCTCACTGTTGCAGGAAGCCATTTCAAAATAGAAAGGAGCTGTAAATAATGGAACCGTTAGTGACTCATCAAGGGAGTATCGCCACCTTAAATCGAGTAAACGTCGATACGGATCAAATTATCCCGAAGCAATTTTTAAAGCGGGTCGAACGTACTGGCTTTGGACAATTTTTATTTTTTGATTGGCGCTTTCAGGCAAATGGTACTGATAATCCCAAATTTGAATTAAATCAACCGTACGCGAAGGGAGCGACGATTTTAGTTGCTGGTCATAACTTCGGTTGCGGTTCTTCGAGGGAGCATGCGCCATGGGCTCTTCATGATTATGGGTTCCGGGTCGTTATAGCTCCGAGCTTCGCTGATATTTTCTACAATAATTGCGTGAAGAATGGGATGCTTCCGGTTCGGCTTGACGAAAAGAAGACCTATCAGCTGCTGAAATTAGGAGCAGAAGAGCGGTACGAATTAACCGTGAATTTGAAAAACCAGACGATTACTGGGGAAGGTTTCGAGGCGACGTTTGCAATCGATCCATATTGGAAAGAAATGCTTTTGAACGGCTGGGATGAAATTGGCCTGACCTTGCGATACGAAGAGAAAATAAAACAGTATGAAAAAGCGCGTTAACGCAAGAAATTAGTGCGCTTGGTCACCGTATTTTGAAACATAACAGAAAAATATGGCCCAGAGGATGAGAATAGCCTCCCCTCGTTTCAGCTCGTTAAAAATCAGCTACGAAAAAAAAGCTTTTACAGTAAAAATACAAGCATGACGGTATGAGGAGCGTGTCCAAGCGAGGCACAGCTCCTCACTCTCTTCTCAATCGAGGTTAGTGGCCGGTACTGAATAGCAAAAAAAGAAGAAAGCGCAGTCGCGTTTTGTGGTATACTAACAACTATCTAAATTTATTTCGTTGTGTTTTATGGAAGATGCAATCGGGATCCAGAAGTGAGGAATGCGAATGAAAGGAAAACGAACGTCAAAGAAAGATCAAAACGTGATCCTTTATCCTGGGCTAGTCAAACGGCTAATTGAAGAAGGAATGAGCGCTTTAAAGAAAAAGGATGCTCAAACGGCCTACGACTTTTTCGCTTCTGCCGAAGAACATGAGCCCAATCATCCTCAAGTAAGAATCGGTAAGGTGTTAAGCTTAGTCGAAATGGGCCAGCTTGAACAAGCGAAGGAACAAACAAGCTTATTACTGAGGGAGGATATCGGCAATTATTATGAGAATCTTCAGGTCCACATTTCGTTACTCGTTCAGCTAGGGCGTTACCAGGAAGTCGTCTCACTTCTCGATGCAGTGTTAACAGAAAATCGAATTCCTTCCCAGTATGCGGAATCCTTTTATCAGCTCCTTCATTTTAGTAGACAAATGATCGATGACAAGGAGCTATTAGCAGAGGCTGAAGCTGAGCTGGAAGAGGCGGAGGAAGTCAGTGAAAAGGTTCTTCTTGCGCTAAGTTCGGAGCAAGTGGAACGCCAAGCCTGGGCGATTCAGCAGTTGAGAACGAATTCGGTGGATGAAGTTGTTCAAGCGCTAATTGCCTATATCGAAGACGAAACGCATGATTTGCTGCTTCGAAGTCTCGCTTTACAAGCCTTACGTACGAATCGTGTTTCACAACCAATACATATTAAAAAGCTGGGCCGAAGTCAAACGGTGAGTCCGGATCAAATTGATGATATTTTTGACTTGAAGTTCGGTCAGGAGGTTGTAGAAAGGCTAAGTGAGAAGCTTGAACATGAAAATCCACTGCTGTACGAAATGGCAAATCAGCTTTGTTGGGCCCATATATATGCACTGTACCCATTTTTACCAGAGCCGAGTGAGCCGGATGTTTGGACGGTCGTTTTTTCGTGGATTGCTGCTGAACGGATGGGCTTGGATATCGACGAAGCAGAAATTGAACATCTCTCTTATTCTTTGACTGAAGTACGAGCTTGGATGACCGAAGTAGAAGAGGTTGAAAAGCAAGTATTTCAAAACGGTAGCTCCGAATTTTTTTTAAAGAGAAGCAAGTATAAAATGACATGAAAGTTTTCGTCTGGCACCAAGCGCTCAACAACGAGCAAATTCCTTCTTCTCTTATCAAAGTTCCTTAAACTAGGCGAATTGAAGCTTGGAAGTTCACATTTGAAATGGATTACCTTTGTGTTATAATAGAATGGTTGTCAATCATCTTAATCTGATAAAAATGTTCGGAAACGAAGATTTAGGTAGTTGGAGGGAAAGGTTTATGAGTGCAAAATGGGAAAAGCTTGAAGGGAACGAAGGGGTATTAACTGTTGAAGTAGAAGCGGAACAGGTTAATGCCGCTCTTGATCAAGCGTTTAAAAAAAGTCGTTAAGAAAGTAAATGTTCCTGGCTTCCGTAAAGGAAAGGTGCCTCGTCCATTATTTGAAAAGCAATTTGGTGTTGAATCTCTATTTCAGGATGCGCTCGATATTATTCTACCGGATGCGTATGCAAAAGCAATTGACGAAACAAAAATCGAGCCGGTTGATCGTCCTGAAATTGATGTTGAATCCATGGAAAAGGGAAGCAAGTTAGTCTTCACTGCTAAAGTTACCGTCAAGCCTGAGGTAGAGTTAGGTGAGTATAAAGGTCTTGAGGTTGAAGAGCTGGATACAACCGTAACTGATGAAGACGTAGAAGCAGAGCTAACACAGCTTCAAGAACGACACGCTGAGCTAATCGTTGTCGAGGATGGAGCGATTGAGAATGACGATACAGCTGTGCTTGATTTTGAAGGCTTTGTTGACAATGAGCCTTTTGAAGGCGGAAAATCGGAAAATTATTCGCTCCAAATCGGTTCGAATCAGTTTATCCCGGGCTTTGAAGAACAGCTTGTCGGCTTGAAGACCGGAGACGAAAAGGATGTAGAAGTTACGTTTCCAGAAGAATATCACGCCGAGAATTTGGCCGGTAAGCCTGCGGTCTTTAAAGTGAAAATTCATGAGATCAAGCGAAAAGAACTGCCTAAGCTTGATGACGAATTCGCCAAAGATGCAAATGAAGATGTTGAAACACTAGAAGAATTAAAGAAGAATCTGCGCGAAAAGCTTCAAGAAAGTAAAGAAGCCGAAGCAAAAAAATCAAACGCGCGAAAAGCTTGTTGAACAGGCCTCAGAAAATGCAACGATCGATATTCCTGAAGCAATGATCAATTCGGAAGTAGACCGGATGATGCAGGAGTTTGAACAGCGTCTGCAATCTCAAGGTATGAATCTAGAATTATATCAACAGTTTTCTGGACAAGATCCAGAAGCAATGAAGGAGCAATTTAGTCAGGACGCTGAGAAAAGAGTCCGGGCCAATTTGACTCTAGAGGCGATTGCTAAAGAAGAAGCCGTTGAGGTATCGGAAGAGGATCTCGAAAAAGAGCTCGAAAAAAATGGCTGACATGTATCAGCGCTCTGTAGATGAGCTGAAGCAGGTTTTCGGCGCACAGGGCGGTCTGGATAGCCTAAAATCCGATATGAAGCTGCAAAAAGCACTTGAATTGCTCGTTGAAAACAGCAAGAAAATAAATAAGGAATAAGCGAACAAGGTGCGAGTAAATCGTGCCTTGTTTTTCCATAATCCTGCCAGTCTGCCCCTCCTTTCTGCCCACAATTTATGGGTATGATAACCGCTCGGATTGAACAAGCTGAAAAGAGCATCATGAAAAAACATTTGCATGAACAAAGCCTGCGGGAGGGGGGATGAGGGCAAGCTTTTCGAAAAAAATAAAGGATTTTTGCTTATTCATCTTGAATGTATAGTCATCCGAAAACATAAGGATGGTGAAAAGAGACATACTGAATGAGACTCTTTCGTATGAAAGAGCCGAAGAACTCTGTACATAATGAAGAAAAAGGGTTTTGCTTTTCGGAAATTACTGTCTATGATACAATGGCGAAATAAACAGAGATAGTCCATTTAATCAAAGTTGCCAACAATAAACGGTTGGAATGGTCAAAAAAACAGCTTGAAGTGGTACAATAATGAATGAGGGGTGATTCCATGTTTAAATTTAACGAAGAAAAAGGACAGCTCAAATGCTCTTTTTGCGGGAAAACACAAGACCAAGTCCGCAAGCTCGTAGCTGGTCCTGGTGTATATATATGTGATGAATGTATCGAGCTTTGTACAGAAATTGTGGAAGAGGAGCTTGGTACGGAGGAAGAGGTTGAGTTTCAAGAAGTTCCGAAACCTCAAGAAATCCGAAAAATATTAAATGACTATGTCATTGGACAGGAGCAAGCGAAAAAAATCGTTGTCGGTTGCTGTTTACAACCATTACAAGCGGATTAATTCAATGAATCGCTCTGAGGAAGTAGAACTGTCCAAGAGTAATATTTGTATGATTGGACCGACCGGAAGCGGGAAAACATTACTCGCGCAAACATTGGCTCGCATTTTGAATGTCCCGTTTGCAATCGCTGATGCCACCTCCCTAACTGAAGCTGGTTATGTAGGTGAGGATGTAGAAAACATCTTGCTGAAGCTAATTCAAGCCGCTGATTATGATGTAGAAAAAGCGGAAAAAGGGATTATCTATATCGATGAAATTGATAAAGTGGCACGCAAATCCGAAAACTTCAATTACTCGCGATGTTTCGGGGGAAGGCGTTCAACAAGCGCTGCTGAAAATTCTTGAAGGAACGACGGCTAGCGTCCCCCCTCAAGGTGGACGGAAGCATCCGCATCAAGAATTTATTCAAATTGATACGACCAATGTTCTGTTTATTTGCGGCGGTGCTTTCGACGGAATCGAACAGATTATTAAACGCCGCCTCGGTAAAAAAAATTATTGGCTTTGATGCTGAGGCAAAAGGGGACGATTTGAAGCCGGGTGAATATTTGGCTAAAATATTGCCTGAGGATTTGCTAAGATTTGGGTTAATTCCTGAATTCATTGGTCGACTTCCGGTGATTTCCAGCCTGCAGCCGCTTGATGCTGATGCGCTGGTAGAAATTTTGACTCAGCCGAAAAATGCGTTGGTAAAACAGTATAAAAAGCTGCTCGAGCTTGACGAAGTAGAGCTTGAATTTACCGATCAAGCCTTAGTGGAAATTGCGAAAAAAGCCATTGAGCGTAAAACAGGTGCACGTGGATTGCGTTCGATTATTGAAGGCATTATGCTCGATGTCATGTTCGACTTACCGTCGCGTGATGACGTAGTGACCTGTGTCATACATGAAAAATGTATCACGGAAAGTCAACCACCGACGTTAAAAACAGAGGATGGCTCAGAAATTGAATTAGCACAAAAAAAACCAAAGGAAAGCGCCTGATGATAGGCAGCCACCCTCTTGCCAAACGAGCAAGGAGGTGGCTTTCTTCTTTTGTTGAGACAAAGCTAATCCTACCAGGTGTGGGGGAAAATAAAATTCGATTTATTGCAGTAATACAGCGAGACAGCACTCGGTGCAACACTTCAGGAAGCTCTGTGTCAGACTCGGAAACCGAAATGTGATCTTTGAGCAACGTCTAAGCACTCGTGATGAAGTTCATGCTGTGCGTAATGTCTTATCATCACCCTTTTGGAGCCTTGCCAAAGCACACGCGAACTGGGAAATTTCGAGCATTCCCATATTTTGCAAAGTATCCTCTAAGGGGAAGAATGAGCAATTAGCATCGGTATACTTGACGCTAATTGTTAATGTCGTTAACGATCTTTCTGTTAATAGGATTTGTTTAAGTCGTCCAAGTTCCAGGAGTGGTTATCGCAAAGAAACGAGATTCACTAAGGATTGTTAGCTGCAATTGTTTTCCATTTAACGTCTCATTTTTTGGCGGTTAGTGTTGCTTTTCCCGGTCATACTAAAGAAAAATAGATGATATTCGGGAGGCTACAAAATGAATTGGACAGCAATTGCGTTACTTATTCAACTTTTCTTTGGGGTTATCATCGGGATCTACTTTTGGAACCTGTTAAGAAACCAGCGGAATAGCCGGGTTTCTATTGATCGTGAGTCGAAAAAAAGAAATGGAGCAATTAAGGAAAATGCGTTCGATTTCATTAACTGAACCCCTTGCTGAAAAGGTGAGGCCGATCCGGTTTAAAGATATTGTCGGCCAACAGGAAGGGATCCGCTCTTTACGAGCGGCATTGTGCGGCCCGAATCCACAGCATGTGATCATCTATGGCCCACCTGGTGTAGGAAAGACGGCAGCAGCTAGGCTTGTGCTGGAAGAAGCAAAAAAAATGCAAACTCTCCTTTTACTCGAGAAGCGGTCTTTATTGAGCTTGATGGAACGACAGCTCGTTTCGATGAACGTGGCATTGCTGATCCGCTGATCGGTTCCGTTCATGACCCAATCTATCAAGGAGCGGGGGCCATGGGACAAGCTGGAATTCCGCAGCCTAAGCCCGGAGCCGTTTCCAAGGCTCATGGCGGCGTATTGTTTATTGATGAGATTGGCGAACTTCATTCGATTCAGCTAAATAAATTGCTAAAGGTGCTTGAGGATCGTAAAGTATTTTTAGAAAGTGCATATTATAGCGAGGAGAATCAACAAATTCCGCGCCACATTCATGAAATTTTTCAAAATGGACTCCCTGCTGACTTTCGTTTAATCGGGGCAACGACGCGAACGCCTGAAGAAATACCACCGGCGATCCGCTCACGCTGTCTTGAAGTGTATTTTCGGGCATTAAAGCCTGAAGAGATTATTTCGATTGCTAATAAAGCTGTGGAGAAGCTTTCATTTACTGCAGAAGCGGAAGCGATTGAAAGGATTGCGAAATATGCCACTAATGGAAGGGAAGCAGTGAACATCGTCCAGATTTCCGCAGGAATCGGTCTGTCAGAGGGACGAAAAATTATAACGATTAACGATGTCGAGTGGGTTCTTCATTCGAGCCAGCTTTCCCCAAGACCGGAAAAGCGGATTCATGAGGAAGCGACTGTCGGACTCGTGAACGGATTGGCTGTTTTCGGACCGAACATGGGTGCCTTATTGGAAATCGAAGTGAACGTGATTGAAAATAGAGAAAAAGGTACAGTGAACGTGACAGGAATTGCCGAAGAGGAAAGCACCGGGAACCAAATGCGTTCGATTCGCCGTAAAAGTATGGCTAAAGGCTCGGTAGAAAATGTTGTCACCGTGTTACGGAGAATGGGGATTCCGACCAACGATTATGATATCCATGTCAACTTTCCTGGTGGAGGTCCGGTCGATGGACCATCAGCCGGAATTGCAATCGCTACAGGAATCTATTCCGCGATACAGAAGGAAAAGGTGTTTAATACTGTGGCCATGACAGGTGAGCTGGGAATTCATGGTGCAGTTAAGCCGGTTGGCGGAGTTGTTGCCAAGGTTGAAGCAGCGAAGCAGGCCGGAGCAACCTTAGTATTAATTCCAAAAGAGAATATGCAAGCTATTTTGCAGGAGTTTACCGGAATTAAAGTAGTCGCTGTTGACCACTTCGATCAAGTGTTAAAATTGTCACTTGTTCCGGAAAATAAAGAAGAAGCTTTTATACCGGCATCGACCTCCTTTGATCCACCGGCTGCCCCTGTTTAAAATTAGACAAAGTAGGGGGATAGGATAAAATTGAGAATGACGATCGCATTTGAGCAAATGGCTTAAACGGTCCAGTCTGACATTTCTAATTTGAAAAAAATGATGAAACAAGTTCGAAGTGGTCATTCTTTCCTTGGAAACGAATGACCATGATTATGAATAGGTACCGAATCGGCGGCAAGCGTATGAAAACAGCTATACTGGAGGTGTATGCGGATGGTCGATACGAAAGAACAGCGACGAATTCCGCTTCTGCCATTGCGCGGACTACTCGTTTTTCCGACGATGGTTCTGCATCTTGATGTCGGAAGGTCAAAGTCTGTACAGGCATTAGAACAAGTCATGAAAGGGGATAAGGAGATCCTCCTTTCCACCCAAAAAGAAATTTCAATTGATGAGCCGAAGGAAGACGAGATATACCAAATTGGGACTTTGGCGAAAATAAACAAGCTTTTAAAGCTTCCAAACGGAACGGTTCGAATACACGTTGAAGGATTGAAGCGAGCGGAAATAAAAAGCTTTATTAAAAATAATACATTTTTCGAAGTCAATATTGAGCTTTTGTCCGAGCAAAATGAATCGAGCGCGACCGAGATACAGGCAATTACGCGAAGCTTGACTCAAATGTTCGAGCAATACGCAAAGGTTTCGAAAAAAAATCTCTTCTGAAACGCTGGCAGGAGTACTCGAAATCGAAGATTCAGGCAGATTAGCGGATGTAATTGCCGCTAATTTACCTTTGAAGCTTGTGCAAAAGCAGCATTTACTCGAAACGGCCTCAATACCAGAAAGGCTCGTTCGGCTCATCGAAATATTAAACAATGAGCAGGAAGTTCTTGGCCTTGAAAAAAAAATCGGACAGCGCGTAAAGAAGTCGATGGAAAAACGCAAAAGGAATATTATTTGCGTGAACAAATGAAGGCAATCCAAAAAGAATTAGGCGATCGCGACGGGCGTAACGGTGAAATTGAAACGCTGCGCGAAAAAATCGAGACGGCGAATATGCCAGAATCTGTTGAAAAAAAAGGCTCTGAAGGAGCTCGAGCGCTATGAAAAGATGCCGCCAAATGCAGCAGAAAGTTCAGTTTTGCGCAATTACCTCGATTGGCTAATTCAGCTCCCGTGGACAAATGAAACGAAGGATCAGCTCGATGTAAACCGCGCCGAAACTATTTTGGATGAGGATCATTACGGATTGGAAAAAGTAAAGGAAAGAGTCCTCGAATATTTAGCGGTTCAGCAGCTGACGAATGAATTAAAAGGGCCGATTCTCTGTTTGGCAGGTCCACCCGGAGTAGGGAAAACCTCATTGGCTCGTTCAATAGCGCGTTCTCTAGGGCGAAATTTTGTGCGAATTTCGCTTGGTGGTGTTCGTGATGAAGCGGAAATTCGCGGTCATCGTCGCACATACGTTGGGGCTATGCCAGGCCGTGTTATTCAAGGCATAAAAAAAGCAGGGACAAAAAAACCCTGTCTTCCTTCTTGACGAAATTGACAAAATGGCGAGTGACTTTCGCGGTGATCCATCCTCCGCCTTGCTTGAAGTCCTTGATCCTGAGCAAAACCATACGTTCAGCGATCACTTTATTGAGGAGCATACGATCTCTCCAAAGTGATGTTTGTCACGACAGCTAATAATATCGGGGCCATTCCCGGACCGCTGCTTGACCGAATGGAGATCATTTCAATTGCCGGCTATACTGAGATTGAAAAAATGCATATTGCCAAAGGATACTTACTTAAAAAGCAAATGAAGGATCACGGACTGACTGGAAATATGCTTCGCGTCAATGACGAAGCATTATTAAGGGTCATTCGTTATTATACTCGGGAAGCTGGAGTTCGGAATCTTGAACGACAAATGGCTGCCATATGTCGTAAGGCCGCAAAAATCATTGTGTCTGGTGCAAAAAAACGAGTCACTGTAACGGCAGCTTCGGTGGAGAAGATGCTTGGTAAGCCTCGTTTCCGGTACGGACTGGCTGAAAAAGAGGATCAAATTGGCGCAGCAACCGGTCTTGCTTATACGACAGCTGGTGGCGACACGCTATCCATTGAAGTATCGATTGCGCCGGGGACTGGAAAGCTCACATTGACAGGGAAGCTAGGCGATGTCATGAAAGAGTCTGCACAAGCGGCGTTTAGCTATATTCGCTCCCGTACAGATGAATTGTTGATCGATTCAGGCTTTCATGAGAACTCAGACATTCATATCCATGTTCCGGAAGGCGCAACACCGAAGGACGGTCCTTCAGCAGGAATTACGATGGCTACAGCGCTAATCTCGGCCTTAACCGGACGAAAAGTAAAGCGAGAGGTCGGAATGACAGGTGAAATTACGTTAAGGGGGCGCGTATTGCCGATTGGCGGATTAAAGGAAAAATCGATGAGCGCGCATCGTGCCGGCTTAAAAACGGTTATTATCCCTAAGGACAACGAGAAGGACTTAGAAGACATTCCTGAGAGCGTTCGGGAGGACTTGGAATTTATTCTCGTGTCTCACTTAGACGAAGTTTTAATACACGCATTGGGAGAAGGATAAATGAAAGTGACGAAAGCGGAATTAGCGACAGTGGCGGTCAAACCAGAGCAATACCCAAAGGCAGTATTACCGGAGCTTGCACTCGCGGGACGATCCAATGTCGGAAAGTCATCATTCATCAATAAAATGCTTAACCGCAAAAGCTTAGCAAGAACGTCACAGCGTCCTGGAAAAACGCAAACACTTAATTTTTATTTAATTAACGAGCAAATTTACTTTGTTGATGTTCCAGGTTACGGCTTTGCAAAGGTGTCTAAAAAGGAACGAGAAGCTTGGGGAAAAATGATCGAAACGTATATTCAAAAAAAGAGAGCAGCTCCAAGCTGTCGTTCAATTGCTCGATATCCGACATAAGCCAACCGAGGATGACAGACTAATGTATGAGTGGCTCAAACATTTTGGTATACCGGTCATTCTTATCGCGACGAAGGCAGATAAGATTCCGAAGGGGAAATGGCAGAAGCACCAGTCGATTATCGAAAAAGAGCTTGAGAAGGATCCGGCCGACCCGATTATTCTCTTTTCAGCGGAAACGGGCCAGGGGAAAGATCTCGCTTGGCGAACAATTATGAATGCTGTCCATTGAGCGCTGTTTTAGTAAGAAGAAGCGGAGAGCTCAAACGGAGTGCGACTCCATCTGAACAGCAATTGCTAATAAGAAAAATAGGGCAGTGGCGCCGGGAGTCACTGCCCCTTTAGCCTTGCTCTGAAAAAGGATGTATAATAACGTGCAGGATTTCAAATGTTAATAGAGATGGAATCCATAAAAATAGAGATCCGGACCGTGAACCTCGCTTCAACATTTTATTTAGAGTAAATAAAATCACCACATATGGAAGGTTCACTTGATATAAATAAGAAGACTTCGATGTTTGTTCACAAATATTTTTGGCGTTTAAAGGAATACATGGTACAATGTAAATAATAATAATTGTAAATAAGAACGACAGAGTCCGAGTCTGTTGTAAAATAAATACCGCAGTAATGGATTTGTGTTTGGGGGTGAGCGTCAGGATGCATATTCTTGTCGTCGGTTTAAATTATCATACAGCTCCTGTTGAGATGAGAGAAAAATTTGCATTTCAAAAAGAAGAGCTTCCAGCCGCTTTAAGACAATTACGACAGATGAAAAGCATTTTAGAATGCACGATTATTTCTACCTGTAACAGGACCGAGGTTTATGTGGTCGCTGATCAACTACATACCGGACGTCATTTTACGAAAACGTTTCTAGCCGATTGGTTTGAGCTGTCAAAAGATGAGTTCACGCCGTTTCTCGACATTCGAGAGGATGAGCATGCATCGAGCATTTATTCCGGGTCGCCTCTGGTCTGAACTCGATGATTCTTGGTGAGACTCAGATTCTTGGTCAGGTACGCGACAGTTTTTTATTGGCCCAAGAAGAACAAGCAACAGGGACGATTTTTAATCAGCTGTTCAAACAAGCAGTAACACTAGCCAAGCGTGGACACTCAGAGACTGAAATCGGCCAGCATGCTGTCTCCGTCAGCTATGCCGCAGTCGAGCTCGGGAAGAAGATTTTTGGTAACTTTAGCGGGAAAGAAATTCTTTATCCTCGGTGCCGGTAAAATGAGTGAGCTAACAGTGAAGCATTTGCACGAAAACGGTGCAAAAAAGATTACCGTAATGAATCGTACGGAAGTGAAGCAGCTGAATTAGCGAAGCGTTTTCTAGGACGAGTGAAGCCATTTGAGCAGCTGGAACAGGCTCTAGTTGAGGCTGATGTGGTGATCAGCTCGACAGGCTCGCGCCATTTTCTCGTTACCGAAGACATGATGCAGTCAGCTTGGAAAAAACGGAAGGGTCGGCCTTTGTATATGGTTGACATCGCTGTCCCGCGCGATTTAGATCCTGCTTTGGCAAGATTCGAAGACGTGTATTTATACGATATTGATGATTTACAGCATATCGTGGAAACGAATCTTGAAGAACGGAAGCGGGAATCCGAAAAAGTCGAATTAATGATTGAAGCTGAACTAGAAGCATTTAATAACTGGCTTAACACACTAGGCGTGGTTCCGATTATTACCGCCTTGCGGCAAAAAGCGTTGACCGTTCAAGGTGAGACAATGATGAGCATTGAACGGAAGCTCCCGCATTTATCCGAACGCGAGAAAAAAAGTGCTGCGTAAGCATACGAAAAGCATCGTTAATCAGCTCTTGCGGGAACCGATTACCCGCGTGAAGGAGCTTGCCGGAGAAGAACATGCCGATGAAGCACTCGAGCTCTTCACGAAAATATTTGCACTAGAAAGTGAGCTGGAAACGCTGCGCGAGCAAGAGCGAGTTAAACAAGTGGAACAGCAATGGGAAAATACAAAACAAAGCTATGTACCAGATTCGGCAAAGCACGAGGCCGTTGTTCGCTCCTAAGGAGTGACTTGATATGAACTGGATTTACCCTGTGACGATCATTTTTTTACAGCTTGAGTGTATTTGGCTACTTTATTGATTTCATACAGAATAACCGGAAGGCCAATCGCCTGGCTTTCTGGTTGCTTTCCGTTGTATGGGGATTGCAAACGATTTTCTTTGTTTATCGAGCAATCGAGCTTGGACGATTGCCGCTCATTACTCCGTTTGAAGGGCTCTTTTTTTATGCATGGGCAGTCGTAACGCTATCTTTGATCATTAACCGATTTCATCGAGTGGACTTTCTCGTTTTCTTTCTGAATATCGTAGGATTTAGCATGATGGCTTTCAGCTTATTTTCTCCTGATGGAGATATCCCAGCTGCACTCAATGCTCTGCTCGCTTCAGAGTTGATGATAATTCATGTCGGATTTATTTTGCTTTCCTATGTCGCATTTACGTTGGCGTTTGCGTTTTCAATGATGTATGCGCTCCAGCATCATCTACTGAAACAAAAGGAGTGGGGGAAACGACTGCTTCGGCTCGGCTCACTTTCCAAGCTCGATCGCTTTGCCTATTGGTCGACGATGACCGGTGTGCCGTTTCTTATGATCGGACTGATTCTCGGATTTGTTTGGGCCGTGCATCAGCTTGGCATAATACCGATTCTCGACAGTAAAGTACTCGGCTCGTTACTGACGCTGCTCATTTATATTTCCTATCTATACGAGCGGACTGTTAAAAAGCGGCGCGGTTACAATATGTCGCTTTTGAATATTGCTGGATTTTTAATGCTATTGATTAATTATTTCCTTTCAGGGAATTTTTCTAGCTTTCATTTATGGTATATTAACTAGATTGTTTGCCAATAAACGTATAATGAATATGAAATGGAGGCAGGTGGACAATGAGAAAAATCGTAATAGGTTCAAGACGAAGTAATCTCGCACTAACTCAGACGAAATGGGTCATTGACCGATTAAATCAGCTTGGTCTCCCTTATCAGTTTGAAATTAAAAAAAATCGTAACTAAAGGCGATCGAATTCTTGATGTAACGCTGTCAAAGGTTGGGGGAAAAGGGTTGTTCGTCAAAGAAATTGAACAAGCTTTGCTCGACCGTAGCATTGACCTTGCTGTTCATAGTATGAAGGACGTCCCATCGATCTCTCTGAGTCATTTACATTAGCCGCGATTACCGAACGTGAGGATCCGCGTGATGTTCTTATTTCAAATGGACATGTGCGCCTAGCAGATTTACCATCTGGTGCCGTTGTTGGGACGAGCAGCTTGCGTCGCTCAGCCAGCTGCTCGCTCAGCGTCCTGATCTTGAAGTAAAATGGATTCGGGGCAATGTCGAAACTAGAATGAGAAAGCTGAGGGAGGAAGGGTTCGATGCGATTATCCTTGCTGCCGCGGGTTGAATCGTTTAGGCTATAACGATGATACGGTTACTGAGTATCTCGAGCCAGAAGCATGTGTTCCGGCCGTTGGTCAAGGTGCTCTTGGATCGAATGTAGAGCAGATGACGAAGACGTCCTTGGTCTACTGCAGTATATACATGATCCGGTCACTGCGCTAACCGTTTCAGCAGAGCGCACGTTCCTACATAGAATGGAAGGAGGCTGTCAAGTGCGATAGGTGCATACGCCACCTATTCGGAACGAAAGCAAGAGCTGACGTTAACAGCCCTAGTCGGTGCGCCGGATGGTAAAACGATTTTAAAGGAGACGGTATCAGGGAGCGATCCGAGGCATTTAGGGGAGCAAGCGGCTGAAAAGCTTTTGCAAAAAGGAGCAAAGGAAATTCTTGATAAGGTAAAGAAAGAGCTTGATGCGAATGGCTAATCAGCCTTTGGCAGGGAAGACGATTCTCGTGACCCGTGCAAAAGAGCAAACCTCGGAGCTCGTTCAACAAGTGAAGGCAGTCGGTGGACGGACGGTGGAGCTGCCGTTAATTTCTTTGAAAAAAACCGATTTTGCATTACGAAGACCTGAGCTTTTTTTCAGAGCTCTCCACGTATGACTGGCTCGTGTTTACGAGCGTAAACGGTGTTCGTTATTTTATGGATGCCTTTACGACAGCTTCGCCGGGAATACAGCTTCCTCGTATTGCCGCCGTCGGCGAGAAAACAGCGCAAATGCTTGAACATTATCGGCTCAGCGCTGATATCGTGCCATCGGAATATGTAGCCGAGGAGCTGCTGAACGAGCTTCGCCAAACGATCCAAAAAGGTGAACGGGTCTTAATTCCACGCGGTAATCTGGGGAGGCAGCTCCTTGTTGAAGAGCTGGAAAAGCACGGTGCTGAAGTAACTGAATTAGTTGTGTATGTAACAGAACGCCCGGCTGGTGCAGGAGTAGCATTAGACAGGGCTTTTTCCGAAGAAACAATCGATGTAATCACTTTGACAAGCTCATCGACGGTCCGGAATTTTCATGAACTGATCCGGGAATATCGAGGAGAAGGTACAATAACGAAAGTACCGATCGCCTGTATTGGTCCAATTGCTGCAAAAGCAGCAGAAACGCTTGGCTTAACCGTTCAGATCATGCCAGAGCGGTACACGATAGAAGCTTTGGTTACCGCGATATGTGATTACTTCAAGGAGGAGGAACGAAATTGAAGGAACTCGAATTTAAACGACATCGCCGGCTGCGTCAGACGGCTACGATTCGGGGAATGGTGAGAGAAACCCGTCTGCACCCTACCGATTTCATTTACCCGATTTTTGTCACTGAAGGAAAGCAAAGGAAACAGGAAATCAAATCAATGCCTGGAGTGTATCAGTGGTCACTTGATCTCGTTGAGCAGGAAGTAGACGAAGTCATCTCCCTCGGAATTCCGGCCATTATCTTGTTTGGGATTCCGGCTGAAAAGGATGAGAAAGGCTCCCATGCTTACGATGAGAATGGGATCGTCCAAAAAGCGCTTCGTCAGCTAAAAGAAAAGTATCCTGAACTGACGATTATTGCTGATACTTGTCTTTGTCAATTTACGGAACACGGTCACTGCGGCGTCATCGAAGCAGGTAAGGTGTTGAATGATCCTTCGCTTGAATTATTGGCGAGAACGGCAGTATCCCAAGCGGAAGCAGGGGCGGATATTATTGCACCCTCGAATATGATGGACGGCTTTGTCAAGGCGATTCGGACTGGGCTCGATCAGGCCGGCTATGAGCATGTGCCGATTATGTCCTATGCGGTTAAATACGCTTCCGCCTTTTACGGTCCGTTCCGGGATGCGGCCCATAGCTCACCGCAATTTGGCGACCGCAAAACGTATCAAATGGATCCTGCCAATCGTGAAGAAGCCTTGCGTGAAGCGAAATCCGATTTAGAAGAAGGAGCGGATTTCATAATTGTCAAGCCAGCTCTTTCTTATTTGGACATTATTCGTGAGGTGAAGAATTTCTCGGGCTCTCCGGTAGTGGCCTATAATGTTAGCGGTGAATACGCGATGATTAAAGCAGCCAGTCAAAACGGTTGGATCGACGAAAAGGGAACGGTGCTTGAGAAGCTAACGAGTATGAAGCGAGCAGGGGCCGATTTAATTTTGACTTACTATGCTAAGGATGCCGCCCGCTGGCTAACTTAAAGAATAGTAAAGGTGCGGAGAATACCTTTCTAAGCAAAAAAATATAGAAACGAGTATTAATATCAATAAAACGGTTAAGGCCGTCAGACTATTCATAGTTTAAGAGGGAGGAATTGTCGATGCGGAGTTTCACGAAATCACGAGCAGCTTTCTCAAAAGCAAGACCATTAATGCCGGGTGGAGTCAACAGCCAGTCCGCGCATTTAAGTCAGTCAAGATGGACCCGGTTTATATGGAACGTGGCAAAGGCTCGAAAATATACGATCTGGATGGGAATGAGTACATCGATTACGTACTTTCCTGGGGACCGCTCATTCTTGGACATGCTGATGAACGAGTAGTGACTGAAGTAAAAAAGGCAGCTGAGCTTGGTACGAGCTTTGGCGCACCAAATGAGCTGGAAACTAAGCTGGCCGAGCTGGTCATTGAGCGTGTACCGTCGATTGAATGGTGCGGATGGTCAATTCCGGTACGGAAGCAACAATGAGCGCTTTACGATTGGCACGCGGTTTCACCGGGCGAAACAAAATTCTTAAGTTTACTGGCTGTTACCATGGTCATGGCGACTCGCTTCTAATTAAGGCGGGTTCGGGAGTAGCGACGCTCGCTTGCCCGATAGTCCGGGAGTGCCAGATTCTATTGCCCAAAATACGTTAACTGTACCTTACAACGATTTAGAGAGCGCAACACTAGCTTTTGAACGGTTTGGTAGCGATATTGCTGCTGTCATAGTTGAACCTGTCGCAGGCAATATGGGCGTTGTTCCACCTGAACCCGGTTTTCTCGAGGGATTGCGTCAGTTGACAGAATCTAGTGGAAGCCTGCTCATTTTCGATGAAGTGATGACTGGCTTCAGGGTAGACTATCATTGTGCACAGGGCAAGTTTGGTATTATGCCGGATTTAACCTGTCTCGGCAAAGTCATCGGTGGCGGCCTCCCGGTCGGTGCCTTTGGCGGCAAACGTGAAATCATGGAACGAATTGCTCCGGAGGGACCTATTTATCAAGCAGGAACCTTATCCGGCAACCCGCTTGCGATGACAGCAGGCTACGAGACGCTTTCGCAGCTGAAGAAAACAGACTATGAAGTGTTTAATAAGCTGGCTGAACGGCTTGAGATGGGGCTGTCTGCGGCTGCTGCCAACTATCAAATTCCTCACTACATTAATCGCATCGGTTCAATGGTGGGTTTCTTCTTTACAGACGAAAAGGTAGTGAACTTCGAAACAGCGAGCAGTTCCAACCTTGACTACTTTACTCGTTATTTTCAAGAGATGCTCAGACAAGGAATATCGTTGCCTCCATCTCAATTCGAAGGAATGTTTTTATCGACGAAGCATACTGAAGCAGATATCGAGCAAACGATCGCTGCGGCTGAAGCTGCGTTTGCAAAATTGCAGGGCTGAGCATTGGAACATGCCGGCAGAAGGGCTTACCCTTCTGTCGGTATTTTTTTGTGCATAAACTATTTATTAAGACTTCGTTAGGTGTAAGCATTACTGATGGAACGGCAATGCGTATAATGGGTTAATAGAAAAACGGACTAGCTAATGGGGCTGTCAACTGCTCGAGTGAATCGTAGCTAATAGAATAGCAGCACCCATCGAAACGATAATTATAAAGCTTATCCTCGTCTTATCAATTCTTTATCATAATCGCTAGTAACTTGTCATAAAGTGATATTGTACTGAACGTGCGCGACCCGATGAATGGAAGAACGAAGATGAGGAGGAATGTATTGTGGCACAAGAGCATCCGTCAAAGCTATCGTTTTCAATTGAAGAATCGGTTTGGCTAAATAAAGGAGAAGAGATCGAGGAAATCGTTGGAATGTCGTTAGAGCCTGAGATTACGATCGAAGAGCAGAGTCAGCATGTGGTCATTAAAGGTGGATTGAGATTAATTGGAGAATATCGTTCAAGCCGGCATAAGGAAGGAGACGGTGAAGAAGAGCTCATTGAAGAACAGACCGTATTCCGTTCGGTGGAGGAGTTATCTGTGGCAGAGGATGGGACAGGGAGATCAAACATTTCTTTCCGATTGATGTCACGATCCCGTTAAGTCGAATCCAAAGCTTGATGAAATCTACGTACAGGTGGATTCTTTTGATTACGATTTACCAGAAAAAAGCTGCATTCAATTAACAGCAGACGTCAGCATTAGTGGAATGACTCAAGAACAAGAGTCCAGGAATGAGCCTGTCGCTACGGAAAGAGAAAGGGAGGTTCCACCAATTAATCCTCTTGCCCAGCCATTTTCTTTCGAAGCGCGAAAAAAAAGCATGAGGCTGCGGAACCGCTCGTCTTTCAGCAAGCAAATAAAGAGGAAACGAAACTAGAAAAAGCGCCGGTACGAGAGGATGTCGCTCCGGCCGCAAAAGAAGAAAAGCGAACGTGGGAACGGTTGCTATCTAGCGAAAAGGAAGGCGCCCGCCAGTTGAGAGACCGTCTCTTCAGAATGAGAAGGAAGCCCATGCAGAAGAACCTTCCGTCGTAAATAAGGAAGAAGCGAGCGATGGAAAAACGGAGGCAACACGAATACCGCAATATCACTCGGAGAAAGCGGAAGAAGCATCACATGAACATCAGTTAGAGAATCGGGCGGAATCATGGTACCGATGAGGCAATCTGAAGAACGAGCAAAAGAACCGTTCCAGGAACACCAGTCCGAACAGCGGATAAAAGAATCGGAATTAAAGAGCCAGCCCGATGTACAAAGGAAGGAGTCGTCAAAGACTCAAGCTGAAGAACGAGCGAAAGAACCAACGCCAATAAGACAGCCCGAGGAACGAGCAGAGGAATTCGCGGCAATGAGACAGTCAGGAGAGAAGGTAGGAGAGCCATCGCAAAGACGACAACCTAATGACAAAGAAGAGGAATCGGCGCCAGCGGGGCAATATGAAGAGCGAATAGAGAAGACAGAGCAAGAGCGCCAATCGGCCGAAGGACATCAGGAAGGAGAGCAAGCAGCGGAGCTCACAGAAGAGACTACGATGGAACGTCAAGAAACGAAAGTGACATTAGCGCCGCAGAAACAAGAAACCGTTGAACAAAGCGGAGAGGCGGACGGAGATCCAGGAGAAGATGAAGCAGTAGCTGAAAAGGGAAGGCAAAGGGAAGAAAATGCGTTATATTTAACAAAAATGCTAACAAAGGACGGCGAAGAAAAGTTTTCGAAGTGGAAAATGTGCATTATTCAGGAAAATGAATCGCTCGATCTTATTGCAGAACGGTATGACGTCAGTACAAGTCAACTTGCTCGTTTCAATCGCTTGGAAGAAGAGCAAGTCGAGGAAGGGCAAATACTTTATATTCCCGCTTCAAATGAATCGTAGAGGAGAAATCATATGGAGTTGCTCGATTACTTAAAGGAACGGTACCCATTTCGAAAGGTCGAATTTGTTAATCATAACTTAATCGAAACGGAGCAAGGCTTGAAACGAATTCGATATTGGGAAAATAAAGAGCTGTTGGATTGGCATATTGAATGGCGTGACCGTTGCAGTGTCACGCCTTGTATACTTATCGATCGAATGATTCGCACGAAGGATAAGCAGGCTTTTGCAAGGTGGGAGAATGGTTGGCTGACGGTTCACGATGAGCTCAACGATAGCTTCAAGCAAAATGGGAAGGAAGCGGTTTGGGGGCAGTTGCTTGGTACCATGATTAAGCATGGTCTGACGGCTGAAACAAAGGTAACGGCGAAAGAAAAGCAGTCCCCTAAGTTTAACAAGCTGCCCCTCCACACAGTGAAGCTGGACGAAGGGCAGCGCCAATTATTGCAACGCTGTATCGAGGAATCGAACTATCGAGTGAAGAAGAGTGAGCAGCTATTAACAAGGAGCAGAGACGAAGTGCCACCCTTGCTCGATCCAATTTATTCGTTACATCAAGCACAGCAAATGTATAATATTCTCGTATGGAAAGGTGGCGATGGTAGGCCGGAAAGAAGCTATCGGTCGCTATGTGCCTTACTCTCCGACTGGTGTGCTCAGCATGGCGAGGCTTCCTTGCAGGAGCTCTTAGACGAAATCGAGCGTGTAGGAGAGCTGTCAAGAGAGCAATGCCTTTTACTCGTTTCGGAGTGTCTCCTTCCTTATGAGCTCGATCGGGTCGTTGATGCGTGCGAGAGCACTTCGGTTTCAGCCACGGAGCTAAAGCAGACCGTTGACTACAGCCTGATGGAATGGGAGCGCAGCAGACACCTAGTCCAAGCCTTAAGTCGATGGGTGGATAAGAACATGAAGGTGGTGACTCAGAAGTGAAGGAACTAGAGCCTTACCAATCGATTTTGTTTTATTACGATTTGTATCCGGAGCAGCTTGAGGATTATGGAAAAGTAAAAAAGGTGTCCACAGCAAGAGGAGATTACGCTCTGAAGGAAACGTCTATGTCACAGCTGCAAGCTGATGAGTTCATTCATGTGATGCGGAGACTGTCAAAGCTTGGCTATAAGCAAGCTGTACCGATTTTGCCGACAAAATACGGAGAATATACTCTGTCGACAGGCTCTCATACTTATTATCTGATGCCTTGGATTGAGCCAGTCGAATATATGGGTAGAGAATCCCAGGAAGAAAAGCTGATGACGCAAATGGCCGTTATTCACCGCCTGACTGTGAAAACGCAGCCTTATTCCAAAGAGCTAGTCGATCGCTCGTTCCAACAGCTGTTAAAACGTTGGGAGCTGCGACAGCTTGAATTGTCACGCTTTACTGATCAAGCTGAGCGGAAAGTATACATGTCACCATTTGAGCTAAGCTTTTTAACTCACGCTTATATGATCGATCAAATGGCTGAAGCGGCGAAGGAATATTTAAAGAAGTGGTATGACCAATGTTTAGAGAAGGAGAAATATAGGACGGTACTTTGTCATGGGCGCCTAGCTCATTCGCACGCTTTGTTTACCATCGAGAATGAGCCATTGCTCCTCAATTTTGAACGCGCTGGAATCGATACACCAGCGAGGGATATTGCCAGCTTTTGCCGTTACAATTTCCCGCATGCGCTTTGGTCGGAGGAGGAAGTATCCCGATGGTTCTTTCGATATGAAAAGCATTTGCCATTACTTGAAGAAGAGAAATACCTCACTTCCGCTTATCTTAGCTTTCCAGAACCGATTGCTTACGCCGTTGAAGCCTATACGAATCGAAGACAAACGTTAAGCGAGCTTGAGCACACGCAGCGCTTGGAAAAACGGTTGCTGTCGCTGCGTAAGGTTCAACGTCTGACACAAAAATTAATCATTCCACCAGAAGAGGAATAGCAAAAGCACTTCCCATAAGGTGCTTTTGCTATCCCTTTTTTTCTATATGGAAATGCTTTAAAATATGTCAAACTTCAGGCAGCAAAAAAGCACAATCAACAAGGTGATCAGCACGACGTCTATCGTAGTTGGGAACAAGAAGGTCCGTAACAGCTGAAAAATAATGATCGGAATCAGACATTGAATACATATAGCGCGAAATCGCCACCATTTCTTCGGAGGTGGATGAGAATTAAACCCTTTAAAGTGACGCGGCATGGACAAGCCCTCCTTACAATTTTGCGATTACTATATGCTATGCACATCCGCCCTTGGTGTGTTGAGGAGCGGCAGCACGCCTTCTCTATTTTATGAGCCAGCACTTTATCGCCTGTAGGTCGGTCACTGAAAACTTGCCCCTTCTTTTTCAGGAATGGTAAAATAGAAGCAGATAATCGAAGGTAGGGATCGATGTGGCAACCATTTATGATATTGCAAAAATAGCCGATGTTTCGCCGATGACAGTATCCAGAGTATTGAATAACAAGAAAAATATTAGCGATGCTACCCGGAAAAAGGTATTAAAAGCAGCAGAGGAATTAAACTATATTCCTAATTTAGCTGCAAGAAGCCTTCAGTCCAAAAAATCAAGCCTGCTCGCATTATTAATCACTGATATTACGAACCCATTTTTTTTACTGTTATCGCTCGCGGAGCTGAGGACAAGGCGAATCAAATGGCTATCAAATGCTCCTATGCAATACGGATGAAGAAATAGAAAAGGAATCCGATTATATCGATAAATTAATTTCGACCGGTGTTGATGGTGTGCTCATTACACCGACGGGAGTCATGTCTCGAAAAAATCTGAAAAAGCTTCAAAAATATAATATTCCCTATACTTTAATCGATCGAAAAATCGATCAGGCTGAGTGCGATTTGGTGTTAGGCGACAATCATGCCGGAACGAAAAATATTATCCAGCACTTTATTGATAACGGGCATAAACGGATAGGGATGATTCATGCGCCGTTAGATATATCAACGGCGGAGGAAAGATACGAGGCGTATATGGATACGTTAAGAGCAAATCAGCTTCCTTTTGATGAAAAGCTCGTCATTCAAAGCCATTATAAGAAGGATAAAGGCTCCGATCTCATCGCCCCATTTTACGAGTTACCGAAAAACGAGCGACCGACCGCAATTTTTGCTGCGAATAACTTTATCGCAATCGATTCGATCCGAGCCTTAAACGAACGAGGCATTCGTGTCCCGGAGGATATGGCGATTGCTTGCTTTGACGATCTCGATCCTTATTTGAGCCTCGAGCCTTTTTTAACTGTATCCTCGCAGCCTGCTTACGATTTTGGCTATACAGGTGTTCAGTTTTTAATTGAGCGAGTCGAAGGAAATGCGCCGCCATCGTACCGAAAAATTGTGCTGCAATCGGAGTTACTAATTAGAAAATCCTCGCTAAATACTCAGTTCAGGTATTAATATGACTAAGCAGGCATGAGACAACGGCTAGTTTGAGAAGGAAAAACACCTAGAAGCGAATTCATCCATATTTGCTCCTAGGTGTTTTTTAACTCATTCATTTTTGAGTTGCTTCCCCCTTAGGGTGAGGCGAAATCAACGGCTCGTCATGGACAATTTAAAGCGAAACTTTAAAGCGGAATTCGAGCTTGATTTGCTCTGTCCTGGAAAACAAAGCGAGAAGCGTCTTTACATTTCAATCGAACGACAACTCTTGATCTTATCGGCCGTTGATGATATATTTTTGTTATCGATAACAATTATGGAGGTGACTATCATCCGCA
>BAXO01000011.1 GCA_001310555.1 Bacillus sp. JCM 19058
TTTAACTTTTTTGTTTGGTGGTGCAATTGCTGGTTCTACTTCTGATTATCTTCACTTTCTCTTACCTGGAATATTAATTATGACGGTTATCCCAATGACGGCATATAGTGGCTCAATCATTAGTATGGATCTTACTAAAGGTATCTTCAATCGCTTTCGTACTCTACCATTCTGGCAACCTGCTGCCATACTGGGAACACTCCTTAGTGACACAATAAGGTATACCCTTGCTTTATTGGTTTCTTTAGGTACAGGATTATTACTAGGTTTTCGACCTGAGGCAGGAGTAATAGGGACAATTCTTGCTTTATTATTTATTGTTTTCTTCGCCTTCAGTGTAAGCTGGATCTTTACGATGATAGGTATCATTGTAAAGCGACCGGAAACCGTTTCAGGTATGAGTATGATATTTGTCTATCCACTTATATTTGCAAGTAATCTTTTTGTAGATTCAGATACAATGCCAAATTGGGTTCAATCAATTGTTGAACTTAATCCATTGAGTGTTGCAGGTTCAACTGTAAGGGGACTAATGTATGGAACTGCAAGTGTCATTGATATTTTTAAAGGGCTGGGGATTTGCATATTGTTAATCGTTGTTTTTGCTTCACTCACCATGCGTTTATACCAAGTTAAAAATAATCATTGATGAAATTCGCGTTGAAACCTATTCAACACGAGTAATCATTAAAAGCTAAGGAAACATCGGAAAAGTAGAAACTTCTGATAATGTGCATTCTAAAAAGGGATTAGTTTTCCATAGCTTTCTTAGATTTGATAATTCCATCGGCTACACTTTCTACAACAATAAGATCATTATTTACCACTTTTGACAGCTAAAATATAAAGAAATATGTAATGAAACGTGAAGTATCTACCAACAGTTAAAATGCTCGAAAGCCAATAGAATAAGGCTATACGAGCATTTAAGAAGATTTAAACAGTAATCAGAAATTTATACTTTGTTTAACATACAAAAAGAAAAACCACCTGACACTTTAACTCTTGAACCCCTTAATGCAAAAGCTACTTATGATTTTCAAATATATTACATTAGTTCTCACATCATAGTTAAGAAAAGCCCTAGTGGAGCGATGAAAAATGCTAGTGAGGGTTGATTTTAAGTGCGACCTTGTGGGAGAGAGGGTAAAGTGAAATCGGGTATTGATGAAAGAATATTAAGACGAAAAGCTCTGTTTTTCTGCAAGACGGCAAAAAGGGCTTTCAGAGCTACTTAGCTTACTCCATCTCTAAGCAAAATATACTGTTGAAAGGAAGAAGCGCTTCTACAAAAGAACGTTTCTTCCTTTCTTTATAATCCTTTAGTGGCAGTCCAGAGACAATTCCTACTTGCAAAATAACAAAACTCAGCTTAAGCCAGTTAGAGAATTATATATTTTACGCCCAATATCAGTGATAGAACCATTAAATGATATCGGAACACACATATCGATGTATGGACTTACCTTAAACTTGAATAAGCAATATTTGCAATTTATTAAGCAACATAAACAATGCTTATTACAGTACGTTGAAATAGAATACGTATTAATCGAGGTAATAAACAAGCGTCAAAAAGGAGGCTAACACAGAGAATTACATTGCCTGCAATTGCAGATGAAATCGATCAAGATTTAAAAGCATTTATGAAATGAAACCACTCGATTTACAAATCGGTTTTTAGAAAACTTGAGGGGGCTTCGCCTTTTACTAGACGTAGGGCTCGAGGGTTTCTAACGTTTCTGTTATATTCCCTTGAGTATCCAAGTCACTGCCTAAAGTTTGTTGATTAGAAAATATTGCAATAGAACTGGATCCAACGTTGAGTTCTACAGAAATACGGAAGCGCTCTCAAAAAAAACGTTAGGGGGATTACAATGAAATGGTTTCAGCTCAAACTATTTCTTTTAGGAAGTGTGTTGTTATGTGTAGCATGTCAATCAGACGAATCGACTATGGAAGGTGGAGAAGAAGGAGTTCAGGAGAATATTACTCTAATATGGGCATCTGATCATCCAGAACGCTATGAGATAGCTAAAGAGGCCATTGAAGAAAAGTTTCCGCACATTACCATTGAGTTTTATACTACCCATTCGAACAGAGAGAGCCTGCAAGAAATGCTAGCAGCACAGGTTCATCCTGATATTTTTAATACACTTAATGCCTATCGCTTACCGTATTATATGGAAGTGCAGTTAGCCTATGATATGGATGAGCTAGTGGAAGCCCATGAGTTTGACTTAGAGCGAATCGAGCCGGGTTTGCTGTCGCGCATTCGATCATATGCTCCGAATCAAGAGCTGTATTTACTCCCATATGAACCGGATCTCTTAGCCCTTTTCTATAACAAAGATGTCTTTGATTTATTTGGAGTGGACTACTACAGACGGGATGACGTGGGACGAGGTACTTGACCTGGCCAGTCAACTAACTAGAGAACATGAAGGTACGCAATACCATGGCTTAGAAATTTGGCAGCCTTTTTTTTGCGGGAGAGGCGTATGATGTCACGTATGTCGATCCAGATACGGATGAACCAGTGTTTGCGAGTTCTCCTGGCTTACGAGAAGGGTTTGAGCTGTTTAGAGAAATGAGACAAATACCAGGGAATGCCGAACCGCCATGGGTCGTTAATGGACAAACGGCGATGTCTGCTCGTTTTAAAGATGTCGGACCGTTGCTGCAAGCAGAAGAAGAAGCTGGATTGAACTGGGATTTGGTCGCGTGGCCTACCTTTGAGGAACAACCAGGAATCGTGCCTGTTCAAGGAGGAGCTGCCATCGGTGTATCTGCCACAAGCCAGCATAAAGACGATGCGTTTCAAGCGATCGCCTACCTTCTTTCCGATGAATATCAGGTGGAGCAAGTCAGACAAGGATTGAGTACGCCATTAGCCGATCAAGAGATTCAAAGTCAAATTTATGCAGATGAGCCATTGATGGCAGATAAAAATACGGATGCCTTCTTTTACCATACGTACAATGGTGGCCCAGAACGACGATCGATTTATGATAACGTCCTCGACGAATTTAGAGGGGAGCTCATTGATGAGCTGGCTAACGGAACTCGCAGTATCCCAGAGATATTAACGGAATATGAAGATCGAGCAAAGGCAGTTATCGATGACCAAAAAAGCTGGGTTGAGAATTGATTTAGTTTTCCCAGGGTTTCTATAACATTATAGCTGGTGACACTACTGAGACTACGATTAATGTAGCAGGTACGTATGATCCCCAACCTTAATATCTTTAGTTTCACATAACTAATCCAAAAGCTCGTTGCTACCACTGAGAGTAACGGGTTTTTGGATTGATAGGGGTTACTCCATCCACTCGGACGCTCTCAAAAAAAATCTTGCAATCAATTTTAAAATGATGTACGATGATCAAAGTTAAAAGAAAGGAGATTTTAAACTGAAAACGATTCAAAGAATTACAGCTAAGACGATCGCTGAACACCTAGGAGTGTCAGTAGCAACTGTTGATCGTGTATTAAATAATCGTGGGAATGTCAAAAAGGAAACGTATGAAAAGGTATTGGCGGCTGCAGATGAGTTAGGGTATCGACCGAATCGACTGGCTCGATTTTTGTCAAAAAAAGACAGAATATCGAGTTGCGGTTATTTATCCATTGTATGTTGAATTTTTCTGGGAACAAGTTGAAGTGGGATTTAAAATAGCTTTAGATGAGTTTGAAGATTACGGGCTGCAAATTGATACATACCGTCCTTCAGCACCGGAGCGCACTGCCGAAGATATTTTAGCTGAGGTTGTTCATTCAAATCAGTACCAAGGAATTGCGATTTCTCCTGGAGATGAAGATTTAACAGATTCCATTAAAGAAGCTGTGGCTAAAGGGATTAAAGTTTGTACATTTAACCAAGATATCCCAAACAGTAATCGAATGTTTTATGTCGGTGCTGATTATCGAAAGTCAGGTCGACTTGCAGGTGAGTTAATTCGTAAATTTGTTCGGAGTCAAGAAAAAGTTGCTATTTTAGGGGCAAATGATGACTTTCAGACTAAAGAGAAAAATAAAGGTTTTATTGAAGTTGTCAAGGAACATTTAGACGTATGCGGACCCTATGCTCTTGTCGGATCTGAGTATTCAAAAAAACAATTAAAAGATGTTTTTCAGAATGTTACTGGTGTGTATGTATCAACGGCTGAATTAATTAAAGTAGCTGAATATATTTCGGAACTAAGCTTAGAAAACTTAGTTGTTGTCGGTCATGATTTCAATGAACAATTACTAAAGTACTTGGAAGCGGATGTGATCACTGCGACAATTAATCAAGATCCAATTGGACAAGGATATGATGCACTGTCTATGCTTTTTGAAAAAATGGCTTTCGAGGATCGAATTATAGATACGATAGATAAAGAAAGTAAACTTGAAGTGATTGTGAAGGAGAATGCTAAGTTTTACATATAATCGCACCTTCCTGTACGTCTTAAAGCAATTAAAATGAGCAACCATTTTTTTTAAGAAGAAATGATGAACGTACATCATAAAATGAGGGACGTTCATCATTTTGAAAGGAAGAAGACTAAGAACGCATTAAACAAATAAAGTAATGATTTTAAATAGGAGTGAAACAAATGAAGTTTAGTGATGGTTGCTGGATGACTCGGGAAGGTTTTTACCCGTCTTCCCCTGCACAAATTCACACAGCAGAAATAACAAACGAAAAGTTAACACTTTATGCACCGTTTAATCGAATCGAACATCGTGGAGCAACCCTAGATGGTGGCATGATGACAATTGAAATAACGACACCAGCGAAAGATTATTGGAGTAAAAATGAATCATCATGCTGGTGGACATGAGCGAGGTCCTGAATTTCCACTTATTAAACAAAAACGAACACTGGACATCAAAGAAACGACTGACCATTTTCGTGTGAAAAGCGAAAATTTAGAAGTACAAATAAAAAAAAGCTTGTTGGAACCTCACTTTTTTTGCGAAATGGAAAAATCCTTACAAAAAGTGAAGAGAATGCACCAGCGTACATTAAAACAAATAGTAAGCAGACGTATATGAGAGAACAGTTATCTCTTGGGGTGGGTGAACTCATTTACGGCTTAGGTGAGCGTTTTACGCCATTTGTGAAAAACGGGCAAACGGTAAATATTTGGAATGAAGATGGCGGAACAGGTAGTGAGCAAGCTTATAAAAATGTTCCTTTCTATGTTAGTAATGCAGGCTATGGCGTTTTTGTTAATCATTCTGAAAGCGTTTCCTATGAAATTGGCTCAGAAAAAAACATCAAAAGCCCAGTTCAGTGTAGAGGGCGAGAACTTAGAATATTATTTCATCGATGGACCGACTATCAAAGAAGTCATTGAACGATATACGAATTTTTTAGGAAAGCCTTCTCTTCCACCTGCTTGGTCATTTGGACTTTGGCTCTCAACCTCATTTACTACAAATTATGATGAAGGAACGGTTAATCAATTTATTGACGGGATGGCAGAGAGAGACATCCCACTAGATGTGTTCCATTTTGATTGTTTTTGGATGAAGGAATTTGAATGGTGCAACTTTATTTGGGATGAACGGGTGTTCCCAGAGCCCGAGAAGATGCTGGCTCGATTAAAAGACAAAGGATTAAAAATCTCCCTTTGGATTAATCCGTATATCGGACAGAAATCTCCTTTATTTAAAGAAGGTAAAGAGAATGGTTATTTTATCAAACGATTAGATGGTACGGTTTGGCAGTGGGATAAGTGGCAGGCTGGTTTAGCGATTGTCGACTTTACGAATCCTGAAGCGTGCAAATGGTATGAAAGTAAGCTCGAAGCGTTGCTTGATATGGGAGTCGACAGCTTTAAGACGGATTTTGGTGAGAGAATTCCAACCGATGTTCAATATTTTGATCGCTCAAATCCTGAGAAAATGCACAATTACTATTCCTATCTTTACAATAAAATCGTATTTGAACTGTTGGAACGTAGGCGAGGTGAAAATGAGGCTGTTGTATTTGCTCGTTCAGCAACAGCAGGTAGTCAAAAGTTTCCTGTGCACTGGGGCGGTGATTGCTTATCAAATTATGAATCAATGGCTGAATCGTTGCGTGGTGGCCTATCATTTAGTTTGACTGGTTTTGGTTATTGGAGCCATGATATTGGTGGATTTGAGTCTGGTACGTCTCCAGATCTTTATAAACGCTGGACCCAATTTGGTTTACTTTCTTCTCATAGCCGCTATCACGGTAGCTGGGAATATAAAGTACCTTGGATTTATGACGAAGAGGCTGTTGATGTCACTAGGAAATTTACGAAGCTTAAAAATAAGCTAATGCCGTATATCTTCAACTATGCAACTGAGTCAGCAAAGAGAGGAATTCCAATGATGCGACCGATGTTACTTGAATTTGAAGATGATGAGACGTGCCATTACCTTGATCGCCAATATATGTTTGGAGAAAAATTACTTGTTGCTCCAATTTTTAATGAGCAAGGGACGGTCCGCTACTATGTACCCCAAGGAAAATGGACCAACCTTTTAACGAATGAAAACATTGCCGGTGGACAATGGCAAATGGAAGAACATACGTATATGACGTTGCCACTACTTGTGAGGGAGAATTCAATCATCCCGTTTGGTTTTGAGGAGAAGACCGCAGAGTACGACTACTGTCGCAAGCCCGAATTCCATTTGTTTGAATTAGACGAAGAGAGTGAGGCAAATATTCCTAATCAGGTGGGAGAGCAAGTCGTTCATGTGAAAGCGGTTAAAAAAGGCCGCATGATCACTTTTTCAACAGACGGTTTATCAACTTCCTATGAGCTTGTATTACGTAACGAATTTACTGTACAAGAAGTAAACAAAGGTGAAATTCACGTAGAAGAATACGGGACGCGGATTAAAACGGATGCAGTGGAATTGATGATCACGTTAGAAAAGAATGATTAATGTAACTGAAGACCATGCGAGAAATGAGCTTGCTAGTTTCTCGCATGGTATACGACATTGATTTAGAGGTAGGTGAATGCAATTGGAGTCTAAAGTGAACAAAGAATTAGGTGCTACAGAATTGAAACGAACAAAGGAGCCATTCTGGAAAGTTTTGATTAGACAACGGTATTTATATGCAATGTCGGTTCCTTTTATCATGATGGTTTTGGTTTTTAATTATCTTCTTGTGGGGTTGGACGATGGCCTTTCAAGAATACAGGCCAGGTTTTTCCTTTTTTTGAACAACAATGGGTTGGGTTTGACCATTTTATTGCTCTATTTAATGATAGCCAATTTTATTTAGTTCTTCGCAATACATTGGCGATGAGTATTCTCGGATTGACAGGCGGGATGCTTGTCCCAATTATTTTCGCATTGTTCCTTAATGAATTACGTGTTTCATGGTTTAAGAGAACCATTCAAACAGTATCCTATCTTCCCCACTTTGTCTCATGGGTTGTTGTGGCAGGTATAGTGACAAAGATGCTCTCTACTGACGGAGGAATTGTTAATGAACTGTTGATCACGTTTAACATCATCGAACAACCTATTCAATTTATGGCGAAAGGAACATGGTTTTGGGGGATTGTGACCATATCTGATATTTGGAAAGAAATGGGGTGGAATTCGATTATCTTCATCGCTGCGATGGCAGGTGTTGATCCGCAATTATATGAAGCTGCTAAAGTAGACGGTGCTAGCAGGTGGAGACAAATGTGGCATATTACATTGCCGAGTATTCGTCCCGTCATTATGATTATTTTTATCTTAAGTATCGGAAGTTTAATCAGTACTGGTTTTGAAAAACAAATGCTACTAGGAAATAACCTGGTGAAAGAGTATTCCGAAGTTTTAGAGCTATACGCACTTAATTATGGGATTGGATTAGCAAGGTATTCGTATGGAACGGCTATTAGTATATTTAACTCGATTGTAAGCGTGATTTTACTTTTAACAGCAAATGCGATTTATCGCAAAATTGCGAAAGAAAGTATTATTTGAGGTGAGAGGTCAATGGCAAAACAGATAAACCAGTTTCAAAAAACGAAAATATCTGATCGTTTGTTCGATACGACGAACATTTTGATAATGATTGGAATTTTTGTCGTGATGCTCTATCCCTTTTTAAATGTATTGGCCATTGCATTAAATGACTCTGTTGATACGGTGCGGGGCGGTATTTATATTTGGCCACGTGAGTTCACACTAGAAAATTTCATCCAAGTGTTCCAGTACGACACACTATTAGTCGCTTTTCGAAATTCAGTCCTTAGGACAGTCATTGGAACGGGGTTAGGGTTAGTAGCAACGTCAATGCTCGCTTTTGCATTAAGTCGAAGAGATTTCAAGTCTAGGAAACTATTTTCAATGATCATTATTTTAACAATGTATTTTTCAGGTGGATTAATCCCCGGCTATATGGTTATCCGTGATCTGGGCTTAATTAATAGCTTTTGGGTTTATATTTTACCAGGGATGATTGCGGCATGGAATGTAATTATTATGCGTTCGTTTATGGATAGTGTTCCATACTCGCTCCAAGAATCAGCAAAATTGGATGGTGCAAGTGACTTTACAATTTATTTACGAATTATACTCCACTGTGTAAGCCTGTGCTGGCAACGATAGCACTGTTTATAGCTGTTGGGCAATGGAATTCGTGGTTTGATACGTATCTCTATAATAGTGCAAATCCAGCACTAACAACGCTGCAATACGAATTAATGAAAATACTAGAAAATACAACGTCAGGACAATCAGCTACACATGGTGCAGAAATGGAATCACAAGTTCGCCAAGTATCACCAGAATCAATCAGAATGGCGATTACAATTGTGACGGTCGTTCCTATTTTAATGGTGTATCCCTTTATTCAACGCTACTTTGTTAAGGGGATGACGATAGGAGCAGTGAAATAGGTAATAAACAGGGGTTTACCCTGTTGCAAAAATATTAAAACGGGAGGGTTTACAAATGAAAAGGAAATGGAACACAGCTGGAATTGCTGTTATGGCTTCAGGTCTGCTAATGATCAGTGCATGTAGCGACAGCGAGGAGACTGTAGAACTTGGCGATGAGCGATAACATTTACGATGTTCCACGGAGATCCACATCCAGACTGGAACAATATGCAAGATCCAGTTGGTCAGAAAATTATTGAAGAGACAGGTGTTACGATCAATGCTGAATTTGATTTGGGAGGCGGGTCTGATCGATACGCATTAATGGCTGCTAGTGGAGAATATCCCGACTTCATTTCACCTAAAGGTGAAGGTGGCATTCTTATTAATTCCGGTGGAATGGTTGATCTTGAACCTTTAATTGAAGAGCACGCGCCAAATATTAAAAAGTTGTACGGTGATTATCTTGATAGAATGCGTTGGAGTGCTGATGATCCATCGATCTATTTTTTTAAGTACTTCACCGGTAGATTCTCAAAAATGGTCACCCACGAACGGATTTTGGTTACAACATCGCGTAGTAGAAGAGCTTGGTTATCCTGAGATTAGAACCATTCAAGATTTTGAAAACGCAATCAAAGAATACATGGAACTATATCCAGAAATAGATGGACAAAAAAGAATTGGTCTTTCTTTAAATGGAGATGACTGGAGGACGTTAATTACGGTAACTAACCCAGCGTTTTTTTTGCAACTGGCGCCTCAGATGACGGGGAATGGTATATCGATCCAGAAACATACGAAGCGATTTTTCATTACAAACGTCCAGAGGAACGAGAATACTTCCGCTGGTTAAACCACATGAACGACAGTGGACTACTTGATCCCGAAACGTTTACTCATCAAGATGACCAATATAATGCAAAACTTGCTTCTGGTCGAGTGATTGCAACAATTGATGCTGACTGGGGAATTGGAGAAGTGCAGAACTCAATCCGCTCTACCGGTGAGCATGAAAGAATGTATGGTCCGTATCCTGTAACAATGAGTGAAGATGTCCCGCATGCTGATTTCCAAGATACTGGCTATTTAGGTGGCTGGGGAATTGGAATATCCGTTGATAATAAGGATCCTGTCGCGGCGATAAAATTCTTGGACTGGCTTGCTTCAGATGAAGGTCAGGTTTTGAATAACTGGGGAATTGAAGGTGAGCATTATGAAGTAATAGATGGCGAGCGTGTAATCTCTGATGAAGAAATGGATCGAAGAAACAATGATAGTCATTATGCGAGAGACACAGGGATAACAAGTTATGACTTTATGTCACCAAGATATGGGGATGGAGTAGAAGATTCGACAGGACAGACATATACAATCGCTTCACCTGATCAAATTGTTGATTCGTATACAGAAAAAGAAAAAGAAGTACTAGAGGCATATGGAGCAGAGATGTGGATGGATCTGTATCCCAGTGCAGATGAATTTCCAATTAAACCATGGGGCGCAGGTTTCCAAATCAATACATCAAATATTCCAACTTTGACGTGACATTTCAAAGAGCGCAAGAAATCATGTATCGTCGCATTCCTGAAGCGATTTTAACCTCACCTGACAACTTTGATGACGTTTATGATGCGTTCTTAGAGGAATTAGAAGTGGCAGGTGTTGAAGAAATTGAAGCTCAATTTACCGAATTAGTGAGAGAGCATGTAGAGCTTTTTGAAGGGAATTTCTAATGTAAATTTGATCAAGGGCTCCTCTCTGTTCTAAGAGAGGATTTCTTTATGATGACAAAATATGAAGATCGAGCAATTTCGAGGAATTAAAAAGCTGGGTTGATAACGATAACGTGAAGAATAGGCTATAACAATACTAAAAAGAAATCATTAAAGGAGTAGCTCCCGAGGTCAAACGGAAAAAAAAGTGCACCTATGAGAGCCCATATTTGCATCGTCCTCCCCCTCTCTACTTTTAATTGCAAATATGGTCTTATATTTTCGTTCGCGAGACGCACGTATAGATAGAATTCCATCTCCGCTCTAAAGCAACCGTTTCGGTTGCTCTGTTAGTTTGTGTACTAGATTTTGATAAGGACTACGACTACGGTCTTAAATCGATTTAGTCGCTAGACTGATTTATTATTCTAACCAAAAGATTAAAATGGGTATTGAACAGGGTTTGATTCTAACTAACTATTGCTATTCATCATTTAACCATGAGGAGAGTTTTATGAAAACAAATAGTTATGATGTGCCTTCGGTTACCAAAAGAACGCGTCTTGTGTATCTTGATAATATAAAGGTTGCTTTAATCTTACTGGTTGTTGCTCATCATGCAGGGCAAGCCTATGCTCCAACAGATGATTGGCCTATTCTCAGTGCCGAAAGGTCATCTATTTTAGGCCCTTTTTTTGATGTGAATGGCGCCTTTTTTATGGGATTGTTCTTTTTAATCTCGGCTTATTTTATTCCCGCCTCGATAGATCGAAAAGGAATAGGTTCATTTTTGGGGAATCGATTTTTACGTTTGGGAATTCCCTTTGCCTTTATTGTAATTGTTGTTTTTGGACCGATAACATATATTGTTGATGGCATAGATACTCCCTTTTGGACATATCTATTCTCAGATTATATAGGTCAAGGTGATTTTGAAGTTGGACATCTTTGGTTTATAGCGCTTTTATTATTTTTTTTCTATTTGTTACGCGGTGATTCGAATGGCTATCTATCAATCGAAAAATAATACGGGAGTTGTCGCAAAAACGCCTGGACACAAAGCGCTACTCATCTTTGCTTTACTTTTGGCAGTCGTTGATTATATTATTCGGATTTGGTTTCCGGTTGGACAATGGATAGATATCTTCCTTTTATGCCTGTAGAAATCGGACGCCTCCCGCAATATCTTGGCTTTTTTTTATTATGGGTGTCGTCGCGTATCGCCATAATTGGTTACATTCATTACCGACTAGAATCGGTATCGTTTGGTTGCTCATTGGAATAACGGCTGCTGTTTTCCACTTTCTAAATACATTTATAGGATTGCTTCCGGCCTCTTTTAATATTTGGCCCATTACAGAAGCCTTTATTGGTGTAGGATTTATCACAGGTCTGTTGGTGCTCTGCCGGGAGTTTTGGAATAAACGCGGAAAACTGCTCACACTCATGCAGATAATGCCTTTACCGTTTTTTTAATTCATATCTTTATTGTTTACTTGTTACAAGTTATTATGGAAGAAATATTAATGGGACCTTTTATTAAATTTGTTATCGTCTCGATTGTAGGAATAATTCTTAGTTTCATATTCAGTCACTTTATCCGAAAGATCCCGTTTATAAAAATGATCTTATAAAAAAACATATTGGAGATTTTCTTTTAAACCGCTTAAAATCAACAGATTCCTTTCCGGTAATCCATGAACTGAGTTAAGGGGGACGTACAACGGCCTTCAAAATCTAGCCATACCCTAAAAAAAATAATAGGCTTTTTTTAAAAATTGATAATAAAAAAAATATCGTGAAAGTTCAACAATAATCTTCTTCATTACAAAATGTGCTTTGAATCATAGTATACTCTTGGAAAGTACCCGTTAGGTTACGTAACTTAATGTTTTAGTTGTGGTGACTACATTATATAAGAACAGGTGATTTTCATTGTGCACTTTTTTTATCCAATCAAGAAGAAGTCTCTACGGACTTGCAGCAAATAAACAAACGTCTCGAGAAATTAAACGAATTTTTGGATGAAGTAAAGTAGGAGGATAAAGATGGGCCTTTTTTATAAAAGCATCTGTTATTTACTTCATTATTGGGGCTGGGATCGGGTTGTACATTTATTGCCGAGTTTTTTTCTCCTCGCTCAATAAATTTTATTAGGTTGGGTATCGATGGCTTTAGCTGGCCTTATTTATCATCAATTTCCTATGGCTGGTTCAAATTGGAAAAGATCATTTTTAGTTATCTTTGATCGGTGTGCCAATACTAACCTTCTCGATGATTTATTCAGGCTAGGACGGCTTGGTGTTGACGTGCTTATGAGTGGGGTTGGCGGGCCCCTTGCAATGGCAGCTGTGTTCTGTTTCGTTCAATGTGTTGTACAAATTGAAGCCGAATCAATAGAGTTTCTTTACCGTGCCTGGCAAAAGGTTTATAATAATCTTAAATGCGAAGGGAAGGGTGATGGACAATGAAAAACATCTTTAGAATTGTGAGCATTGTAAATAAAGGACATCATCCAATTGTTTGCTGAATCGAACTTACGTTTCTTCTAGTTGCAGTTAAAAAGGCGGCACGGATGGTGTTCAAACCACTCGTGTTTTTTCATGCTTTTAACTTGAACTGGGAGGTTTTTCAATTGAACATTAATGAGCAGCTAGCTGCTTTAGGCTGGAATAAAGAATGGGAAAGCTACGTTACGCAAGACTCGCGTTGGATTCCGGCACGAGTCAGTAAAGAACATAAAAACAGCTATGAAGTGCATACTGGAGCACAAACATTATTGGCTGAGCTGACAGGGAGGTACTACTATCGCTCGATAAAGAGAGAAGATTTGCCTGCAGTAGGCGACTGGGTCTTAATTCAGCAGCAGGAAGGCGAAAAGCGAGCGATGATTCACGAGGTTTTACCGCGGATGTCTTCTTTTTCTCGAAAGAAAGCCGGTCGTGAAATCGAGCTACAAATCGTGGCAGCTAACTTGACAAAGGTCTTCTTAGTTATGTCATTAAATGATGACTATAATTTAAGACGTTTAGAGCGGTATTTGATTACAGCGTGGGAAAGTGGAGCGAGCCCGGTTGTTGTCCTTTCAAAAAGTGACTTGGTCGACGATCCAGAGTCTTTGAAAGCAGAAGCTGAGTCGGTGGCAATTGGTGTTCCGGTCATACTTTGGAGTGCAAAGTCGAGTGTAGGGCTTGAATCATTGCAAGCTCTCATCCGGAAAGAAGATACAGTTGCTCTTCTTGGCTCCTCAGGTGTCGGGAAGTCAACTTTGCTGAACGCAATTGCTAAGCAGGAGCATATGCTAACAAGAGCAATTCGTGAAGCTGACCATAAAGGGAAGCATACGACCACTCACCGTGAATTAATCGTACTCGCTCAAGGTGGAGTGCTAATCGATACACCTGGATGAGGGAGTTGCAGTTATGGCAGGCAAGCGAAGGGATACAAACTGGATTTCAAGATATCGAGACGATTATTCAGCAGTGCCGCTTCCGGGATTGCCAGCACGTGAGTGAGCCCGGCTGTGCCATCCGAGCAGCACTCAACAATCATGAACTGGATGAAGAGCGCTGGCATAGCTATGTCAAGCTTCAGAAGGAGCTTTCGTTCATCGCTAGAAAGCAGGACAAACGCCTTCAAAACGAAGAAAAGCGAAAATGGAAGGCGATCCGTAAACAACAAAAGCGTAATAAATAAACAAAAGCCTCGTCTGAAAGGAACATAATCTCCTTTCAACACGGGGCTTTTGTTGATCTAAACCTTCGTTGGGGCCCAGCTTCTAAGTAAAGTTGGCTCTTTTAGTTTTTTTCCATTGATGCCTCGATGTTCCAGATCGATCAAACGTGCGTATTTCTTTTGCCATACAAACGGGAGGGCTAAGCTGGATTATCGTCCTGCAAGGCTTTGCCTTTTGTTGTTCTTTTCTTGAACGATGATAACGGCGAGAATAACGAGGATAATACCGATATATTGAAAGATGTTTAACGTTTCTTGAAAAAGAGCAAAGCTCATAAATGTGGCCACAACAGGTTCAACGGTTGCCACAATCGAAGCTCGGCTTGATTCGACCTTCTCCAGCCCTTTTGTATAAAGCATAAAAGCGAGCATTGTTGAGAATAAGCTAAGTCCGATTAAATAGAGCCAAACCATCGGATTTGCGAATAGAGGAAGCACCTTCCATAAACCACTAAACGGCGTTATAAATAAGGAGCCTAAAACGAAGGTATATACCGTAACCGTTAAAGGTGAATATTTTTTTTAATGCTGATTTGGCGAAGATGCTGTAAAGTCCGTAAAAAAAAGCCGGAGCCACCCCAAGAATGATCCCATATAGCGAAACCGTCTCGTTTGCCAAAGGAAAGACACCAATTACGAGCAAACAGCCAGCTAAAGTAATCGGTAAGGCGATCATTTTTCGAACAGTCATAGCTTCCTTGAACATGACGACCGATAAGATCGTAACAAAGACTGGGGCAGTGTAAAGCAAGATCGCTGCGATTGATATCGACGTTTCTTGAATCGCGTTAAATAAACACCAGTTAAAAAATACGATGCTAATGATCCCTGTACCGATAAAGTATTTTGTATCGTGAAACCGGATCGCTAAGTGCTCTTTATTTTTGATTACGGTAAAGATGACGAGGAAAAACGCTGCCAGCAATAATCGCAACGAGACGACTTGTGTTGGCGTAAAGCCAGCATCATATAAATAAGTCACATACGCGCTATCATTCCCCATAACGAAGCTGCAGCCATAATCCATAAATAAGCGAATCGATTTTTCAACGTTTCCTACCTCCAAAAATGAAGAAACCCTTCTACATGAAAAATACTTGAAATAGTGAAAAGGAGCAACTGAGTGACACGTATACTAAAGAAATCAATCGACGTAGAACTTAGTAGAACTGCTGATTTCTCAATTCATATTCTTTAACAGAAAATATGCAGACTTTGTTTGCTATGATATACAAGTATAAGCTTACAAAGAAACGACCGCAAAATATACCATTGCTCGCCGTTAAAAAATAGTGAAGTACTGTGGAAGTAAGCTTTTTCCTTTAGTCTTTTTATATGCTAGTAGAGTTGCAAAATTCATGAATGATCTGTGCCTTTATTTCTTCAATGGGAAACTGCTGCGGGTAGGCAGAAATCATTAACATAATGCCTTGAAGCGTTGATGAAAAGTATAACGATCGTTTTCTAGGTTCCTTTACGTTTAGCTTCTCAAAGATCTTACACTGCAGCTCGAATTGTCTGGCGTTTTCTTCAATAAGCCGTTTGCTGTATTTGTTCAGCTCTTTATCCGCTTCTGGCTGTGTTTGCAAGTGCAGATAAAAGCGATGCACATTAGGGTGTGCATACACGTAATCGACCGCACTTTCAACAATGTATTGAAGTTGTTCAGACGGTGTTTTAAATCTAGACGCGCCTTCCATGACACCAATTACTTCCTGAATTCTAGATTCTACTACTTCAGAAATTAGCTGCTCTTTTCCTTTATAGTAGTTATAAAGTAATCCTTTTGAAATGTTGGCCTGTATCGCCACATCGCTAATCGAAGTAGCATGATACCCTTTTTTTTAATAAACAGCTCCATTGCAGCGTCAAGAATGTTTGCTTGCGATCGTTTACGAATACGTTCATTTTCTTCCGGTGTTCGTGGCATTGTAGCTGTCATCCTCCATAAATCAGTAATGATGCGAGTAAGTTTTTCTGGATGGGTTAACGTCACCATATGATCGGCACCTGCGATTTCCACGACACGGACAGCGGGGACCTGTCGAAAGCATTCGGCTACACGCTGGTTGTCAGGCAACTCCTCGTCACCAATCAAGAGCAGTGTTTTAACCGTCAACTCTTCTAATCTTTGGATGGCTGGTTGCTGTGGCCAGAGCATTTCAAATGCTGGCCACCCTAACATTCGTTCGAAATAATCCCGGTGCATTTCCATCCATAAATCTTGGCGTGGACTAGCTTTGATAACACGATAGGACGGTGAACGAAGGGATAACTCCATCATTTTGTCTACATCCGGAGCTGCCTCGTTAATACTCTGGATATAGTCTTTAAAATCTTTAGAGTAATCAAAACCTGACAGTGCTGGAGCGATCAAAACAAGCTTCGCTACTCGTTCAGGATATTCTAAGGTAAAATCTGTTGCAATCTGTCCGCCAATGGAATGTCCAACTAGCGTAGCCCTTTTAAATTCAAAATAATCAAGCACACTCTTCAAGTCATCTACATAGTTAACTTGTTTCGAAGGAGAGATTGATTTTCCAACCCCACGTGCATCAAAAGAAATAACTTGATAATCGCTGGACAAAAGAGGAGTTACAAATGTCCAGTCTCGCAAATCAACACCACCGCTATGAAGGAGAACAATGGGCTCCCCTTTTCCATTAATCTCATAATACAAATCCAAAATACAACACCACCAATCTTAGTAAGTAATTATAGTTTATATAATGACTGAACGTTTAGTCAATGAAAAATACAATAAATTGCATCCAAGGCCTGTGTGAAGGGAAGACCCACGGAGAGAAAATAGATTCGCAGTTTACGGTAATGGCCGACCCTCGTTTGACGTTTTTGCGGTAGAAGCGATAAAAAAAGAGACCATTTGCTTGGGAGTTGCAATTGGTCTCTTCGCTTTTTTATAGGCTAAACGGCTACTTTTTTACTTACCCTTTTTTCTGATTCTGGCTTACTGATTACTTGAATGACCATCATGATTAACGTTAAAATCATCAATCCAGTAATCGCTGCGAAGAAGCTATGCGTTAAATCGAAAGATAAGCCGATGATGAACGGACCGGCTGCTCCGAGAAGATATCCGACTGATTGTGTCATTGCAGACCAAGCGGCGGCGTCTCTTGCGTTCGACGTCAGAGCAATCGGAAGCATTAAATTTAGTGGGAACAAAATACCGGCTCCGATTCCTATGAGTGCTGTGCTTACTAGGAGATGAAATCCGAAGCTAAACATGATGAGCCCGGCGAATTCAAAGGTAGAAGCAATGAGTAGCCATACTAATTTAGACGGGACTCTTTTGAGTAAGAACGGTAACAGCAAGCTGACAGGTAATTGAATAGCAGTAAATATAGTTAATGCTGTTCCGGCATAAAGCTTGCTATATCCCATACTTTGAACCATTGGTGGAATCCACGCAGTTAAAGAGTAAAAGATCATTGCCATTAAACCAAACGAAAAGGTTAATAGCCAAGCCCTTTTATTATTCCAAGGAAGTGTTCCAGTTTGCTCAGTAATTGGCTCTGCTTTGGAATGATCGATTCGACGGGATACAAACAACCACCAGATTGGGAGCGCGATAAGGGCAAAAATAGCCCATAAAGCAAGAGTGTGCGACCAAGAGTGTATGTTGCTTTGTAACGGAGCCGATAATCCAGAACTGAGTGAAGCGCCTAGTGTTAAAGCAAACGTATATAAAGCAATCATCGGAGCGATTCGCTCAGGAAAATGCCGTTTAATGAAGCCTGATAGCAAAGGCCCATTATCGCTATACCGACGCAGCAAGAAAGGCAGTCGCTAATAAAAAATAGGAGGAAACCGTGAAGACGCGCAGAGCAGTCCCGATACCGATCAGTGCGATAGACCATCCGATGATCCGTTCAATGCCCCAACGATTTGCTAATGTTGCTGAAAGAGGAGAGAATAGACCCATACAAAATACTGGGATTGTTGTTAAGAGACTTGAAACCGAAGCGCTGATCCCTAAATCATTTTGAATCAAACCTAATAAAGGAGCGACGGACGTAATTGCTGGGCGTAAATTCAAAGCCACGATAAATAAGGCAATGCCTAATAAGATAAAGTTCGTTTTTTTCATGTGACTCCCCTCAGCAGAGGGGAAGTAGCGCCTATTAAGTAGTCTCCTAATCTATTTATAAAATGCCTCATAACAATTTCACTCACTTTCTCAACCGTGCGTGTATCTATTATGATACGGGTCAGTGAGAAACGCAACTTTCTAGCTTCTTTAGTAAGGACGACTCATCTTCAGCACATAGGGAGGTAAGGAAAAGAGCGGTATCCATGCGCCAATCCACGTCAGATTTCTATTGACGAATGGAATGATTGGCTCTCATTCTACCTTATGTATGCCCCTTCAGCCAACGGTGAAAGGGAATACTTTTTTTCAAATTCTAACAGTTTCTTAAACGATAAAGAAGGTTATTTTTTTTGTCTGAGAATAAATATGTAACAGGGAATCATGCTTTCATGGCGAAATGATTCAACCAGCGAAGACAAGCGTTGTGCGAGTGCTTATATTATGAAAAAAACGGGACTGTTTGACTGAAGTCGAAGGGCGAAGAAGTATTACAACAGAAGAGCGGAGGTATGAAAATCATGAACGAACTATTTATGAAACTGAGCAAAGGTGTAGGGCTTACAGGAGATGTAAAAGCAGATGCTTATCATTTTATAGCCAGGAACGGCTATCCAAAAATTGCTGAGCATTCACAGCGAGTTGCCCAGCTGGCAAAAGCGATGGCAGCTCGGTTTAGCCTGGACGAAGAGGAGGCAGAGATCGCTGGGTGGTTGCATGATGTTAGCGTTGTCTTTCCGAATGACAGCAGGATTTCTGTCGCTGAAAGCTTGGGGATACAAGTGCTTCCTGAGGAGCGAAAATTCCCTTTGATTATTCATCAGAAAATTTCAAAGGTGATGGCTGAACAAATCTTTCATGTTAACAATGAAGCGATTTTAAGCGCGATCGAATGCCATACAACATTGAAGGAACAAGCTAGTCCGATGGATATGAACTTGTTCGTTGCAGATAAAATTGAATGGGATCAATCTGGACAGCCGCCTTACTTGAACGAAATTAAAGAAGCAGCTACTAAATCGTTAGAGGGCGCTGCTTTCGTTTATATAGACTATATGTGGCGCAGACGGGATCGATTGAAAGTCGTGCATCCATGGCTAGAAGCCGCTTATTGGCAGCTGAAAGGAATTGAAGGAAGGGAATGAATTCGAATGTTGTTGGCTTTACCATCATAGCCAAACCAATAAAAGAAGCAATAATTGTCGGCCAGCTATCATAGCCGCTTGACTACTATTATTACTTTCGGCAACCAGCTCTTCATCTGCCGACAAAATATTCACCACCCTTTACTAATCATGACGAAAATACGGTAAAACGAGTCTGACATGAGATAAAATAATTGCCATCGCCTTTCAATTTAACTGTTCACCCTTTATCCTTTATAATATAGAAGATACGTGGCTAAAAAAAACAGGAGGTCCTTTTCGTCCAATGAATTAATGACACACGTTTACTCTCATCACATAAATATCAGAAATTTTTTTGTCTGTGTGAGAAGAACGGGATACGTGTGTACATTTTTGGATGAATTATTGTATATGGCTTCAATTAATTGAGCCTCATCCTAAATGTATTCCGTCACAGGTAGCCGCCTGTGTTTTTTTACGTTGTTCTTTACGGATTGCAGGAGGGAAAACTATGTATATATTTCGTGCGAAAAATCTTTATAAAGAATGGGACGGAAAGGCTCTGTTTACCGATGTAAATCTTGAACTGAAGGAAGGAGAGCATTTGGCTATCTTTGGTTCGAATGGTGTTGGCAAAACGACGCTCTTGAACGGGTTGCTTAATCGCTTCTCCTTTGAACGAGGAGTGGTCCAGCGCTTTGTGCCTTTAAGTGAATGGGGAATTCTCGCTCAATCAGTTGGTGATAGCTGTGAGCAATCGACACTGGAATTCGTACAAGCGGCCGCGTCAGAGCGGTATCGGCTAAAAAAAAGAATTGGAAGCCTTACAAAAACAATTAGAAGGGAACAGCGACCGTGAAGTTGTCGATAGATATAACCAATGCTACGAACGATTTTTGCAATTGGACGGATATGAGCTTGAGAATGATGCCGAAAGGTGCATGCGGCAAGTAGAACTGACGCCCACTGTTTGGAGCAATTCGCTCAACAAATTGAGCGGGGGCCAAAAAACACGTGCTCAGCTGGCGCGAATTCTGTTGCAAAAGCCAGCCTGCGTCGTGATGGATGAGCCGACCAATCATTTGGATCAGGAAACGATCGAATGGCTTGAGACTTGGCTGCAACAGTATACGGGTGCCGTACTGTTTGTCTCCCATGATCGCTATTTTCTTGATCGGACGGCTCACTCGATTTATGAACTGAATCGTGATGGAGGCAAACGATATTTGGGCGGTTATAGTGATTATCGTCGGCAAAAGGAGGTTGAAAAACGAACGCAGGAGACTCTTTACAAAAAACAGGAGCAGAAGCGCAAAGAACTACTCGAAACGATACGGCGCTATCAACAATGGTTTCAGCAAGCGCATAAGTCGGCAGGTCAGAATGACTTTGCGCGTGCGCAAGCAAAAAAGAATGTCTCACGTTTTAAAGCAAAGGAGAAAGAATTGGAACGGCTGGAGGGCGAACAGGTACAAAAACCGGGGGAAAATAAACGAATGAAGATGCGATTAGATTCGCAGGAATTTTCCGCAAAAGCCTTGCTGCGACTGGAAGCAATTCATTTTTCTTATGCAAAACGACCAATATTTGAGCAGCTTAACCTTTCGATAAAACGAGGGGACAGGATGGCGGTAACTGGGCGGAACGGCTCCGGCAAAACGACATTGCTCAAGCTGTTAATCGGTGAACTGCGACCTACTGCAGGAGAGATAAAGATGAATCCGCAAACGAAAATCGGCTATTTTGCGCAGGAGCTAGAAAGACTCGAGCAAGGACAAACGATTCTTGACAGCTTTTTGTCGATTCCCGGAATGACACAGACGGAGGCGAGGACTCTTCTAGGAAGTTTTCTCTTTTCTAGGGATGATGTATTCAAAACGATCGGTACTTTAAGTATGGGAGAAAAGTGCCGAATTGCTTTTCTGAAGCTCTATTTTAGCGATGCTAATTTACTTGTGCTCGATGAACCAACAAACTTTCTCGACATCCAGACACGTGAAGTGATGGAAGAGGTTCTCCAATCATACAGCGGAGCGATGGTGCTCGTCTCCCATGACCGTTACTTATTGGAAAAAAATAGCGAACAGAGTCGTTCATTTGGAAGAAGGTACAATCCTTGATTATCCCGGAAGCTATTACGACTTTTTAGGTTACAGAAAGCACGGAAAGCCTGAGCTACACGATCAGCTGAAGGAAAACGAACTGAAGCAGCTTGAGCTGAAGCTAACAAATCTGACGGTTGCGGAAGCCGGGGACGAAAACCAAGAGGAACGCATCACGAAAATAAAGGAATTGAATGAGAGGATCCGTCTGTTAAAGCAAAGTCTGAATCGTGAGGAAGGCAGTTAGGCACAGAGCAAACCTATTAGAAAAAGGGCCAACTTAAACCGAAAAGCTGATGCTGCCGAAGCGGTTAGTCACTCAAGTACTGCATGGGTCAGAACCGCAAACGGCTGAGTCAAAGCGTTCAATCACCGACAAAAGGCCCGAATCTCTCGTCAGGAAAACGACATAGTACTATAGTAGTGGGGAATTTTCGTTAGTTTCGACATAGCTTTATAAACGAAATAGTAGCTGTTTTTATCTAGCCTAATTGAAAAGGTCTTAGTCCTCTCTTTGTCGCGAAGGTGGGATTTGGCAATCAGGTGGTGAAAAGCCTTCACCTGATTGTTCATTTTTTTTTGCATGTTGGAACGAAAATATTTGCGTTGTGCTCTAGGTTCTGTCCCTGATTGCTTCTTACAAACTTAAAGCAATAGACGAATAGTACTTCCTTGTTTTCATTGACTTCCAAGGTTGTCCAAGTATAATAACAATAAAATTAACTTTATTCAGAAAAAAAGGTGTATACATTGGAAAAAATCAAGGACGAAATGGAGTTCTTAACCTCATTAATTAAAGGAATAGCCGCTCAATTTGGAGATAATTGCGAAGTGGTACTGCATGATCTAACGGGTGGGTATGAGAGTACAATCGTAGCCATTGAAAACTCTGCTATTACCGGACGAAGCGTAGGAGACTGTGGCAGTAATCTCGGACTAGAGGTATTACGGGGAACGGAAGGAGCTGGCGACAGATACAATTACGTGACTCAAACGAAGGATGGGAAAATTTTACGTTCCACGTCGGTCTATATTAAAAACAGTAAAGAGGAAGTCATTGGCTGTGTCTGTATTAACCTGGACATCTCAGACTTAATTATGGCTGAAAATACAATAAAGTCTTTAACGATGCATAGTTTAAACCAAGAGGTGAAGGAGGTTTTTGTCAATAACGTAAACGATCTGTTGGATTATTTACTTAATGATTGTCAAAAGGAAATAGGAAAGCCTGTATCGCACATGACGAAACAAGAGAAAAAGAAAGCGATCGGTTTCTTAGACACGAAGGGAGCTTTTTTTGATTAAAAAAGCAGGCGATCGCGTTTGTCAGTTTTTTGATATATCAAAGTTTACGTTATACAATTACCTTGACGAAATCAGGGTTCAATCAATGAACGATAAATAAAAGTGCTTGGCTACTAGCCATTCTCCATCCTTAAAAAGTAAAACAAGCTACCTAGTATAGCTAAGAAATGCTAGGCAGAAATTTGCTAAGAAATAGAAAGAAGCTTCCCCTGTGTTAACAAGATTTGACCCAGGGGAGGCTCTTTGGCTATTAGTGCTGAATTTATCGTACCTCTTCAGGTTTCTTGACGAGCTCATTCGTGCTTTTTGAGAAAGTGATTTGTTCTTTTTAAATCACAAGTGTAAGCAACAATTTAAATTTCTGCTTTTCAAATGAAAGGAAATATGGTTAAATAAAAACCATAAAAAAAATTAATTTTATATAAAAAAATTTTAATTAATAAAAGCAATTGCAGCAGTATGATAATTCGTAATGCTCCAATCAATCCATAAACAGCTTATAGAATTTTATGGTGAGTTTAACAGACCGTAATGTCAAAAAAAATGAAAGCGTTTGACTCGATGGTGTTTGTGACCGTGTTTATTTGTTGAAAGCTATTAAAGCAAATAACCTTTATCCTTGCTTTACGCGCGGGACGAAGTGGCGTAACGAAAGTGTATACAGGAATAAACGAATAAACAATTGAGTAGGAGGTAGGAAGTATGACAAGTGCGCAATTGACTTATTTAACTGTTTTTCTCGTATTTATTCTTGCTATGATATTGGTAGGAATACTCGTCTCGAGGAAGAATAAAAGTGGAGAGGACTTCCTCATGGCAGGTCGAGGGCTTACACTACCCTTGCTTGTCGGAACAACAATTGCCACGCTTGTCGGGACCGGTTCCAGCATGGGAGCAGTCGGATTTGCATTTGAAAACGGCTGGGCGGGTGCGCTTTATGGTGTTGGCGGCTCACTTGGGATGATTCTTCTTTTCGTTCTTTTTGCAGATGTGAGAAAATATAATTTTATGACTTTTTCTGAGGAATTGAGCTTTTATTACGGTGCTAATAAGCTTATTAAAGGAGTCACTTCTGTCTTGATGTACATAGCCTCTATCGGCTGGCTCGGAGCACATATTTTAGGCGGTAGCCTCTACTTATCTTGGATCACTGGACTGGAGCCGCTTTATGCAAAAATGCTGACTGCTTTGGGCTTTGCGGCCTATACGTTAATCGGTGGCTATTTGGCAGTTGTCTATACGGATACGATTCAGGGGATTATTTTGTTTTTGGGCTTTATTTTACTAACCGTATTGTCAATTCAAAAAAATCGGAGGACTAAGTGAGGTTACTAGTGGTGTAACAAATGAAATGGCTTCCTTTCTTGGAATCGGACAAATGGGGGTCATACCTGCTTTCCTTGTCAGTAGTCATCGCAATTGGTGTTCTCGCCACGCCATCGTACCGCCATAGAATTTATACGAGTGATAGCATTGCTACGGTAAAGCGCGGCTTCTTTATCACCGCTGTTCTTTTTGCGATATTTTCCTTTTTTTCCTTCCATTATCGGTATGTCAGCGTATAATCTCAATCCTGAGATGGCTTCAGAATTTGCCTTTCCGTTTTTGGCAACAGAGGTTTTTCCTCTCTGGATTGGCGCGATTGTTTTAATTTCCGGTTTAAGCGCGACGATGTCTTCTGGAAGCTCTGACTTTATTACGGCCGTAACGATACTTTTGCGGGATGTTTTCCAGGCTTTCACTGGGAAATTACCAAAGAAGGAGCATATGATTGCCTATTCAAGACTGTCACTGCTCGCTACTCTTTTTCTCGCCTTCCTGTTTACGTTAGGTACAAACAACATTATTTCTTACATTTCGAACTTTGTCTCTACTGTCATGTCAGGCATATTCATAACGGCATTGTTGGGGAAATTTTGGTCGCGTGCAACTTGGCAAGGAGGATTTGCCAGCATAATAGGCGGATCCGTCACCTCCTTCATCATATTAGCAAGTGATCACTACTTGACGTTCTGGGGGAATCCGGTTTTGCCCTCGCTATTTGTTGCTCTTGTCGCAGGGGTTGTCGTCAGCTTATTGACACCAAAAAAATATCGTCACAGATAAGCAAGCATTGGCCGCTTTGTCCGAGGAGCGATCGGTTGTCGATGAAGGGACGACAAAGGATTCCTTCACCTTGTAAGAAAAGAGATTATAAAGGGCTCTTCACCTTATAAGTCATAGATTAAAAGGGTGTAAAGAAACGCTAGCCCTGTAGAAAAAGCGATGGGCTGAGAAAAATCGTCCGCCCTACCGAAGAAAGGAGAATAATGTGGATACACCGTTCGTACAGATTGACGAAACGAAGATGAAACACAATATTAACGAAATGGCAAGCATCGCAAACCAAGCGGGGGTCGTGCTTCGTCCCCACGTTAAAACTCATAAAATTCCTGAAATCGCCGCGATGCAGATCGAGGCAGGAGCTGTGGGGATTACCGTTGCCAAAACGACAGAAGCAGAAGTTATGGCTGCACATGGGATCGACAATATTTTTATCGCATTTCCAATTATAGCGAAGGAAAAGCTTGATAGACTACTAGCTTTAAATCAAAAAAATCAATCTTATTGTCGGCGTTGATAGCGTTGAAGGTGCGGGTATACTTTCCGATTATTTCAAAGAAAATGAACAACAGATTCAAGTTCGACTGGAAATTGATACTGGACTAAGAAGAACGGGGGTTCTTTATGAACAGGCGCTCAAGCTCGCATCACATATCGCTACACTCCCTCACCTTCAGTTGACGGGAATCTATACTTATAGAGGTGCGATGCTCAATAAAAAACCGACCATGGATGTGGCGGCGGCTGGCTGGGAAGAAGGTGAGCTCATGGTCGAATTAGCACAATCGCTTCGCAAAAACGGAATCCCGATCAGAGATATTAGTGTAGGTTCGACGCCAACAGCCCCATATGCGGCAAAGGTTAAAGGTGTAACAGAAGTCAGGCCGGGAACGTACGTCTTCAATGATAGAATGCAGGCTAGGTTTGGTGTTTGCGAGCTTGAGGATTGTGCGGCCAAAGTTATATCGACGATTATTAGCACTCCGTCTGAAGATTTGATTATTATTGACGGTGGCAGTAAAACCTTTGCAACCGATGTTCAACCTGGCACTGCTCCGCTTGAGCTTGTAGCTTCGGTCATATTGTTAATAGCCCTGAGGCTGTTCTAGAGCGCCTTTCAGAGGAGCATGGAATGATTCAACTCAGCCAACCACACTCGTTTAAAGTAGGAGATCAGCTTGAGATTATTCCGAATCATATTTGCTCGACAATTAATCTTCACGAGTCTGTTTACATGCAGGCTGGAAAGCAACGAACAAAGCTCGCGGTAGCAGCCAGAGGGAAAATACAATAGTGGGAGGCTGTGCAAAATGCTGGATCTCGTAATTAAGAACGGCCGCATTGTTGATGGGACGGGGAGTCCGTGGTTTATCGGAGATGTCGGCATAAAGAATGGACAGATCACGCATGTCGGAAGAGTTGAGCTAGAAAGTCAGGAAATCATTGATGCGAAACGTCAAGTCATTTCACCAGGGTTTATTGATGGGCATTCCCATTCTGATCTCCTTGTTGTTGATAATCCTCAGCTCGATATTAAGCTTCAGCAAGGAGTGACGACAGAAGTTGTCGGGAATTGTGGCTTGGCACCAGCCCATTTGTCGAAGGAAAGCAAAAGTTACTGCAACAGTACATTGGGCCTGTTATCGGTCAAACGACAAAACCGTGGACATGGTCGAGTATTGAAGAGTATATTCAAACCTTGGTTAGGTCAGACATATCAGAAAATGTCGCAACGTACGTTGCTCATGGAGCTCTGCGGATAGCAGTGATGGGATTTGAAAACCGCCCGGCGACAAAGGCGGAGCTCGCACAAATGAAACACTTGCTGGAAGAGGGAATGAAGGCAGGGGCGATTGGCCTTTCTATCGGTTTGCTTTATTCGCCAGGACGCTATTCTTCAAAAGAGGAATTGGCTGAATTATGTGAAGTGTTACCTGCATACAACGGGTTATTTTCGACACATATTCGGGGAGAAGGAAACCATTTAATCGAATCGATTCAGGAGGTCATTTGGATAGCTGAGAAGGCAGGAATCTCTTTACATATTAGCCATCTCAAGGCGGCTGGGAAGCGAAATTGGGGCTTAGTTTCTCAAGCATTGGAAATGATTGAGGATAGTCGGGCGAGAGGGTTTGATGTAACCTGTGACGTTTACCCGTATGAAGCAGGTTCAACGATGCTTTCAACCGTACTTCCGCCGTGGACACTGGAAGGAGGAATGGAGCAATGCCTTGAACGCCTATCTCAACCTGATGTCAGAGAGCGTATTAAGCAGGAACTGAGCGTGGAGCAGGAGGACTGGGATAATCTTGTTGCTTCGACCGGTTGGGATAGTGTCATCATTTCAGCCGTCTCTCCGAAAAACGAGCACCTTGAAGGCGAAAGCATTGCTTCGATCAGTGAACGCCTTGGGAAAGACCCATGTGAAACTGTCCTTGATTTGTTGCTGCAGGAGGACGGGAATGTATCGATTGTCTTTTTCCATATGGCGAATGAGGATGTTGAGCACGTGTTACAGTCAGATTATTCTTTAATAATTTCTGACAGTCTAGGCTGCTCGACTGGAAAACCGCATCCGCGTACCTATGGTACCTTTCCACGGATCTTCGATACGTATGTTCGCGAAAAAAAAGACTTTATCGCTTGAACAGGCAATTCGCAAGGTGACATCATTTCCGGCACAACGATTTCTGTTAGGTAATCGCGGATTGCTAAAGCCTGGATATGCCGCCGATCTAACGATATTTAATCCAGAAACAATCAAGGCGACAGCGACGTATCAGAACCCGATTCAATATCCGACTGGAATTGATTATGTATTTGTCAACGGTGTAAAAACAATTAGCCAAAACGAGAATTTACAAACGAATCATGGAACTGTAATAAAGGCACAGCGAACATTACAATGCTCGTGTCAATGAAAATGAGGAGTGTCAAACAATGTCTGCAGAACAAAACTTAAAAAAACTTAAAGATTGAGCTACCAGCTCCAAGTAAACCGAAATTCGTATATGTTCCTTGCAAGCGAACCGGGAATCTTATCTATACCTCAGGGCAGGACTGCGCAAAAATGGTGAATTGGTTTATGAGGGGAAGCTTGGGCGGGATCTATCGATCGAAGAAGGACAAAAAGCAGCCGAAATCGCTGTAATTAATTGCTTGTCAGTCATTCGTGCAGAGATCGGTAGCTTGGACAACATTAAGCAGGTGGTCAAAATGCTCGCTTTTGTCAATTCGGCACCGGGGTTTTCTGATCAGCCATACGTCATAAACGGTGCCTCTGAATTGTTAGAAAAGGTGCTCGGAGACAAAGGCAAGCATGCTCGCTCAGCGATTGGCACAAGTGAGCTTCCGTTTGATACTCCAGTAGAAATCGAAATGATTGTCGAAATAGAGGAATCGTAAAAGAGCGGTTTTACATCAATCGAACAAAAAGTAACGAGTGTGATATCAAAGTATTTCGCACTCGTTTTCTTTCGAGATATTTAAAGAAAGTATAAAAATTTGGATTGAAGTTCTCTCATTTAGCATTCAGCATTGTCACGTCCAGTCCAATCGCCCAGCGACGAGCGAACTTCCTCCGTTTCTGTACGAACAGTCAACATCAGTTCCTTCTATCACGCAATTGTTGCCCTTATTTCCGCAACGCCGTCCAGTTTTTCCAGTGCTAAAGGGCGCTCTGCACTTTTGGCATAATGGTCAATCCTTAAACGGGGCCATTAACTGCAATCATTCGTCAAAAAGGTGTCACAACCGATCAACACACGAGAGAGGGATTAGAGTCAGTCAAACAGAATAAGCTATAAAATAGAAATCAAAATGCATGGCTGATAAAGGAGGGTAACATATGAACGATTGTCCTATTGGACAACAGCTTGTTCATCCTGACGGGAGCACGGTGACCTTACTGGACAAAGGAACAGAGCAGGCGGGACCATTTCTCAAGGTTGAGCATCGGATGACAAAGGCAAAGGCTGTCAACGGTCCTCACTGGCATCCTGTTTTGAAAGAGACTTTCACTGTCAAGGAAGGACATATGCGATTTTTAGTAGATGGTCGGGAAAGCATTCTCAGTGCTGGCGAACAGCTGACTATCTGGCCAGAACAAGTTCACCAGTTTTGGAATATTAGTGACTCAGGCTTGGTTGCCATACACAAGATTAGTCCTCCGGGCAAGCACTGGGAAATGTTCCAATTAATCCATAAGCTAGAATGCGAAGGTAAAATGAATAAGAAGGGTATCCCGACGAACCCTCTTTGGGTTGGGCTTGCTTGGGAACATATGGACGGCTTTCTTGCTGGCCCTCCGAAAATGCTCCAAAAGGTTTTCTTGGGTGGACTTGCTTCAATGGCTAAACGATTCGGTTACCGTATTTAAAAAAACGTTTGTAGAAAAAGGAAGACAAATAGTAGTTGACAAAAAATAATTAAGGATTACATTGTATGTTGATCAAAGAAAAAATATACCTTTTATTCGCTGAATCTTGCAAGAGCGGGGGAACCATTCGGACAGAAGCTTCTGTCTTGGGGTGAATCTTATTCGAAAATAAGAGGGGATACTCTCCGTCCCTAATCCGACAGCTAACCTCGTAAGCGTTGATTACTTTTTGAGAGAAAGGTCTGAATAAAGCAAGAGGACCGTTCTTTTAGTGGTGGTCTTTTTTTGTTGTGCACGTATCGTCAAAAAGGGGCTGGATAAAATGAAAAAGCAATACGTCGTAATCGGATTAGGGCGATTTGGAAGCAGCGTTTGTAAGGAACTGTACAAAATGGGACACGAAGTCTTAGCGATCGATTATAAAGAGGATAGGGTAGAAGATTTAGTTAACTACTGTACTCATGCTTCATTGGCTGATGCGACTGATGAAAAGGCGCTCCAATCGCTTGGAGTTCGAAACTTCGATTATGTCGTCGTGGCGATTGGCGATCATATTCAAGCTAGTATTCTATGCACTTTACTTTTAAAGGAAATGGGCGTTAAGAACGTTTGGGTTAAAGCAAGGAATTACTATCATCAACGAGTTCTTGAAAAAAATTGGTGCTGATAAAATTGTTCATCCTGAGCACGACATGGGGGTTCGGATCGCTCATAATTTAAGCTCTGAAAAAGTGATCGATTATATTGAACTGTCGTTAGATTACAGCATTGTTGAATTGAAGGCATCGAAGAAAATTTCGGGAAAAACGCTGGCTGAGTTGGATATTCGTGCGAAATACGGCTGCACCATTTTAGGGATTAAACGGAATGGAGACTTGAATATTTCGCCGTCACCGGATGATTTAATCATGAATGAAGATATTTTGATTGCAATCGGTCGTAACGATGAGTTGCAACGCTTTGAGGATATCGGGATTTAAAACGACCGCATGCTGTTGCGCGATTATCTGATAGAAGGAGAATTCAAATGATTAGAGGGACAGCAGCATTGACATATGAAGGTTTGGAAATGGAATACTCGATCCATGGTGAGGGAGAGCCGATCCTAGTTTTTCACGGTGGCCACTCGAATTGTAACGAGCAGTTTGGCTATGCCACATTAGAAAACGAAGGATATTCGCTCATTACGCCTTCGCGACCCGGCTACGGCACGACTTCTGAAAAAAATAGGCAAGAGCTTAGCACAGTCATGCCGTTATTATATGGAGCTGCTTAACCAGCTTCGTATTCAGAAAGTACATGTGATTGCCATGTCAGCTGGTGGTCCGACAGGAATGATGTTTGCGAGCCTTTATCCTGAAAGAGTTCGAACCTTAACACTACAAAGTGCTGTTACGATGGAATGGTTAAAGCCGAAGGATAAAAAAATACAAGCTCGTTCAATTCATGTTTCACCCGTTAACTGAAAAATGGGTATGGCGGCTCATGGCATGGTTGAACAATAAATACCCTTCATTTATTTTTGAGAAAATGGCACCTTCATTTAGTACGTTGCCTCTTCGCGATATTAGAAAGAAGCAGCTCGCTCGCGATTTGTATGAAGTACGCTACATGAATAACCGACAGCGTTCCGGGAAAGGCTTCTTCCTCGACCTTAAGCAGTCAATCGAGGTCACGAAGGAACACTTAAAACAAATTACGTGTCCAACCATCATCCTCCATAGTAAGTATGATGCGTCTGTTCCATTAACTCATCCACAGCATGCCCACACATGTATTCGTCGCTCAGAGCTTCACCTACTTCATACATGGGGGCACTTGATTTGGCTCGGTGCAGGGTCGGAGGAGATGGAAACCATTTTGCTCGATTTTTTTTGAAGCGACATTCGCTTTAGCGTGAAGGCTTTACGACTCGATTGTTCCATCCAATCGTTTCTGCAACACCTTTTTCATGTAGAGGTAGGCGTTTTCGTCCTTCTTTTTCGCAAAGAAGCGTAGGCCATCCAAGCTTTTGCAAAGTAGCGCTGCCCGCAGCCTTTGTTCGAAGTTTGGAATGTCTACACCTTTCTTTTTACAATAATGAAGGAAATATTGCGGAAGCTGTAGGGAGGGCGTCCATAAGTGGAAGGTCGCTAAATCGAAAACGAAGTCTCCGTACATCGCCATTTCCCAGTCGATGAGCGCTGTAATGCCGCGATCGTCAGCGAGGATATTACCAAGATGAAAATCGCCGTGAACTAAGTATCGTTCAGAGGAGCTGTAGGTGGATAGTTCAATCATTTCAGCGTAGAACGTTTCAAACAATTCCCGCTCTAAAAAGCTGCTTCGAAACAGCTCATGCCAGCCATGCCAAAAGCCCGGCTCCCTTTCATCAAAAAAAAGCTTGAAGGTTTTGCTGCCAGCTTTTGTGCATTCCTGCCCCAGAAGCTCCAATAAATCCGTAGCCAGTTGTTTGCTCTGTCTCCAGCTGGTTTTTTTTGAAACAAAAGCTCGCTCAATTCAGGAAGAAAATGCTGAAGCTGTTTTTCTTCATAGTGCTGTAATGTCTTCCCAGCCGCTCGCTCGGAGATGGCATAATATATTTGGTTGTTAACAGCTCCCGCCTCCACCATTTTCGGAATCGGGAGCATTTCTGATGAGAACCGATAAGAAAGGTCTCGCTCTCTTTGGAATCCCTCAAAGCTCTGATTAAATCGAACGACAAACTTTTGCCCATTATGGCGAAAAAAATAAGCGCGATTAACCTCTCCTTGCTCAATAGCTTCGAGTTCTTCGATTTTATCGCCAAGCTGTTTTTGCAGAAACATTTCGGCTGAACGGTTATCTATATTCGTTTTAATCGGTGACATATCGTTTCCTTCCTTCAAGCTTTCCTATTATTTTATCATTTGTAATGAACACGTTGAACCCATTTATTTCACTTTTAAAAGCAGGGCTTGCTGAAGCACCGAACAGTGCATCTACTCCCTTTCTCTTCATCGTAAAAAAAGTATAATTGTGAAATCTAAAATTTGACATTAACAAATAAGCGGAAGTAGCTTAGAATAGTTTATTAAGAGCAATTTGTGCCAAGAGAGAAGGAGTTGGACAAGGTGAGTGACCTTAAAGCATTACAAGTATCAGAGTTGAAAGAGCGTTACGTGGCATTACAAAAAAAATACGAAGACTACCAACAGCAAAAGCTGAATCTTGACATGTCGCGAGGCAAGCCCTGTCCGGAGCAATTGGACCTGTCGCTTGCTATGCTCGATCTCGTAAATTCGGAGGAAAGTTTAACGACAGAAAACGGAATCGATACTAGAAACTACGGTCTACTTGATGGGATTCCTGAGGCTAAGCAGTTATTTGCTAATATTCTTGATGTGGAGCCAAAGGAAATCATCGTTGGGGGAAATTCAAGCTTGACACTGATGCATGATACGATCGCTCGCGCAATGTTTAATGGGATTTATGGAAGTGCCGTGCCGTGGATCCGACTTCCGAAAGTGAAGTTCCTGTGTCCGAGCCCGGGATATGACCGACATTTCGCGATTTGTGAGCTTTTTAATATTGAAATGATTACGATAGACATGCTGGCAGAAGGACCAGATATCGAACGAATTGAGAAGCTAGTAGCTGAGGATGAGTCGATTAAAGGCATTTGGTGTGTACCAAAGTATAGCAACCCTGATGGGACTACCTATTCAGACGAAGTGGTCAAACGCTTGGCAAAAATGAAAACGAAAGCCGCGGACTTCCGAATTTTTTTGGGATAATGCTTACGCAATGCATCATTTAACGGACACACCTGAGCAGTTGGAGGATATCTATGCCGCGAGCAAGGAAGCGGGCTATCCAGATCGGGTATTGATGTTTGCTTCAACCTCAAAGGTTACCTTTGCTGGCTCAGGACTTGCTGCGATGGCTGCAAGTGAAAACAACCTGAATGTTTTTCGCAAGCAGCTTTCGATTCAAACCATCGGCTCAGACAAACTCAATCAGCTTCGCCATGTTCGCTTCTTCAAGGACGCGGCAGCGTTAGACGAGCATATGAAAAAGCACGCAGCAATTATTAAACCTAAGTTCGAGCAGGTGCTAAAAGCCTTTGACGAGCACCTTGATGGAAAGCAAATTGCCGAATGGTCCAGACCTGCTGGCGGTTATTTTATTAGTCTTGATACACTTGATGGCTGTGCCAAAGCTGTTGTTCGACTAGCAGCAGAGGCTGGCGTAAAATTAACCGGTGCTGGAGCAACTTTTCCGTACGGGATCGACCCGCGTGATCGAAACATTCGAATTGCTCCGTCATTCCCGTCGTTGTCAGAGCTAAAAACGGCTATGGACATTTTTTGTATCTGTTTGGAGATGGTTAGTATAGAAAAAAATAATGGCTGAAAAAAAAGCCTGCGTAACAAGCGTAACTTGCGGAGACTTACTAGGAAGGCTACAGTGCAAGAGATGACTCAACCCGTATCCTTGATTAGAGCGTACGGGTTGGTTTGTGTTGACAAAATCGTAGACTACGATCTGGGCAGAAGCCGATATCGGTATGAGGCGATTCCGATAATGGCAAAAGTCCTTGGATCTATCTATCGCAAGGTTGTAACACTATCTCTTTCTAAGGTGGGCCAATCAAGCGAATCCGGCATGCTTTTATCCGAATCGGTCAAAAGCATGCTATAATTAACCGTATAAAATTGACTTCGATTGTTAGAAAATCCGGCCTTTACGAAACGAATACGTGCCTGAAGCTGTACTTCAGCAAGCGGTTGCTTTGCTGGAACAGAGGGGTTACTCTCTCCTGATGATTGCACTCCACTTAGAAAAGGAGTCTTGAATTCTAGCTTCAGCACCTTGGTAAAATATTCGCACGAGCAATAATGAAACCGCTAACATATGAGGTTTATTGGATGAAGCCGAATGCTGATCGTGATGTAGGCCTCGTTAGCTTGGTATATAAATCAATCTGGAGAAATTGGGGGGTGTGACTTATGTTAAAAAAAGACATTGAGTGGAGTGCTCCGGTAAAAACGCTTGAGCTGTGGCATGTTCCCGGGATTCAATCGAGCTTTCAAATTCATGCTATGCATATTCGCAAGGTCGAACGTGGATGGTATTATCCAGAACATCAACACCCCCACTTTTTTTGAGCTTAATCTCGTAACGCAAGGGTGTCAGGAGCTGATGTTAAATGGACAGTCCTATTGCCAGCGGCAAGACTATGTCTCGATCATTCAGCCTGGTCAAGCGCACACTTGTCGGGCGGTGAATCAACCTACCCTGACATTGCTATGCTTTCACTTTACGTTGGATGATCCATTGTTCGTAGGTTTATTACAGCAGCTTGAGCACGTTATTTACGCAGGCGATTCGGAGATTGCTCGCAGTATACGTCCAGCACTCGATAAATTAATGGTTTATGTTCATGTTTCCGACACGTTGACCGTGACGGAGCGTTTGAAGATCCAATCCGCTTTTTTTTGAGATGTTTGCCATTTTGGCTGATTGCTTAGCTTCCAATGAGTCCATCGGAAAAGAGCATAAGAGAGAAGAAAATATCGACATGTATACGTTGGCAAAACAAATTGCTAGACGAATTGATCGGTTGCTCTATGAGGCTCCGCAAGATTCCTATATTGGAATTATTTCAGAACAGCTTCATGTTAGTCCTTCTTATGGCTATCGTGTATTCCGAAAGGTGTTTGGAATTTCTCCCCGTCAATATTTAACTAAAATCAAGCTTGAGCATGCTCAGTCGCTATTGCTTGAAACGAATATGAGTATTGAGCAAATCGCGAATCAGTTAGGCTATCAGAGCGCCTCCCAATTCAGCCGCCAGTTTAAACGCTGGACTGGTCAATCTCCCCGTCAGTATAAGACCGGTATTGAACGATGATAATCTGTAAACTATTAAAGTCAAATTTGGTAAAGTTTTCGCATGATTAGGTTATGTCAATCGCATCCTTTACTAGATTACAATTATATGGGGTGATTGGACAAATATTATTTTAACGGGAGGGAAGTCATTGAATCATTTAAATCATGTAAGGGCTTTCTTTTATTTGATGCTTGCGTTTGTTTTCCTGCTTGTCGCCTGTAACGGCAATGAAGAAGCAGAGGGACTAGAGCTAGCCAAAGAAACAGAAACGTCAAACGATGATGTTGTGAAAATTAAAATTTTATATCCGTGGGGAGAAGGAGCTTTTCTTGAAAGGTATGAGGCAATTGATGAAAAGCTAGAAGGGATAGAGCTGGAGTTTATTGACGGGCATGCTCAGCTCGAGCCACTGCAAGAATTAAATGCCAACAACGTTATACCAGATATTATTCTAGCAGAACATGGAACGACCCCGTTAGTCGAATTGGATATGATTCAGCCTCTTGACGAATTAATTGAAAAACATCAATTCGATCTAACGAAGGTGTTTCCTTCAGCCATTGAATTTATCCGCGCTCAGGATTTGGAGGGGAGATTGCTTGGATTACCAGTTTCAGGGGAAACGCACGCGTTATATTACAACAAAGAAGTGTTTGATTTGTTTGGGGTACCGTATCCGTCAAACGATTTGACATGGAATGAAATTGTTGATTTAGCGAGAAAAATGACGGCTGAGCGGGAAGGACAGCAGTACCGGGGATTAGAAATGGGAAAAGCATCGTCGATGGGAGCTGATTCTTTAATCCCGTTGGAGCAGTTAGCCGTTAATTTGACGGATCCCGAGACAGGGGAGGTGTTACTTACTGAGGAATCAGCCGTACAGAAATATCTGGAGCTAATGAAGGACATTTATGATATTCCGGGATTGTATAACCCTGATCCAGAGTCTCGAAACGACTATGAGTTTCCTCTCGGTACAGTCGCAATGTTAGTCACATGGATCGATTACGGTCGCTGGGGAATACCTGCCGACGCGGAGCTGATGAGTAACATCGGAATAGCTCATGTCCCGGTATGGGACGACAATCCGGTCGGTGCTCCAGTCGATTCCAAGCTGCACGTAATTAACAAATATAGTGAGCACCAGGATGAGGCCTTCCAGGTCATTACGGAATATTTATCAACTGAACACCAAAGCCTGCTTGGGGCAAACTATGCAGAGCCGCCTGTTGTCAACGACCCGGATACGTGGGGAAAATACGGGACAAATTTTGTGAAGTTTGAAGAGATCGATATGCAACCTGTTTTTGCAGGAGAACGTGCAACCCCGCCTGAAAGAGTAAGCAAATGGGATGAATATGTAGGCTTGTTGGGGAAATTGCCGGAATTAGCCGAATCGAACACAGACATCATGAGTCTATTACGTGTCTTGAAGGAAGAATCTGAAGCGAAGATCCAGGATGCGAAGGCGCAAGGACAATGAACCTTCAGAATGGCACAACAAAACCTTCGAAGGGCTTCCCTCCGAAGGTTTTGTGATTTAACGAGAGCCTTTTGCCTTCTCGACCTCGATTTCAGCTTCTTCACTTAAATTCCGTAAAATCGAATGAATGTCTTGTCCTGTGTCGACAGCATATGGCATGACCTGTTCTTCCCATACATTTTTTTTCAACGAAGCTATCCCAAACAGATGTATTCGTTGGAATCGGTGAAATGGGCTGCTCCATAGAGCATCAAGGTTTTTGTCTTTCAATGCATCATATGCCTCATGCTCTTTTCCGTATCCTTCGTTCAATTCTTTATTCGTTAAACTCGTTAACATCATTTCTTCTTCTACTTGTTTTCGTTGGAAGTCTTCAGATAGTAGGTATTGGACGACTTCAAATGCTTCTTCGGGATGATCTGTGACTGATGAGATCCCGAACCAATTGATATCAGATCCTGGCACCGCTTGCAAAAAGCCTTCATCGGCGACAGGGTAACTGACAATGTCCCAATCAAACCCAATCTCTTCATTCGTAGCAAGATTAGGAAGTAGATTATAAGTTGCCATCATGGCTGTAGTCCCTTCGAAAAAAAAGGACCAGCATTGTTCATCCAGTTCTCATCATCATTTGGCCAGTTTCCAGGAATAGTGGCCATACTTCGAATCGTTTCAAGCATATAGCGAAAAGCCGGATCCGATTCAAGTAAAGGTTCATCTGTTTCTGGGTCTAAAAACTTTAACCCTAGCTGACGTGGCATATAAGAATTAATATGACCCGCGGCGATTCCATGATATTCAACACCATCAATTTCGCCCGTTACTTTCTGGGCAAGGTCAAGCACTTCACTCCATGTCATGTCGTCTTCCGGATAATCTTGTCCCATCAGATCAAAAATTTCTTTGTTATAATGCAAAGCGACCGAAAGTGATGAAGCTGGGAATCCATAAATCCCGTCATCCCCCGCTCAGGAATAGCTCATTTAATGGAGGAGCATCTACGCTTGATAAATCAAAATTTACTTCTTCTAGCATTTCTCTCATATCCATTAACACGTGATCCTTTACCATGTGAGGGATATCAAAATAGTGAAACGTAGTTACGATATCAGGCATTTGACCAGCAGCGATTACTTCTTCTAAATCGTAGCCGAGTGATTCGACCACTCGATTTCAATGTGGGGGAATTTTTCATAAAAGTCATCATCGAACCACCAAGGATAAGTATCTGGCCAAGGGTTATTTACTTTCAATGTAACCGGTTCTCGCTCGGTTTCCCCCTCAACCGAAGAGCTCCCATCGTTATCCGTATCCTCTGATGAAGGGTCAGGACTATTTCCTGAACAAGCACTAATCAGCAATACAATACTAATGAATGTAGAGAGTTTTAACCACTTCTTCATGTTCAATTTGCTCCACCCCATTTTGTAAGTAATTATGACGAAAAATGGTTTCAATAAAAGATTGAATCATTTGTCATTGTCATGATATATTAAGAATACTAATGAACGATAAAAGTATACTTATAAGACGTCAATTTGTCTACTTTTATTTTTTAGAGAGTAATGAAAGCGCTTTAAATAATCTCAATCATGTTAGGAGGAGAAAGAAATGAGCAGACGTTTTTTTTTTAGTTATGTTTTGTTGTAGTTTTGTCATTCTTGTAGGGTGTTCTGAAAGTAACGTGCGAGAAGAAGGAGGGGTTGAAGCGAATCAAGAAGTGAATGAAGAAAAAACAGATGAGCCTGTGACGCTTACATTTATGACTGATTATCCGGAGGAACTCTTAAATGAGGAATGGATCGAACCATGGGAGGAAAAGTTTCCTCATGTGTCGATTGAACAAGTGCAGGTCCAATCGGTAAACCGTGAGGGGGTAGAGGAAATGGTTGCCCAAGCCATTTTTCCGGACATCGCTTTCTTTCACAATAGTACAGGAATTAAAATTTTCGAAGATCTTGAAATGACGTTTGACTTAAATGATTTAGTTGAAGAGACGGGCTTTGATTTGAGTGTCATTAATCAATCATTTCTTGATGTCATGCACGGCTATAACGATGGGAAATTACTTGCTTTGCCACTCACTGGAATGGGGTGGGTGACCTATTACAATAAAAATATTTTTGATGAGTTTGGTGTTCCTTACCCTGAAGATCATATGACATGGTCTGAAATATTGGATCTGGGTCGTGAATTAACGCGGGAAAAAGATGGGACATCATATCGTGGACTTGATATTGGTGGAGAAGGGTGGGCGACTAGACAATGGTCAGTAGCAATGACAGATCCTGAAACAGACGCCCCCTTATTTACCACAGAAGAAGGTTATTTACAAACGTTTAATATGTTGGAAGAGCTCTTTTCAATCCCTGGAAATTACTCAGGAGATCCGGACCAATTAAATGGATTTTGGATCCCGTTTGTTGCTGATCAGAATATCGCAATGGTCGTTTCCAATGAAGATACGAAAGGGCTTCAACGAACAGAGGGGCTTGATAACGATTCATGGGACATCGTGACATGGCCGCAATTCGATGATCGACCGGGTTACATTCCGATGGCGGATGGGAATTATATGGGAATAAGCAGGTTTACCGAGCACCAAGAGCTCATCTTTGATATGATTACCTATTTAGTTAGTGAGGAGCATCAAAAGTTTTTGGCTGGAAAAGGATACGTCCCTGTTGTAGACAGTCCAAGTGTTATTGCTAATTTCGGATCGGAACTCGGGCTTGAGGATAAAAACACGGATGCTATATTTTCACTTGAACACGCACCACCGCCACCACCACGACGGGAAAATGCTGAATTTGACTTGCCTAATCTTGATGAAATTGTTGGTAAAGGAATTGAACGTTTACTGCTTAGAGAAGGTGACGTCCAAACGATTCTCCGAGAAATGCAAGATGAAGCTGAAGGAGCAATTGCTGAAGCGAAGGGAGCGAATTAACCATTTAAAAATAGAATAAGCTGTCATTGTAGGTAGCAGAGTCTTTCATCGTTCTGCTATCTTTTTTTTGTCAAATACGAAAAGTCCGCTCATTTGCAAAAAGGATCCAGTAAACGTATACTTTTATCAAATGAGGTGGTTGTGATGTCGAAAAAACCGATGTATGAGCAAATAAAAGAGGAAGTAAAAAATAAAATTAAAAATGGTGAATTTCCAGCCGGAAAGCCATTACCGACTCAAATTGAGCTAGCTAACATGTTTGATACAAGTGAAATTACATCGAGGCGGGCACTTTCTGAATTGGTGAATGAAGGATTGATTTATCGGATTCGTGGAAAAGGAACGTTTGTCAAAGAGTCATCGGAGAAAGTAGAAAATGTGGCGAGGACGACTACTTTAAAACGTATTTATTTTGTGTATCCTAACACGCCTATTGAGGAGTTCAATCATCCTTTTTTTGATGAGTTATTGGGTGGGATTCATGAGCAATGTCAAAAGGGTGGTATTGAATTTTTGATTTGGAATTATGAGGAAAATGAAGAGATTCCTGAGGGAGAGGAGAATGGATTTATTATCCTCTCACAAGTACCTGGGAGAAATGGGATATTCTCGAATTCGCTTGAACGATGGAAACAAGAAGGCAAACGGATGATGACGGTTCATTTTTATTATCCGCATTTACAAATTCCTTATCTGGTTGTTGATAATATGTCAGGAGGTTTTTTTGGCGACACAGCATTTGTTGTCACTCGGTCATGAACGAATCGGGATTATTTTAACGGGAAAATCGCTACTCGATATTAATCAGGAATTTTCGTTGCGGTTGGAAGGGTATAAATCTGCACTTTCTCAGCATCAAGTGGCTTTTAATCCATCCTACGTCTATGTAGCGGATGGTGAAAAAGAGCGAGAAGATATGGGATACGACGGGATGAATCATTTTTTAAGTTTACCTGAACGACCGACAGCTGTATTTGCGACGAGTGATTTTAAAGCGCTTGGTTGCTATCGGGCTTCGGGAAAAAGGGTTAACGGTTCCTAACGATATGAGTATCGTTGGTTATGATAATATGTCCTTTTCACAATACATTTCCCCACAGTTAACGACGGTTCATCAGCGTTCGAAAGAGTTAGGGGAACAAGCTGTTGAGCTGCTTGCTCATAAGTGGAAGATAAGCGTACGAATGGCTTGTTAAAAGATGAAGTCATTCCTGACTTGATTGTTCGTAAAAGTACAGCAAGTCCTATACTAGCGAATCAGATGAGCACAGTATCCCTTAAGTAAAGTGTGTGTGAAACGAGAGTCTATTTTAAGGCTCTTTTTTTATTTACTCTTATATACGTATACATTATAATTAAAAGTATACTTAGTAAGTGGGTGAGGATCTGATGAGAGGATTATTACATGAGCAATTTTTACATCCGAGCAACATCTATCGTGGAAAGCCGTTTTGGTCATGGAATGGGGAATTAGAGCGTGATGAATTAATTCGTCAAATCCATGTGATGAAGGAGATGGGGTTTGGGGGCTTTTTTATGCATTCCCGTACCGGTCTTGAAACAGAATATTTAGGCGAACAGTGGTTTGAACTGATTAATGCTTGTGCGGACGAAGCGGAACGGCTCGGCATGGAAGCTTGGTTATATGATGAGGATCGTTGGCCGAGTGGAACGGCTGGGGGATGGTAACGGAAAATTCTTCGTATCGGATGAAATTTATTCGTTACATGTTCTACCTCAAGACACTTTTGCTTGGAAGGATAAATACATAGCCGCTTTCCACTGTCGATTAGAAGGGCATGCGTATTTTGACTGTGTCCGGATGGAGCATGGAGTGCTGAGCGAAGTGGGGCAGGAGCGAACAATACTTGCTTTTTCAATTGAAGAAATGGGCTCGTCCAGTTTTTATAATGGGTATACGTATGTAGATACGATGAAGCGAGAAGCAACGAAACGTTTTCTTGAATTGACTCATGAAAAATATAAAAAAAATATTGCGGGGATCGATTAGGTACATCCATTAAAGGCATTTTCATAGATGAGCCACATCGAGGTCCGATTTTGGATGGCTTTTCTTTACCAAATGATGATGCTGAATGGTTGATTCCTTGGACAGACGAGTTGTTTGCCGAATTTGAAGCTGTGTTTGGGTATGATGTCGTCAGTCACTTGCCCGCTTTGTTTCTTCAACAGGAAGGGAAGCAGGTGTCTCAAGTGAAGTGGCATTATGTTGAAATGCTGCAGCAGTTATTTTTAGAAAATTTTGCGAAGCCGGTTAATGAGTGGTGCCGTGAAAACAACTTAATATTAACCGGGCATATTTTACACGAGGATACGTTAACAACTCAAACCGCGATGTCTGGTTCGATGATGCGCTATTATCAAAACATGGATTATCCGGGAGTCGATGTGCTCACAGAAGGGAATAGCCAATATTGGATTGTGAAGCAGTTGGCCTCTGCCGCTCGTCAATTAGGGCAAAAATGGCTTTTGTCTGAGCTTTATGGGTGTACAGGGTGGCAAATGACTTTTGAAAATCATAAAGCAGTTGGAAATTGGCAGGCGCTATTTGGGATTAATTTACGTTGCCATCATTTGTCTTGGTACACGATGAAAGGGGAAGCGAAACGCGATTTTCCAGCGAGCATTTTGCATCAGTCAACTTGGTGGCAAGAGTATGACTTCGTCGAGACGTATTTTTCCCGATTAGGTGTCATCATGTCGAATGGACAGCCGGTTTGTGATGTTCTTGTTATGAATCCAGTGGAAAGTGTTTGGTGCCAAGTATACCCGGGTTGGTCACGAACCCTTCAAACGCAATCGGAGGAAGTGAAGCAGCTTGAATCGAAATATGAACAACTCTTCCACTGGTTAGCTGGTGCTCAAATTGATTTTGACTATGGGGATGAAGGCATGATCCCGGAGATGTACTCAGTTGAGACGACAGCAGAGGAACCGATTTTGCACATAGGTAAAGCTTCATACAAAACCGTCATCGTAAATGGAATGACAACGATACGGTCGAGTACGGTAAACATTCTTAAGGAATTTATCGATGCCGGGGGACATGTGATTTTTGTTGGTGAGCCGCCCGCATATATGGACGCGCTTCCGACAAGTGAGGTGAAAAAACTGGCGCGACATGCAACTCAAGTTAAGGATGAGCGGGAGTCAGTTATTGATGCTTGTTTTACTCGAAGCGAACAGCGTGCGGTAGTCGAGGAGGCAAACAATGGACGTTCGATTCATGATATTTTTTTGCCAAATACGAGAAGATGATGAGCGCACGTATTACTTATTTATGAATATGAATCGGGAGAAAACATACAAAAATGTACGCATTCAACTGAATCGAAGCGGTGTGATCGAAGAGTGGGACTGTCAAACTGGTGCTCAGTCCGTCATAGCACAAGCCGATATCATTACTTCATTTCCACCAGTGGGGGAACACCTTTATGTTGTGCAGAATGAGCCATCAAATGCGCCTATGCTCGAAGGATTTCACGAGCGGAAGGTTACTCAACTTCAGAATCGATTGGCCTATACCTTACAAGAACCCAATGTGTGTGTGCTAGATTTTGCAGCGTTTCGGATTGATGATGGTGAATGGCAAAAGGAAATCGAAATTTTGAAGGTAGATCAAGCGGTCCGCGAGCATTTTGGTCTCCCGCATCGAGGAGGAGAGATGATTCAGCCGTGGTATGCGAAGAAAAAGCAAGTGCAGAGGGACGTTTTAGGGAATGTTGCATTGCGTTTCGAATTTGAAATGAGTCAGCTCCCAAAAGGAGAAATCGAACTCGTTATCGAAGATCCACGATGGTTTCAAATAAGATGGAATGATACTCCTATTTCTGTAGATTCTGAACTTGATCGGTGGATCGATGTGAGTATGAAACGAGTGAAAGTGCCGAAAGGGTCATCCAAACAGGGAAAAATACAATCGAGTTACAAGTTGATTTTCATGAGCTCATTGGTTTTGAAGCCATTTATTTGATTGGTGAGTTTGGGGTTTACTTACCGGAGGGGCGTCCTGTTATCGGTTCACTTCCTTCTCAATTAGAAATAGGGGATGTAACGACGCAAGGACTGCCATTTTACAGCGGGATTCTTTCATACGATGTACCGATCCATATCGAATCGAATGAAAATGACCGTCAGTTTTTACGGGCACCGTCCTTTGCTGCGGCTTGTTTGAAGGTGAAAACGAGTGAGAGTAGTTCGAGCATGATTGCTTGGGAGCCGTATGAGACAGAAATTACGCAGATGTTACAAGATACCAATTCGGTGCAAGTCGATGCAGTGTTCACGCGTCGAAATACGTTTGGTCCTTTGCATCTACAGCCGAAATATCAAGCGGCCTATGGACCCGATCATTTTATTACGAGAGGCGAACATTTTACGAATGATTATCAATTCATTCCATCCGGGCTATTGGCACCTTTAGAGGTCGTCACTCGAGTTGAGGAATGAGGAGGTTAATTCGATGTTAGCGAACATTGAACGAGAGGAAGACCCTAGAAAACGAATGTATGTCACTCCGACTGCTATTACCTGGAAAACAGAAGGAGTTCACCATGAACATGTACTACTAGAGAAACGGAACGCTCAACCGACCTTGAAACCGAATGAACCATGTATTCTTAAAAATGATGGTTCAAAACCTGGAATATTGCTCGATTTCGGAACAGAGTTGAACGGTGGTGTTCAAATCGTCGCATGGAATTGTGGGAACGATGGGAAGAAGGCAAGGTTGCGCGTTCGATTTGGTGAATCTGCGATGGAAGCGATGAGTGAGTTAGGCGGAGAGCGTAATGCGACGAATGATCATGCGATCCGTGACCAAGAGGTTGAGGTGAGCTTTCTCGGGGTAACCGAAGTCGGCCATACGGGATTCCGGTTTGTTCGTATCGATCTACTTGATGAAGATAGTTTTATTGAATTGAAAACGGTACGCGCCATCTTTATTTATCGTGACCTAGAATACAAAGGGAGTTTTAAGAGTAGTGACCCACTTTTGAATCAAATTTGGCAAACAGGAGCATACACGGTTCATTTGAATATGCAAGATTATGTATGGGATGGAATCAAACGGGACCGGCTCGTCTGGATTGGTGATATCCATCCAGAAGTCGCCACCATTCAAACTGTATTTGGCAATCATGTTATTGTCTCAGCTAGCCTCGATTTAATTCGAGATGAAACTCCGTTACCGGAGTGGATGAATTTTTTTTCCGTCTTATTCGATGTGGTGGGTACTTACCCAGCATGATTGGTATCGACATTATGGCGATCTTGATTACTTAAATGAACAAAGAAGTTATTTAATCCGTTTACTTCAGCAGCTGGCTGAACATGTCGGGCCAGATGGAAAGCATTCAGCGCCTAATCCATTTCTCGATTGGCCGTCCTCAACGAATGAACAAGCGGTGCAAGCCGGAATTCACGCCTTATTTACATTAACGATGGAAGCAGGAGCCAAGCTGTGCTCAGTGTTAGGTGAACAGGAAGCAGCGGAAATGTGTCAAATCGCAGAAAAAAAATTTACGAAACGATGTGCCTTCACATAATGAAAATAAACAAGCGGCTGCATTGCTCGTATTAGCTGGATTGCTAGATCCGAAAGAGACAAATGAGCGGGTTCTGGCAGTTGATGGGGCTGACCGAATCTCCACCTTTTTAGGCTATTACGTCTTGCGAGCTCGTGCTGAGGCAGGTGATATTCAAGGGAGTCTCGACTGCATTCGTGCGTATTGGGGAGGTATGCTGTCATTAGGCGCTACAACGTTTTGGAAGATTTTGATATCCGTTGGCTTGAAAATGCTGCGAGAATTGATGAAATCACACCAGAAGGGAAAGTTGATGTCCATGGGCAGTATGGTGAACACTGTTATAAGGGTTATCGTCATAGTCTGTGTCACGGCTGGGCTTCTGGACCAACCGCATGGTTAGCGGAGTATGTCCTTGGCATTCGTATTGTTGAATCAGGTTGTCGCACGATTCGAATTGATCCAGCTTGGGGACCTTGACTGGGCAGAGGGGACGTTCCCGACACCATTTGGGAACCTATACGTCAAACATGAAAAGAACATGGATGGTACAGTTCGAAGTACGATTGATGCCCCGGAGGAAGTGAAGATCTTGCGTGGGAATAACGAAGAGAATTGTACATTTCATTGAGGGAGGCATGCTTGATGAATCAATCATTTCAAACACCGCCTGTTCGTCAGCCGAACTTTGGGTATTATAGAGCGACAGATGAGCTTGGGCGAAAATCGAAGTCTCACAAAGAAGTCTCGCCACCGAGAGACGATCGCTACGTCGGTATTTTTTACTTCCAGTGGTTGGGGCAGCACGGGACTGGTGTCCATACGATGTGACGAAAATCCTCAAAGAAAGTCCTGAAGCTGTTCATGATCCGAATCACTCACTATGGGGACCGGAAACTCACTATCATTTTTGGGGTGAACCGCTTTATGGTTACTATTTTTCAGAAGACGAATGGGTGCTACGAAAGCACGTACAGCTTTTGACCAATGCGGGGATTGATTTTCTAGTGTTTGACACGACGATGCGGTTGTTTATAAGGAAGTGCACGATAAGTTACTGCCGATAATGGCAGACGTCCTTGCACAAGGGTGGAACGTCCCGAAAATTGTGTTTTATACGAATACGGAGTCTGGGAAGACGATCGAAACGATTTATGGGGATCTCTATGAAGCTGGACGCTTCCCAGAATTATGGTTTTACTGGAAAGGAAAACCGCTCATTATCGGAGATCCTGAGAAATGCCGTGCTGACATTCAGCCATTTTTCACGTTTCGACTCAATCAATGGCCAAATGAAGAGCAGAAAACGAACGGCTTTCCATGGATTGAATTCCAACGACCACAGCGTGTATTTTTTTTAATGATGAAGGAGAGAAAGAAATCATCAATGTCGGAGTTGCACAGCACCCTAGTGTGGCAATGAGCGATACTCCCTTTTATCAATATGGTGAAAATTGGGGGAGAAGCTACCGAGGAGAGGGACACGATCCTTCTCCAGAAGGCCCATTTTGGGGGCATAACATTGCCGAACAATGGGAATTCGCATTAGAGGAGGATCCGAAAATTGTCTTTTTGACAGGATGGAATGAATGGATCGCCATGCGTCTCCCTGGTCCGGCGCCGGATCGCCCAATTTTGTTTGTTGATCAATGTACGCTCGATTTTAGCCGAGATATTGAACCGATGAAGGGCGGCTATAAGGATAACTATTATATACAAATGATTAACTACATCCGTACCTTCAAAGGGCTAGAGCCTCAGCCAACTCCGACTAAGAAGACGATCCATTTGCAAGGGGATTTTAGACAATGGCACGACGTTGCGCCTGAATATAAGGATTTTACCGGGGATACCATGCCCCGAGATCACGAAGGTTATGGAGATGCTCGGTATACGAATGAGACAGGAAGGAATGACTTTGCTACATTAAAAGTGGCTCGCGACCGTGAAATGGTTTATTTTTATGCCAAAACCGTTGACCCGATTACGTCATACCAAGATCGACATTGGATGATGCTCTTTATCACAGTGAATGAGCAGTCGGAGCAGCATTGGAAAGGATATGAATACTTGATCAATCGAAAAGTGATTGATGAGTCTCAAACTACATTGGAAAAAAAGTCTAGGAGGGTGGCAATGGGAAACGGTTGCATATCCTTCCTATCGAGTCAAAGGAAATGAAATGCATCTAGCCATTCCGCTAAAAGATTTAGGATTTGATCCCGATGCTGAAACGATCTCATTTCAGTTTAAATGGTCAGATCATATGCAAGAGGCCGGGGAACCAATGGATTTCTATGTAAATGGCGATACGGCACCAGATGGACGATTAAATTTTGAATACCGAGAGTAGTCGAGAGGGTCAATGGTTCATGTGATATGGACGATTGACCTTTTGGGTATTTCACAAAAGACATTTCAATCATGGAAAATTGAAATCAGATAATAATATAAGCAGGAAAATGATGGACAAAAGGTGAAGGTTATTTCGACGTTTAAATTAAGGAGGAATCGTTTTGAATATTTTAAATGAAGAAGAAAAAAAACAAGGATATAAATTGTTGTTTGACGGTCAAACATTAGATGGGTGGCAGGCAACGAGTCAACCGGAGAATTGGGAAGTGGATAATGGACTACTCATTTGTAAGGGCGAAACGTCTGGGTATTTGCACACAACGGAGCAATTTGAAAATTTTATTTTGCGATTAGACTACCGGACTAAGCCAGGAGTGAATAGTGGTATTTTCTTTAGATGGACAGAGCTAGAGGACCCTGTGAATACAGGTCTTGAAATGCAAATTTTAGACACTTTCGATCAGAAAGAAATGGGCAAGCATAGCTCAGGCGCTTTGTATGATCTGGTTGCACCATCTTCGAATGCGGTGCGGCAAGCTGGTGAATGGAATGAACTGGTGATTACGTGTGATCGGAATCTCATCCAGCTTACTTTAAATGGCACGATGGTTGTTGAAGCCGATATTGACCAATGGTCAGTTGCTGGGAAAAATCCGGACGGAACAGACAATAAGTTTACTTATGCTTGGCGTGATCGTCCACGTCTCGGCCATATTGGACTACAAGACCATGGAGGTTATGTTGAATTCAAAAATATTAAAATTTCTACCATCTAAAAATGTACAATGGGAGTAAGTAGAGAAGATCCTTATTTTTTTCAAACAAAAAAGGTCAATTCAGATTCAAATGATTATAGGGTTAGAGGAGATGCTCACCAATGGCTAAAATAGGTTTACAGCTTTACTCAATACGGCAGGATACAGAAAAAGATTTAATCGGAGTGATACAAAAAGTTGCAGATTTAGGCTATCAGGGTGTCCAGTTTGCTGGATTTTTTGATCAATCCGCTAAAGAGATCAAGACAGTTTTAGACCGTAAAGGCATTACACCAGCAGGGTCTCATACAGGGATTCATCTTTTTGCAGATGATCAGCTTAAACAAACATTAGAATACAATGAACAAATTGGAAATCGACTGTTAATTGTTCCTGGATTACCTTTAGATATGAGGCAGACTGCAGATGATTATAACGAACGGCCGAAGTGTTAAATGAAATTGGAGCAAAATGCAAAAAAAGCCGGCTTCACATTTGGCTATCACAATCATGACTTTGAATTTGAGACATTTGAAAATCAAACAGGGTTTGATCTCCTTTTTGAACAGACCGATCCCGATTTAGTGAAAGTGGAATTAGATTGCTATTGGGCCTCGTATGCTGAACACGACCCGTTGAAGATCCTAGAAAAATATCAGGATCGCGTCGTATCCTTACATATTAAGGATATGAAAATAGTGGATGGTAAAAAAAGTAGGGACAGAGGTCGGACATGGGCAGCTTGACTTTACCTCATTAATTCAAGCTGCGAATGCCCATGCCGTTGAATGGCTAACAGTGGAACAAGAGTATTTTGAAATCGATCGATTTGAAGCTTTAAAAATTAATGTAACGAATTTAGAAAAGTTAATGGGCAAGTGAAGGGATTGAATCAATAGGCAGAATGTTTTGCTGTGTGCAAATCATTCTGCCTTGTGTTCGATAATCGTATAGTTTTATTTAGAGCGAATAGATGCTATGAAGGGAAGGGTATAAGTGAAGCGACCGAACATCCTGTTAATAACGAGCGATCAACAGCATTGGGACACGATTGGTGCTTATAATAGTGAAATTTCCACACCAAATCTGGACCGACTAGTCAAGGAAGGAACGACATTTAGCCGTGCGTATTGTCCGAATCCGACATGCACGCCTTCACGTGCATCGATCATTACTGGTACATACCCGAGTCAGCACGGTGCCTGGAGTATTGGGACGAAATTGTCTGAAGATAAACTGACAGTCGGAGAGATTTTGGGGGAGGCAGGCTACCGTACAGCATTAATTGGGAAAGCCCATTTCCAGCCTCTTGCATCGACGGAAGCTTATCCATCACTTGAGGCTTATCCGACGTTGCAGGATCTCGATTTTTGGAAGCGATTTGATGAAACGTTTTATGGATTTGACGATGTCGCATTGGCTCGCAACCATACAAACGAAGCGCACGTCGGGCAACATTATGCGATTTGGTTAGAGGAGCAAGGCTGTCACAATTGGCGCGATTATTTCGTTCCGCCAACTGGCTCGATGGATCGAACCAAAAAATACAAATGGGATCTGCCGGAGAAGTATCACTACAACAAGTGGATAGCTGAGCAAACAAACGAAAAAAAATAACGGAATATCATGAAAAGCAAGAGCCGTTCTTCTTATGGAGTAGCTTTTTCGATCCGCATCCACCGTATCTCGTTCCGGAGCCGTGGGATACGATGTACGATCCAGATAAACTAACGTTACCTAAAGTGGTTTCGGGAGAGCACGAAAAAAATCCGCCTCATTTCCGCTTAACTCAAGAAGAGAACCCTGATTTTTCTCCTTATCAGGAAACGGGCGTCGGAAGCATTGGCTTCCGTTCCCACGTGCATGTAACGGAAAAGGAAGCGGAACAAAACATGGCAACTTACTATAGTATGATTAGTATGATGGACAAATATATCGGTCGAATTTTGGAGCGGTTGGACGAACTCGGACTAACTGATGAGACAATCGTTATCTTTACTACGGATCACGGTCATTTTTTTTGGACAGCACGGATTACACGATAAGGGCGGGTTTCATTACGAGGATTTAATTAAACTGCCTTTTCTAGTTCGCTATCCAAATAAGATTCAAGCAGGGGGCAAGTCATCAGCGATGCAGTCACTTGTCGATTTGGCACCTACGATCTTAAGCTTTGCCGGGGTTCCGATTCCGCAAACGATGACAGGCTGCGATCAAAGGAAGGTATGGTTAGGAGAACAGCAGCAGGCGAGGGAGCATATTATTTGCGAATACCGAACACAGCCGACTGCCGTTCACCAGAAAACGTTCGTGGACGAACGTTACAAAATAACGATTTACTATAATCGCCCCTATGGTGAGTTATTTGATTTAAAAGAGGATCCAAACGAGCTGAATAATTTATGGGATGCTCCGGAATCGCTTGAACTGAAAGCCGAGTTATTGCTAAAGTATGCTTGGGCAGAGCTAGGGAAAGAGCCGCTTGCCATGCCACGAGTTTCTGGTGCGTGAGCGCTTCATTGAGTAACTTTTGTGAACAAGTTAGGATATAACAAGAGACTTGTAAATCGTCAAGGAGCGTGCATCGAACCATTGAAAATCACTCAATTGCCGAAATTAGTCAAGAGGGATATTCCTTTTGAAAACTTCTCCCTGCCCGCTCCGGTCGATTTTATTTTTGCTATGAGCTAAAGTTTGTTAATGAAACGAACATATAACTCGGAAACTTTGTTTAATTGAATAGGCCGTGCTTTGTCCACGTATTTGCGTTTTTCCAATCAGAGAAGAATAAATCTTCACTAATTACGTCGAAGCTCCAACGCATTTTCTGATGTGGGTCCACTATTTTCATTAGAAAAGTCGTCTCTCAAATGAAGCAGCTAGCTAATATATTATTTTCGAATAAATCTTGACCCAACAACCCCATGATGGTATTATTTCGTTAAGTTTTAACGATAAAGCAAAGAGAATGAAGGAAGCTGAAAAGGAGAATGATACGTGAATAAATTAAGAATGGGTATCATAGGAGCAGGTTTACGTAGTTCCATTGCTAATTATTGGCACAATCCAGAAGGACGTTCGGAAGTTGTCGGAGCTGCTGATGTTTCGATGGATCGTTTGAAAGCATTTCAAGATAAGGTTAGTGAAAACGCATTCATCACGACTGATTACCAAGAATTATTAAACCGTAAGGATATTGAAGCTGTTGCTATCTTATCTCCTGATTATTTACATGAAGAACATGCTGTTGCAGCGCTGGAGGCGGGGAAGCATGTTTATTGTGAGAAGCCTTTAGCAATTACCGTTGAAGGCTGCGATAGGATTATTGAAGCATCAAAGCGAGCCGGCAAGCATTTAATGGTTGGCTTTAATATGCGCTATATGAGAATGTATCAAACGATGAAAGGACTTATCGACTCCGGGATGATCGGGGACATTAAGGCGGTTTGGGTTCGTCACTTTGTAGGGTATGGAGGCTATTTTTATTATCACGACTGGCATGGCACCGCGAAAAATACGACCTCACTCCTATTGCAAAAAGGATCTCATGATATTGATATTATTCATTGGATTACGGGAAGAAACGCCGTTAAAGTTTCAGCGTTCGGTGGGCTTGATTTTTATGGCGGGAATAAGCCCAACGATTTAACCTGTCCGACCTGTAATGAGAAAGAATCCTGTACAGAAGCTAGTCCGCACACGTTAATTCAATGCGCATTTCGAGAAGAAATCGATGTAGAGGATAACAATATGGTCATGATGGAACTGGAGGGCGGAATAAAAGCCTCTTATTTGCAATGTCACTTTACTCCCGATTATCAAAGGAATTATACATTTATCGGAACTGAAGGAAGGATTGAGAATTCTGAGCTTGATGGGAAGGTTTATGTGCGTACACGGAAATCGAATTCTTGGCGAGAGCATAGTGATATGACGCTTGATATTAAAAAAGAGCAGGGCTCTCACGGTGGAGCCGATCCGAAAATATGCAAGGACTTTGTCGACTTAGTATTGGACAATAAGCAGCCTTTAACGACACCTTTTGCTGGAAGAATGAGTGTTGCTGTAGGCTGCGCAGCCACGGAATCGATTCGCTCAGGAGGAGGAGTGGTAGATGTAAGCCAACGATCGACGGTAGAAAGCGTGTAAAAAGGAAGGGGAATTGTGGCAGTAAAGGAAAACCACAATCTCTAATGAAGGCGAAAAATCCGATTAATAAAAGACGGAGCTCGTATTTAAAAAACTAAGCTCTGTGTATATTAGTTAGCCCTGTCATCGCCTACCTTCATTTATTTTATGCTCTAGTCTTATTTGACTAGAGTTTTTTTTCGTGAGAAGAACTCTGTTTTGTTCTCTTGTAATGGACATATGGTTTCTGGAGAGTAAACACTTAATCAATAGTATCGATTTATTTATTGATGAAAACAATGTAAGTATTGATTTATAAATGTTTATCTGCCAATCAGGCTGCTGAAGCCTGACTAATGAGAAAAAAATAAAAAGTCCATATTGAGTGTACAAATTCCAAAAGATCTATTGACCTTGCAGCTGTGTAATGGTATTATTTTCTTGAAATTAACAATCTAGCCCTAAGAGCTATAAAGAAAAACGCCCATTATGGCAAGATACATTCAAAAAGCAGGAAATGAACTCATTTCGGTAAACTCGATCGGGAAATCAAGGGAGGCTCGAAAGGGGAGAGACTGTTAGCTTTTCGATTAGAAGCAATGTCTTTTCTGACCGAGCGCTCACTCATGATAAATTATAACAATGCAATGTACTGAAGCAGCGCTGCAACATGTATTAGCTTATTTAGAGGAGTGGTGAATTTGAACGGAAAAATGAAAGCGATTGTAAAAAAAAGAACGCTCTCCTGGCGCTGTTTTAAGCATGAAACCAATTCCGACGATCGGCGAACAGGAGGTTCTCATTCAAGTAAAAGCGACATCAATTTGCGGAACAGATGTCCATATTTATACATGGGATGATTGGTCGAAAAGTCGCGTAAAGCCTCCGTATATTTTTGGGCATGAGTTTGCGGCATAGTCGTTGATAAGGGGAAGCTTGTAAAAGGTATAGAGATAGGAGAACATGTATCTGCGGAAACGCATATCGTCTGTGGTCATTGCCCTCAATGCCTGACAGGGAAAGCTCACGTTTGTGCGAATACTAAGATCATTGGAGTTGATCGAGACGGCTGCTTTGCGGAGTATGTTGCTCTCCCCGCGAAAAATATATGGGTCAATCCTCGCGGGATGGATTTTGACGCTGGCAGTGTTCAAGAACCGTTCGGTAATGCTGTTCATACAGTTTTGGCCGGAGATGTAGCCGGGAAGACTTTAGCTGTTATCGGCTGTGGACCTATCGGCTTAATGGCAGTAGGCGTAGCGAAAGCCTCTGGCGCTGCCCAAGTCATTGCATTGGACTTGAATCATTACCGTTTAGGCTTAGCAAAAAAAGATGGGAGCAACGACCGTTATTCATGCGGGGGAGAAGGAACCAATTGAATCGGTCCGAGAGCTGACAAATGGCTACGGTGTCGATGTCGTCTGTGAAATGAGCGGGCATCCAGTGGCGCTCGATCAAGGGTTGAAAATGGTGACCAACGGCGGAAGAGTATCGATACTAAGCTTGCCGGTCAAACCGGTTGAAATTGATATTACAAACGATATCGTCTTCAAGGGAATTACGGTTCAAGGAATTACTGGTAGAAAAGTGTTTGAAACGTGGCAGCAGGTTTCTGGCTTATTAGCTTCCAATCAAGTCGATGTGAAGTCGATGATCACCCATCATTTTCCTTTAGAGGACTTTGAAAAAGGGTTTAAGTTAATGATAGAAGGCCGATGCGGTAAAGTTATTTTACATCCGTAGAGGATTTGAATGTCGAAGAAGAGTACAATCAATTATATAGTAAAGGAGCTAAATGGCGATGAAGGGATTTGAATATTTGGAGCAGGAGCTTACTGAAATGAAGGAGAATGGGCTGTTTCGAAATCTTGTTCCTCTGGATTCAGCACAGGCAGCGACAGTTACCATTAATGGGAAGGAGGTTATTCAGCTTTCCTCCAATAACTATCTTGGGCTAACCAATCACCCGCGCATGAAAAAGACGGCAGTGCGCGCAGTTGAAGCTTATGGAGCGGGGACTGGCTCTGTCAGGACTATCGCAGGGACATTCTCGATGCACGAACAATTTGAAAAAAAACTTGCTAATTTCAAGCATACGGAAGCAACGCTCGTTCTCCAGTCAGGATTTACGGCCAATCAAGCGATTCTCTCCTCGCTTCTTACAGCAGAGGACGTCGTGATTTCTGATGAACTGAATCATGCCTCGATCATTGATGGCATCCGTTTAACAAAAGCTGCTCGTAAAATCTATAAGCATGTAGATATGAAAAGCTTAGAGACGGCATTAAAAGAAGCGGGAGACTATCGTAACCGGCTAGTCGTCACAGATGGTGTATTTTCAATGGATGGAAACATTGCACCGCTTCCTGAAATTGTTGAACTAGCGGAAAAATACGAGGCCATTGTAATGGTTGACGACGCTCATGCCAGTGGTGTCCTCGGTCGAAATGGGCGTGGAACGGTCGATCATTTTGATTTAAATGGTCGAGTGCATATTCAAGTAGGTACTCTTAGCAAGGCTATCGGCGTTCTGGGAGGATATATAGCCAGTACGCAGGCCGTCAGGGATTATTTGATCCATAAGGGGCGCCCATTCCTGTTTAGCACTTCTCATCCACCAGCGGTAACAGCGGCCTGCTCAGAAGCAATCGATATTTTGCTCGAGGAGCCAGAGCGCATTGACAAGCTTTGGCACAATACAAAGCTTTTTAAAGACGGATTGCATCAATTAGGATTTCAAACAGGAAAAAGTGAAACGCCGATTACGCCTGTGCTTGTAGGCGATGGTGCAAAGGCCCATAAGCTATCTGATCAGCTACTCTCCAATGGTGTCTTTGCTCAAGGGATCGCCTTTCCGACCGTTCCAAGAGATTCAGCACGAGTTCGGACGATCGTGACGGCTGAACATACGGAGGAGCAACTATCGCGAGCCTTGACAGCATTTGAAAAAGCGGGAAAAGCGCTAAATATTATATAAAATGAAGAGTCTGATGAAGCCCGAGAGGTGGAGTCGGGCTTTTTTTTTAGATTGTAAACAAAAAAAAGAGTGTTCAAAACGAAAGGAACGCCACACATTAGTCGCATTTCTTAACCGAAATCGAACCTGCAGTTGAAAGCATTTCTAACAAAATCGCAATTACCCTGTTAAATCGCTCGAAAAAGCCGAGGAAGAGCATCTAGCATTTATGCACAGTTTTATAATGGTAAGCAGCACGACACCTAGAGCAAGGTCAATGGTAAAGACCTTACATGTTTCCTAATTTAGTGTAAATAAGCCTCTGCCTCGTTCACCAAAGTTTCCGTGGAGTAATAGCGAATTTCCAATGTGATAGCTACGAAATGGACCATGGCAAAATCCTTAACGCTTCTTTCCTTAAAGGTCTGGACTCGCAATTTGTCGAATAAAACAAGCTTGTAGGTAGGAATTGAGTCTATTATTTTTGTGAACGAGGTGAACGAGCGATGCTTAAAAGGTTTAAAGTGAGAAATGTATTGTTTTGTAGTTTTGCTTTATTTATTGTGCTATTGTTTGCAGTTGTTATGCTGGTTAGCTATCGAATTATGGTTAGTGAAATGGTTGATAATACGACGCTGTATCAGCAACAAAGTCTCGGATTGTTCAGTAAAGAAATTAACAATCAGCTTCGGGCCGTTGAGGAGATGTCATTGGCTCTCTCCTTGCACAATGATTTGCAACCCTTTCTAAAAGGAGAGCCCGATACATTTTCGTATAATCAGCATAGAGCCAATATCCATTCCTACTTATACAGAGTCGTCTTAAGCATTTCCCTAGTAGAATCGATCGATATGTACATGAATAATCCCCCTGCTTACGATCGTCAAACGACGGTTCGTTTTCTCCCCTTACTCGACTTGCCTAGCCATCCTGAAATTGAGAAAATTAATGAAATTGATTCGGGGTGGTTAGGAAGTCACCAAACTCTAATCGGTCAGGAACAACAACAGGTGGTATCATTTACTAGAAAGGTTTATGCAGGGAATGGGGATTTACGCGCGGTGCTCGTGTTAAATATACCTTTAAATAAATTCAATGAAATGATTGCTGATGATGAAAATATGGCAGGTAATCGTTTATTGATCGATTCCAATCAGCGAACGATTGCTTCTGTAGGAAATGGAAAGGTAGGGGCTGACCGTCATAGCTTTTTGTCTGAAGTCTATCAAGCAATGAAGGAAAAAGAAGCTAGCTATCCAAAGCAAGGGAAGGTTAAAGGGGGGGAGGGATTAATCGTATGGTCCCAGCTTCCAGACTCTGACTGGCTGCTGCTGGAGGTCACTCCATGGGAGAGGCTGACGGAGGGCGGGAAGCGGATTATTGGTGTCTTATATGTCATTAGTCTAATCGCTGTAATCTCAGTACTTTTTGTTACTTATTATATTTCGGGGAAATTCACAAAGCCTATATTACTATTAATGAGAGCAATGCAGCAATATGGAGCTAAGAGACATATCGAGCTTCCGGGAGACTATGAGAATGAATTTGGCCAATTGTTTCGCGGATTTCAGTTGATGACTCGAAGGATCGAACAATTGTATCAATCGTTGGAGAAACAGCATGAGCGGCAAAGGAAAGCAGAAATAAGTGCTCTTCAAGCCAATATAAACCCGCATTTTCTTTATAATACGCTCGATCAGCTTAACTGGATGGCGATTGCAAGAAATCAAGAGGAGATGAGCAGGGTGCTAGAATTGACCGGAAAAATGTTACGTATCGGACTCTCCGAAGGAAAAAGCTTAATCCCGATTCAGGATGAATTAAATCATATTCGTTATTATATGCAAATTCAACAGTATCGTTTGAAGGAGAGTGTCACCTATTCGATCGAAATGCCTGAGCAAGTCAAAGAATGCTATATACCGAAGTTTACCTTGCAGCCTTTTGTTGAAAATGCAATCGTTCACGGCTTTCACAGACGTGAAACCGGACATATTATTATTGCAGTTAAGGAATACGAAAACAGCCTAAATATCCTTGTTATTGATAATGGCAACGGGTTTGACGTTGCTGTAGCCAAAAGTAAAAAGGGCTATGGGATCGTTAATGTTGAGCAGCGGCTGAAAGCCTTCTTTGGAAAAAGCTGCACTCTTAAAGTGAATAGTAAACCTAATGTAGGGACAGAAGTAACAATCAGGATTCCCAAACAAAAGGATGAGCGATTTAAAGGAGGGAATTTAAATGTGGAAGATGGTGATCATTGATGACGACCCACAAGTAGTAGATGGATTGAAAACGATTTTGCCGTGGGAAGAGTTAAGCATTGAGTTGTCAGGAGACGCGTTGGATGGTCAAGAAGGGCTCGAGCTTATTCGAGCTGTAAAGCCAGACATTATCATTACCGATATTTACATGCCTCTGATGGATGGACTCGAAATGATTCAGAGGCTGACAGCGACCAATGAATTTGTTGGGAAGTGCATTATTTTAAGTGGTTATTCAGATTTTGAATATGCCCGAAAGGCTTTACGATTACGAGTTGACGAATATTTATCGAAGCCGATCTCTTCAGAGACAATCAAACAGGTGCTAAAGAGGATAACGTTCCAATTAGATGAGGAACGATTACAGCAGCTCGAGCAGAGAGAGATTCAGAACAAGCTAACAGCCTATGAGCCAGTCATTATGCGTGAATGGCTGCGAACAGTGGTGATTGGCAGTGTGAAGGATGAACAGTTCCGGAATTACCCGGCTAAGTTAAAGCAGCAATGGCATGGAAAGAGGCATCTCGTTTGTGTGTTAGCGATGCATCAACGCAATACAGGGCAGAAAAGCTTAGCTGATTGGCATTTGCTGCGCTTTGCTGCCAGTAAAGCCGTTGATGAAATTGCCAGCGATTTCTCAATGGAAGTAAATTGGATTGAGCTGTACAGCCATCATGCGGCTTTGCTGATTCATTTCGATGACTGTGAGAGCTGGGATGAATTCACTCCTGTTTTAAAAGAAATGGCGGTGCAAATTATTCGATTCGTATCGACTTACCTCCAGACTAGAGTGGCTATAGGGTCGGTAAGCCTAAAAAAAGAATGGCACTCGATCGAGCACTCGACTTCAGAAGCTATGCAAGCATTAAACGAATTAGAATCCAGCTTGAATAGCGATCTGCAAGTTGCCTTTTTCAATGAAGGAACCTCTTCTAGCGCCAAAAAAAGAGAGTCGCCTTCATTCGCTCCTGTTTCACCAGCAGTTGGCGGAAGCCGTTCGTTATACGCGAACAAACGAGGTGGAGAAGCTGATTGATTCGTATTTTGGCACATTACAAGGAAAGGGAATTCAGCATTCGTTGGAAAAAATACGGCTCATTGGCATCGAGATTTGGACTGTGATTACTTATTCATTGCATGAAGGAGGAGTGACGGTGGCGGATATTTTTCCGCAAATGGACCTTGGGCAAGAGCTTGAGCAGGTGCTGTTCATTGATGAACTGAAGCAATGGCTGAAAGGAAAAATCGCTGCGATATGGCATGATCGGCAATGGGAGGAAAATATTAAACACCGACAGGCGATTAAAGCAACGATTGAATATATACACGATCAATATCATGATCCGAATATTGCCTTACAGACGATTGCAGAAGAAGTTCACTTATCGCGTAATTATCTAGGCCAGCTTTTTTTCTAAAGCGGTGGGGGAATCCTTCAAGTCCTACTTAACTCGAATCAGGATGGAAAAAGCGAAGCAGCTATTGCTAGAGGGAAAGCTTCTTGTCTATGAAGTCGCTTTTAAAGTCGGCTATAGCCATGTTCCTTACTTTACAAAACAGTTTAAGAATTGTATTGGCTGCAGCCCAACCGAACTAATGAACCGGAAGGTAGTGACGAAGGCGAGGGTATGAAAAGCTGGATTTCTTTATTTATGCAAGAAATTTAACATTTGTCTTCTATTCAATCTGAAATGAACCGCCTACACTATTTTGTAAGCGGTTTTATTGTGAGAGAAGAAATGGAGGTAGGATTTATGAAAGCTCTTATTACTTTATTACGTATGGCTTGTCTTTCCTTGGTCGCAATTAGTGTTTTGGCGGCTTGTTCAACCGGTGAAAGCAGCACGGATGAAATTGACGGGGAAGCGGAGTTGGAGCCTGGTCAGAAAGAACTGAGGGTTGCCTGGTGGGGCTCGCAGGCAAGGCATGAACGAACGCTTGCGGCGATCGAACTATTTGAAGAAAAAAATCCTGATATTGTCGTAACGACTGAATACAGCGGATGGGATGGTTACTGGGAACGCTTATCTACTCAGGCCGCGGGTCGGAATTTACCAGATGTCATTCAAATGGATTTTCAATATTTAAATGAATATGTTTCTCGTGACCTATTGCTTGGCTTAAACGAATTTATTAACTCGGGTGAACTGAATTTTGATGATGTTGACGACCTTTATTTAGACGGGGGAAAGGTCGATAATGAACTGTATGCTGTCAATTTAGGGGCCAACTCACTCGCATTTGCTTATGATCCGGTTATGTTTGAGGAAGCGGGAGTAGCAGAACTTGAACCTGGCTATACATGGGATGATTATTTAGCGGCTATTCGAAAAATCAATTCTGAGCTTGACGGTGTTTATGCGGCAGGTTTAGGAGACTTGCACTCGTTTAAGCATTATTTACGTCAGCACGATTTGTGGCTATATAATGAGGAGCATACGGGCCTTGGGTATGATGACGATCAATATTTTATCGATTTTTTTTCGATGTACAAAGCGTTACTAGATGAAGGTGTTGCTGCCGGACCGGGGATTGTCGCTGATATACAAGGAATGGAGGATGAACTGATTGTCCACGGAGAAGCCTCGACCTTATTGCTCCACAGTAACCAAATTGTTGAGCTGCATCATGCGGCTAACCGCCCGGTCAAGCTCTCGATGTACCCGAGCATGTCAGGTGGAACAGAAGCCCATTTCCTGAAGCCGAGTATGTTCTTTTCAGCAACGGAACATACGAACCATTCAGAAGAAGCGATCAGATTCATCGACTTCTTTACGAACGACTTGGAGGCCAACGAAATACTTAATGCGGAAAGAGGCGTTCCGATTTCTGAGAAGGTTCGTGGGCATATCTATGATGATTTGGATGAATATGAGCAAATGCAATTCGATTATATCGAATTGATCGAGGAGCATTCGACGCCGATCCATCCTCCTGAACCGTCGGGTACCGGGGAAATAAATGATGCATTTGAACGCCTGATGCAAGAGTTGCAATACGATATGATTACGGTCGAAGAGTTTGCCGAACGGTTCCGACAAGAAGTCGATAATGTATTAGCAAACTAGAAATAACGTTTTTTGACTAAGGGGGAGGAGCGAATCTCGGTTCGCTTCTCCTGTTTCAAGCTTTTGGATAGGAGATAAGCTCATATGAATAAAGCTGGGACTGCGGAGGAGCTAGGTGACAACACGTTTGTTCACAACGAAGCCGTTTGCCCAGTAAACGACTTTTTCTAGTAGAGGTGAGAAAATGAGAGAACATATTGAACAAGAAAATCCGCTTAAAACGAAGCTAGAAAAAAGAAATAAAGCAAGAAAACATTTGATCGGGTACGCCTTTATTTCGCCTTGGCTAGTCGGATTTCTTTGCTTTATTATCGGGCCGATGCTCGTATCATTGTATCTATCATTTACAAATTATGATATGCTTTCGAGCCCGAGCTGGGTCGGATTGGATAATTATGTCGAAATGTTTACAAATGATCCTCGCTTTAAAACATCGATTTTCGTGACGTTGTTATTCGTGTTTGTTTCTACGCCATTAAAGCTCGTCTTTGCGCTGTTATTGGCGATGCTGTTCAACAATCAGCAAAAAGGATCAGGATTTTATACGACGATCTACTACATTCCGTCGATTATTGGCGGAAGTGTTGCTGTTGCTGTTATGTGGCGTCAATTATTTGGCGGACAGGGAGCAATGAATGACTTTTTGCTTTTTTTTAGGAATTGACGGTCGGAACTGGATTGCCGATCCGGATTACGCGCTAATGGTTTTAGTCTTGCTCGTCGTTTGGCAATTCGGTTCGCCGATGATCATTTTCTTGGCAGGGCTCAGGCAGATTCCTCAAGACTTGTATGAAGCTGCTGCTGTTGATGGAGCTGGAGCTATTCGCAAGTTTATTTCGATCACGTTTCCAATGCTAACGCCTGTTATCTTTTTTAATTTAATTATGCAAATGATTGGCGGCTTTTTGACGTTTACGCAAGCCTTTTTGACGACTCAAGGGGGACCGCTTGATCGCACATTATTTTATGCACTCTATTTGTACGAAAAAGCATTTCAACATTATCAAATGGGGTATGCATCAGCGATGGCTTGGTTTCTGTTAGTCATGATTGCAATCGTAACCGGGCTGCTGTTTTATACATCGAAGTCTTGGGTCTATTACGAATCGGATGGGGGGCGATAATATGAATCTACTAATAAAGCGGAAATTAAAAGCCGGTCTGTATCATACGTTTGTTATCGCCTTTGCATTCGTCATGATGTACCCAATTTTATGGATGATTGCTAGTTCTTTAAAGCCAGAATCAGAAATTTTTCAGCAAGCAGCTTCCTTAATTCCCTCTTCGATTCATTGGAAACTATTCTAAAGGGTGGGAGGGCTTTGGGAGAATCGGTTTTGACGTTTTCTTTCGTAACTCTCTCTTTGTATCGGGGATGAATGTGCTCGGCGCATTGTTCTCCTCATCATTGGTTGCCTTTGGCTTTGCGCGCTTAAATTTCCGCTTTAAAAATATATTGTTCGCGTGCTTGTTAGGAACTCTTATGCTACCAATGCAAGTGACATTAATTCCGCAATACATTCTGTTTAATAGTCTTGGCTGGGTGAATACGTTTTTACCGTTAATTGTTCCGGCCTTTGTCGGCGGAGTTCCCTTTTTCGTCTTTTTAATGGTCCAATTTATCCGTGGGCTGCCTCGAGAATTGGATGAAGCGGCGGTCATCGATGGTTGTTCGACATTTGGGGTGTTTTGGCGAATTGTTCTCCCCCTTTGTAAGCCAGTGCTTGTTACGGTCGCGATTTTTTTCATTCATGTGGAGCTGGGACGATTTCTTTAGCAGTCTTGTGTATTTAAATAATCCAGGCCTTTACACGATTGCCCGCGGGTTAGCCAGCTTCCTTGATTCAAGTGGCTCTTCGGCCTGGGGACCATTGTTGGCGATGTCATCCCTTTCGCTTTTGCCGCAGTTTCTATTGTTTATGTTTTGTCAAAAATACCTCGTACGCGGGATTGCAACAACAGGTTGAAATAAGGATAATAAACATTTTCTCTTATGGCATTCAAAATTCCTATCTGCTTGGGTTGGTATTTTATCCCGTCTTCTGAGCAGGGTCTCAGGTGTGAAACGAGTCGGGCTGGGCTATCCAAACTAGGCGAATTGGCACGTCCCCGGTCTTTACGTGAGTAGGTATTGGAGGTAACGAGCAAAGAGCATGCAAGACAATTAAGCTTGCATGCTCTTTGTCTGGGAGCCAGCTGTATTCAGCTTGCTCAAGCATTAGGGAATTAGATGAGGATTACCCTGGTTTGAGTGACAATCGTATAGATAATGGAGCTAAGAAAGCAATTCCTTAACAATATCCTTCGGCTTCCCATTAGTAACAGCGGCTACAAGGTTTTCAGCTGCACGCATCGCCATCGCATCACGCGTTTGCTGGGTCGCGGAGCCGATATGGGGTGTCAGTGTAACATTTGTAAGCTGTAGTAATGGACTATTTTCAGGAAGAGGCTCTTGTTCGTACACGTCCAATGCAGCACCGAAAATAGCGTTGCGCTGTAATGCTGAAATCAGTGCTTGTTCATCAATAACGGGGCCACGCCCGCCGTTGACGAGCAATGCCGACGGTTTCATCAGCTTCAGTTCTCGCTCGCCAATAAAGTGGTACGTTTCCTCTGTCAAAGGCAGCATGCTTACTACAATATCGGATTGGCTAAGGAGCTCCTCCAACCGAACCTTTTTAACCCCATATGTACGTTCAAGCTCTGGACGGCTGCTCCGATTGTAATAGATTACATCCATTTCGAACCCTAGCGAAGCACGACGAACAATTTTTTTCCCCGATCCGTCCCATGCCGATGATGCCAAGAGTGGCGTGGTGGACATCGCGAGCAAAGAAGGACGGCGGATCGAGTTCATTCCATTTTCCTTGTTTGACGGTCTCGTGGAGCTCGGCAATTCTTCGCGAGCCAGAAATAATAAGGCCAAAAAGTAAGTCAGCGACTGTCTCGTCGAGTACGTAAGGGGTATTCGTTCCAAGAACGTTGTGGCGTTTCAGAGCTTCTGTATCGAAGTTATCGTAACCGACAGAAACGTTGCAAATCACCTTCAATGCGTCCTTACTTGTTAGTAAAGCATCATTTACCTCGACTTTTGGGATAATGGCCCCTTCTGCGCGCTGTAATTCTTGATTCAATCGATCGAGCGGTATTTTTTTTCTTCATGCCTCCATATACGGTAATCGCAATGCTTACCGATATAAGCCTCGACACTTTCAGGAATAGGCCTTGCAATATATACGTATGGCTTCATGATGTCACCTCTCTTTTTGTCTAGTTTAACGCAAACCGAAAGCGTCTTCTAATAAAAAGGTTTTCTAAAAATAGAATAGAGGAAAAGACAAAAGCCATCGCTTATGACTCAACATGCGGTGGCTTTCGTGCTACTATTTTTCTAGATTTACTTGAACCTTAAATTGGCTACTGTCCCTTGGCCCCTGCAAATATTGAATCGTTTCTTCCAGTGAAAGCTGAGCTGAAATTAAGTGTTGAAGCTTAATCCTACCTTCTTTAACCCAGTGATAGGCGGGGAGGAATGTATAATTAATCGCCATTGAGCCTAGCAGTGTCCAATCTTTGTTGTAGAGCTTGAACGGATCGAGGTTTACTTTGACACCTTGCGCGGTTACACCAAACTGCAAATACTTAGCTGTTTTGCCAAGGTATTCGAACGCCGTTTCAATGACGGAAGGAACACCGGTAGCATCGACGACGATATCAAACCCGTTAGGATAAGACGCGGTATTTAGCTCTGTTCCTAGATCATCACTTAAAACAGCTTTTGTTGCTCCCCAGTCCAGTGCCATTTTCAGCTTCGCTGGATCGAGATCGACAACGACTAGCTCAGATGCCCCAGTCATTTTTAACGCTTGAATGAGCTGTTGACCCATCGCACCCGCACCAAAGAGTAATACTCTGTCGCCGACCTGAGGATCTAAGCGGTTCATTCCGTGAACAACACAAGCCATCGGTTCAATAAACGCTGCTTCTTCGAAAGATAATGAGTCTGGTATTTTGACGACATTACGCGCGGGGACTTTCACATACTCAGCCATACTACCATCAGTTGTATTTCCGAGCGCCTGCCATTGACTGCATTGATTGCCCCGATGAGTTAAGCAAAATTCGCATTCTCCACAGAACAAGGATGGGTCAGCTGTTACACGGTCTCCGACTGTAAATGTGGTGACTTCTTCTCCTATTTCGGCAACAACTCCGGAAAACTCATGCCCAGGAATAATCGGATAAGGGGATAAAAATTCCCCTTTAAATATATGGATATCGGTTCCACATATACCTGTGTGCTTAACTTTAATCGTCACATCATTTGGCCCGGGCTTCGGATAGGGGACTTCCTTGATTACGGCTGTAAAAGGCTCTTCAATTACGAGTGCTCGCACATGCTTTTCCTCCTCAAGAAATATTTACTAATCTGCTAGTTCGTGCTCCATTCATATTAGCGATCGATATCAGGTTTTCGCTTCGATTCGACGTAGTAGGAACGGTAGCCGTCAGAACTGATCTCTAAACAATTGAGTTGGAAACCAAAGGCGCATCCGCCATCGATCCCAATCTTCATATCGCCAAAGTAGATATCGTCTACGCCGTGGAGTAATTGATTAGGCGTGTGGCCATGTACGACAGATTTCTCTTGCTTATGCTTGTTTTCTAAAAATGTATCTCTTATCCAAATCAAATCGTGCGCTGTCGTTTCCTTCCAGTCATCTAAAAAAGGCTGGATTCCTGCATGAACAAAAATATGCTTTTCATCCTCATAGTAAAGAGGCAGCTGCTCAAGAAATTCAAGCTGTTTCTGATAGCCGTTTTTGATCTGCTTACTCCATGTGCAAGCTGAATCGAAATTAATAGGCATACCTGCTGTTTCGACAAGCGATTTAACGGTTTCGAAGCCGCCGTTTCTGAAATACCACTCCATGCTTTCCTCAGGCTGCTTTAACCAGTTGACTAACATGAGATCGTGATTCCCTTTTAAAGCAATCGCTTCATCATTGTTAACTAGCTCGATTACTTTTTCAATGACCTGCTTACTGTTTGGCCCACGATCAATGTAATCACCGAGCAAAATAAGCCGATCTTCAGCGGCGCAATAATTCACTTTGTCGAGAAGCAGGCAAAACTCTTCATAGCAGCCATGAATATCACTGATGACCAATGAGCGCATCTGAACACACTCCCCTCACTAATTCACTATAGTCCTACATTTATTCCGACGCAAGAGTTAGTTACGCGATCCCTTTCAGCATTCGGAATTATTTGGATTGTGAGAGGCGACTACGGGCGAGAAGAGCCATGAGCTGACAGAGCAGGTGAAGGTCAAATGCTTTGTATACGAAACGGCAAGCTCCTACAAATGAAGAGGTCATCAATGATCGTCATTTGAGGACGGGAAATTCGCCTACTCTAAGACGAGCGCATCCATATGGAACGAGTTCGAGCGTCTCTTCTTGTGCATTTTGATAGACTTTAGGTGTTAGCGGCGGCTCTCCAGCTGAGTTATTTTCCATCCGCCAGTTGGCGAGCTTTTTTTTCCTTTTACTTTTAATTTCAGCGGCGGATTTGCTGTTTGAAAAGGTTGTAGCGATAGTTCGCCTTGCTTGATTTCAGGAACGCTATTTTTAATGAGTGCATATTGCCATGTCGAAGTTGGGTAAACCTCCCAATCGTGAAAACGCTCGCGCTCACAAACCTTGAGCCATTGTTCTCCGAGTGGAAGGGCATATACGAGCGGGCCACGAGTGATGCTAACTGCTTTATTGTTCCGTTCCTCCCATGCGACGCTCATAGGCAAGCACAGCTCAATTAACGTCCTCCTTCCCCATTTTCGTTTTAATACAGCAAAGCCATTGTTAACGTTTAATACCTGTTTTTCTCCGTTTACGATTATTTCCATAGAGCTACAACACCAGCTAGGAACCCTTAAATATAGAGGGAAATAGACTTCCTTTGCAAGTTCGATGTCAATAGTAACGTCTTCGTTAAAAGGGTAGTCACCTTTAACGTTGATCGTGACTTCGGTCCGTTCGGCGACAGTCGATTCGATCCGGCATGGAGCATAGGAAATAGCTGCTAAGCCTTGCTCTTGCGTCGACATCCAAAGGCTTTTGGTAAGCTTCGGCCAACCTTGGTGCATATTTGCTGTACAGCAGCCAAAATTAGGTTCTAGTCCGAACATGTTCGCGTCGTCTGCATTACTCCAAGGTCTGCTCGCATTGTTGCAAATAATTTGGTTTACTTGCTGGTCGTATTGATGGGCATCCCAATCCGCGGAAATCGTAGCGGGAAGGGCATTGAAGGCAACCCTTTCTAGAATGTCACCAAACAAGCCATCCCCTAAAATGCGGATGAGATTTTCCATACTGTACATATATTCGACGACAGCGCAAAGCTCGACCCCTTGGCTAGGATGAGTACCAGACAACCACTCATCTCCTGAAAACATTCCATGCGCTTGTCCGTGGTAGGTCATTAAGCTTTTAATTCCGTTATAAACTGCTTCTTTTTCCTCCGAATTGCCCGTTTGGCGGGCAAATACGGCCGGTGCCTTTATGGCCATTGCAACGTTGACAACATGAATTCGGTGGTCCCAGTGCTCTTGCTTGCGCCAATATGGAAACTTGGCAAAAATTTCGCTCCAATCGATCGTTTGCTTACGGACGAGCTCCGCTAATTCAAGCAAAGCCGAGTTATTTGTGCGTTCATATAACCAATGGATCGATAATAACAAATCTGCTCCGCGAGCTTCGGCCCATTCCTTCAAAGGAAAGTCAACTAAAGCTTTAAAAAGGTAATCAAAGTATTTGGTCATAAAAGGTATTATTCTCTTGTCACCTGTTGCCTCAGCATACTGGGTTAGCACTTTAAGCATAATCATTTCCTGCCACCAGTCTTGGTTATTTCCAATAACCGTGTTCAGTTGCCTCAATGTATTAGGTCCGAATGAGCCGTCCTCCTTTTGGCTTGACAATGTCCATTCGATCCAAGGCTGGACTTTTTGTATTAACGTTTCATCTTCCAATAAATAAGCGAGCGGAACTAAGCCGTCCAAATAGTAGGGGCCGCGCTCCCAGCTATCACCATGACCTCCGAGCCAGCCGTTATTTGGTCCGACGTCCTCCCAATGCTCTTCCAAGTGACCGGTAAACCCTTGGCCTGAATATTCAACTGCTCTTCAAGCCAGCCTGATGGCTTAATTGTCCCTAAAGGCAAGTCATAAAAACGAGTCTGCTCTAACATACGAACAGGCGAATTTTCCATCTGAACCCCTCCCAATATAAACATATTTAAACTTCCTGTTTTCGATTATAATGGTAGTATTCATACGATTATACAAATAATCTCAACAAAAAAAATGCACAATCGTAACATGGAGGTGAAAGTAAAAAGTGTTAAAAATAGCGTCTCCTCCTTTGCCAGCGTTTCTTGCTTCCGGAGAAGATACATATTCTGTTGGTCAATCGCATGTAAATCGAGTCAATTTAGGTTGCTTTGACCTTTTGATTGTTAGCAGGGGCTGCCTATTTTTAGGTGAAGAGGAAAAAAAAGTTCAAGGTGCAACAAGGAAATAGCTTGCTGCTATTCCCGGATCGCTACCATTACGCAACGGCTCCTTGCCATGAGCTTACCCATTTTTATTGGTTTCATTTTTCCGCGGCGAACTGGAGGGCAGTTGCTGGCAAGGATGATAAAGAAGGAAGCGTAATGGGAGAGAACGAATTTGCCATTTGGCTGCCTCAATTTATCGAGATTCGCTCTGTTGAACGAGTCATAGGGCTTTGTCAGCAGTTGTCTGCTTCGCTGAAGGAATATCAGTATGCGGTAGAGTGGCAGCTGCAAGTTCTGTTCCAGCAATTGTTAATCGAATTGGCCAGTTCAGGTCACTTAGAGAAATCGATGCCAACCGTATCAGTATCCGAAAAAGCAGCCGCTTATTTGCAACGAAATTATCGCCATAAGATTACGTATAAAGGCTTGGGTGAGGCGCTAAGCTTTCATCCGAATCATATCGCCCGTTGCATGAATCAAGTCATGGGGTGCACGCCGATTGAATACTTGAATCAAATTCGGCTAGAGAAAGCAAAGCTGTTTTTACTTTCGACCGACTGGAATGTCGAGCAGATCAGCGAACGGTGCGGATTTTCACAAGGACCTTATTTTAGTAGGCTATTTAAAAAGAAAGAAGGAATCTCACCTATTCAATATCGAAAACGGTATATGCAGTGAAGTCGATAAAAGGCGCTCTTCCTAATGGTTGAGTGCCTTTAATAAAAACTATAATTGGTCAAATACTTGGATTGAAGCTGATAATGCTTATTCACGAGGGAAGCCGCCTGTTCAATTTTTTTTCGATTCCTGCGGATCGATAGGTTTCATATGACATACTTTGTTGCGAATCGAAACCGTCTCACGAATCAGCTTGTAATCTATTGGCTTTAATCGTAGCGTATTATATTCTTCAGTTAAGTTGATGATTTGCCAGAAATTAAAATTTTTTTTCGGTATGGCTATGCTGAACGAGCGGCATGAGCAAGTTTTTTTAGCATCGTTTCAATATCATATAAGTGGGCATATGCGCACAGCAGCCGCTCTTTTTTTTGTCTGCATTTTAGTTGCTCCTTCCTTACTCTAGCTGACCTGTTCCTATTTTACCACGTTTGTAGCAATGTCGTAAAAAGTACATCAAATTTTGTATGAAGGTTGCTCAATTAGCCAAGACTCTTGAAAAGAGAGGAGTGGTTAATGATGAGGGAAGGAAACCTTTTTGTCGGATTACTATGGGGAGTGTTACTGAGCATCCCTTTATGGCTTATTATTTTTGCATGTATAAGGTTATTATTGTAAATCCTCAGTCGAATGAAAACTTGTTTAAGGACTGTAAATACAACAATTCAGTTAAGGATATATTACACTTGAGTAAATATTTTGTAAATTTTTCATAGTTTACTCTTAATAATTGTGCTAATATTATTTCAAAGCAGGGATGATAATTTTTTTCATTATGTGGAAAAGGAGGAATAGTTTCCTAATTATAAAATACAATTATGAAGCTAGGATTTGATATGCAAGAAGAGAATAAAGTTGAGTCAAGTGCTGATTATCCTTATCTCAAATTCGAAAGCGAACGAATAAAAGCGATTAGAAGGAAGTGCCAGAAACCGTTAGTAGAAGAAGAGCCTTTTGCCCGGTTTTTTTTAAGAAGAATTTCAGTTTATTTCACCTTAGTTCTTTTGAAGATTGGTATTCACCCTAACATAATCAGCTTTTTTTTCTATTTTATTTTTTTCTTCTCAGCGGTGCCTTGCTCGTCATTGCCAATCCGATCGCATTTCTCCTTGCCTTTTGCTTTTATGTCTTAGGATATTTGTGTGACTGCGTAGACGGAGAGATTGCTAGACTGAAAGGTATTGCGAGCAAAAAAAGGAGAGTTTTTGGATCACATTATCCGATCCAATACGATTTTTGTTGCTTTAGGTATGTTGCTAGCCTGCATACAGTTTATATATTCCATACAGGTTTCCCAGTTATTAATTATTTATACTGGGGCGGTGCTAGCATTTTTAGGTTTGTTTGTACCAATTTCATATCAAATAACATTTTCAGCAGCTTATCTTGACGATCCGGTTTATTTGTTGAGAGAAAATAAATGGCTCGATTTTGTTGGATTTATTGTGGGAATGCCTGGTTTTTTTGTTTTATTGCTCCCCGTGGTAATCGCTAGCATGATTACCGATTTTGGCAGTTTAACCTTTTATTATCTATTGTTGTTTTTGTCGGTTTATTTTTTTCAAAGTTGTTGTCAGATTCATGCTGACGTATAAAAAAAATTACAAACTAGGATGACAGATTCAGATAGGAAGGTAATGCGAATGAATAAAGTAAGCGTAGTCTTGTTAGCTGGCGGTATTGGAAAGAGAATGAAGCAAAGCGTACCGAAACAGTTTTTGCTGTTAGCGGGTAAGCCTATTATCGTTCATGTGTTGGAAAAGCTAAATTCAATACCCGAAATTGACGAAATAATTATTCCAACACCCGAAAAGTTCCACAAACAAATGATTGAGTTATTCTTTGACTATAACTTTTCCAAAGACATTAAATGCATTATCGGTGGAAAGGATAGGCAAGAGTCAACGTATAAAGCTTTAAAGGAAGTTAAGCACGACATAGTGATTGTTCATGAGGCTGTTCGCCCTTTTGTACGGAAGGAAGAATTTCAAGCCTTGATTGACTCCGATTATAAGAATGCAATATTTGCAACAGACATTCCTTTTACCGTCCTTGAAGGCGGAACCATTATTGAAAAAAAATCTGGATAGAAGCAAGCTGTTAAACATTCAGCTCCCACAGAAGTTTATTACGGAGAAAATAATTGAAGCTCATGAACGCGCAAGAGCGGACGATCTGTTTTTTACTGAGGATGCAAGTATCCTGCATCATTTTTCAAATGAAGAAATATATGTACTGGAGGGGACCGAGTACAATATCAAAATTACAAAACCAATTGATACGAAGCTTGGTGAGATTATATATAAGGAATATATCTTAGGAGGCTATTCATTATGAAGACATGTATCATAACAGGAGCCAGTAAAGGTATTGGTAGGGCAATAGCAATCCAAATGAGTAAAAAAACAGAAATTTCAACTCTTATTTTGCTTGCGAGAAGTGAGTCGGAGCTTCAAATAACAAAGGAGCTAATGGATCAAAGCAAAAATATTGAAACATATCCAATTGATTTAATGGAAACAGATCACGTAATTGAGTTGATTAATCACATCGGAAAAAAAATATAAAACAATTGATTTTCTATTAAATGTCGCAGGCTACGCGGAGCCTAAGGCATTGTTGGAAACGACAATTGAAAATTGGGAAAAAAACGTACAAGGTTAATGTCTTATCGATGTTCACGATAATTAGAGAAACGGTTCGGTATATGAAGGATACCGGTGGGAAAATACTAAATGTCGCATCAACAGCTGGAACGAGTCCGCGGCCGGGATGGCTAGCCTATTCTTCTTCGAAGGCAGCGGTGATTAGTATGTCACAAACGTTATCTGAAGAATTAGCTGAATACGGTATTAAGGTGTATTGCGTCTCTCCTGGACGGTGTGCAACTGATTTAAGGAGAGCGTTGGCTCCGGACGAAGACCAGACGAAAATTATGCAGCCTGAAGATGTAGCAGAGGTCATTGAAAACCTATTGGAGAATATTGGGATGTGCCTCGACGGGCAAAATATTATAGTTAGGCAGCAGCCGGGTATTATTTCAAATAAAGTTTTGAATGGTGGCACAGCCGAAAAAAGTCATATCAACACATAAAAAGGAGGTTTCCTATGTTCGATTTTCAGAACGTAAAAGACCTCTTGATCATCTTTCTATTACTATTGATTTTGTACTCACTACACAAAAAAAACGTCCATTTAATAGTGAGACGCAGTTTTGTCGTAATCGTTTATCAGATATCAAAATTCTCACCTCGAAGCCGTAAGCTAATAGTTTTTGGGGGAGAGAATGGGACGGGATTTAGAGGAAATACAAAATATCTTTTCTACGAAGCGACTCATTATGAAAAGATAAAATGTGTCTGGATATTGAAAACAGCTGAGGCTATACAGGCAGTAAGAGATCAAGGGTTTGAAGCGTATTCTCATAAGTCATTAAAAGGAGTCTATTATCAATTAAGAGCTAAGACGATCGTCCATTCCCACTCCGTACATGATGATTTTAATAAAATCTTTCTTGGGGGTGCGATATCGGTCAGTACATGGCACGGCGTCGGTTTAAAAAAAAGTGTGGGGAGCTAATAAAAAGACGTTTACATATAAGGCCTACCACGAAAAAAAATCCAGTCTTACGTTTTTTTAAAGTACTTGTAGCCAGAACGAATCAGGCAAAAGTAAGCTACGTTTTTTCGACGAGTGAACGAGTCTCCTCTTATTATCCGGAAACCTTTATGACAGATGCAGATAAAATTATTGAATTAGGACAGGCAAGAAACGATGTATTCTATTATGATTCTGCAGAGGATGAGCAGGTCCCGGAGTATATGAAAGAAAATAAAATTATTACGTATATGCCGACGCATCGGAATCATGGAAAAGGGGACAAGAGTATTCAGCAAGTGTTCAGATTCCAGAGGTTGAATCAATTTTGTAAAGATAATGGCTATCTCTTTATTGTTAAAAGACATATGTACAGTAAAGGGAAAATTCCGACGAATTTAAGCCATATTAAAGATATTAGTCACACAAATATTGATCCGCAGCTCGTATTAAAGTACACGAATATACTTATCACAGATTATTCAAGCTGCTATACAGATTTCTTACTGTTGAACAGACCGGTCCTTTTTTTACTGCTACGACTTAGAGAAATTTCTGTCAACGTCAAACGATATGTATTTTGAGTACGATGAGGTAACCCCGGGTCCACACGTAAAAAGGTTTTCACAATTACTCAGTGAGTTGGGTAAAATATGCGAGGGAAATGATGAGTACGCGGAAGAGAGAAAACGGGTGCTAGACATCTTTTACGCGAGACAAAATCGCCAGCCGATGGCATCGGCTCAAATGGAGTTTATTCTGAAAAAGATCGTAAAATTGAATGTTTCCAAAAGGATTCGGCAAAAAGAAATTAAAGAGCAGCAGGCAAACAAAAACGCAATATAGTTTGTTAATGCCGATGGTGCTGTCTCAAAATGGTCAGTTTCACTTAATCGTAACAAAAAATATCCCGAGCCAAGGAACGAAGGAAAGGGATATTTTGTTACGAACACTTTTTGTTATGAAGGGATGACCGAAAGTATCTATTTATTAACTTTCATAATTATATACGATATGGATTAGGTACGGCTCCGTCATTTAAACGGCAACGTTCAGTATCTAACTAGTTATCATACAAGATATCCTCTGCTACGTACTTTGCCCACAGTTCATGCCCTTCTTTGTTTGGCCTGCCATTATCAAGGTAATTATTCAGCTCTTCATTATCAGTCGCTGGCCAGGCTCCCCAATGGTTGAGATAATAGAAGTCTTTTTCCTCGGCATAATTGGCAAGCTCCTTGTTCTGATCAAAATAGAAATTGGCCTCATATAATGGGTTGGCGGGAAGGATAACGAGTTCTACTTCAGGTAAGGCTTCCTTCACTTGTTCGATGATGGTAGTCAAATTCGCAAGCGAATCCTCGATTCGAACATTCCCATTATCATTCAATAGAAAAGGCTCAATAAAAAGTACTGATGGGCGGCTCTCAATGACCTCGACCAAATAATCGCCTTGTATAACGTTCGTAGAAACTTCTCTTTCGACATCAACGATCGTAGTCGCAATGTCTAGCTGCGGCAACTTTGCTTGAAGCTCTGAAGCAAATAAGCTTGGCCAAGAATGCTCAGGGTCAACCCCATGAGTCAAGGATATCGAACCAAAAAAAGGCGACGTGCAACGCTTCATCATTGGCTACATTTTCGGCCCATGTTTTTGCTAGGCCTGTCACTTCATACGCCTGATCAGCCTCTTTATCATCAGCTTCTTCATTCGTGCTATTTTCTTCCTGTGCGAAAGCCGTTTGTGTTTCTGCGCGATAAGTCGCTTCTGCGGCAATGCTTTCAAGCTTTTGTTTATAATGGATATGACTAAAAACAATAATTACACAGACTGCAATAATCGTAAGAAAAAAAATATCGAGTTCTTCAAGGTAATACTCCGCCTTTCTTTTACTTATGATTTTAAAAAAAAGAGGCGAGCACGCGGCTTCGATTCTACGTGTATAACAATTGTAGTTAAAGGCCTAATTCGCTTCACTGTCGGGTTCGTTTTCTTCCTCTGATGGCTCTTCATCAGCGTGCTCTTTTTCAAAGCTAGCTACGAGTGTTAGATCACCGGTCATTGTTATTGTAATTGTAGGATTCGTATGTGATATCGCACCTTTCCACTCAACGAACTGCCATCCTTCATTGGCAATAGCTGAGATTGTGACACTGTCCCCTTCGTAGTAGAGCTCTTTATTTGGGGAGAGTGTAATGCTTCCGGAGTTGGCATCCTGTAATGAAACGTTTAATCTGTAAACGTTTGGTTGCGGCTCTTTTTCAAATACAGCAATGACTTCTCGAGCGCCATCCATTGTAATCGTAATCGTTTGTGATTGGCTAGACTGACTTCCTTTCCAGCCAGCAAATATCCAACCTGATCGTGGTTCGGCGGTTAAGGTAACGCTAGTTCCTCGTTTGAATTCTGTTCCAGCCGGATCCGATGAGATAGTACCTTCTCCCTCTGTCGTTGAGGTCAATGTAAAGGTAGCGGGAGGAGTGTCTGGGTTCGAATCAGGAGCGTCTGAATTGTTTTGCTCATTATTATTGCCAGAATCAGGGTTACTCACAGGCGGATCCTCTGAAATTGGGTCCATTTTCACAAACACGGCGCGAACAACATAATCTTGATTCATCTGGATATGCAGACGTTCGTCACTGCTTGAAATATCTCCTGTCCAGCGAACAAATGTCCAACCATTGGCTGGTCTTGCTGTTAACGTGACCGTTTCATTTGCCGGAATCGTTGAATCAAGCGTACTTTTAAGTATTTCTCCCTCTCCGGTTTTGGAAACGGACAAAGTATATTCATCCTTTGTAAAAACAGCTTTAACTAAATGATGCTCCTCCACAAGCAAGGTTTGCTGGGGGGCATCACCGTTTAAATCACCTTCCCAGTGGGAAAATACCCAGCCTTCCGCGGGAACTGCCTCCACAGGTACTTGGCTTCCAACGGGGTAGGAAGCTTGAATTGGTGACAAAATAATGGTGCCTTCACCGCTTGTTCTAGTCAGTATCGTTTTATTTTCACCATCGATACGTATATCAATCTCCGTTCGAATGTCTTCATACTCAGCAATGACTTTTTCAAGTCCTTCTGATAAAGCGGTAAAGCTAATACTCATATTAGCAGGTTCAGTCAGCGTCCCGTGTTCATTCTCTAAAGACCAGTTCGGGTTAATTTCCATCTCTTCACCATTAGCATCATAAGCGTTCACCGTTAAGCGCAATTCCTCATTAATTGCAATAATAGGCAATTCTTCTTCTTCAAACATGAGTCTTTCAACAACCTGATCTTTAACCTCAATGCTAATATCTCGGGAAAAAAACTCTGTTTCGGCCGTTACCGTCGCATTACCGATTGCTTTTGCGGCAAATTGAACATCCTTTTGGTCGCTAGATTCAATTATGCCAATTCGTTCGTTGTCTACAGACCATTCTGCTTTAATGGGAATCTCACTTTCTCTTTCATCAGACCAAACGAGTCGAAGCGTTCGACTGGAATCCTTTTGAACGATAGTTCGGGTGGCCCGGATTTCAATATTGTCAAGATAACTGTCGTATCTTTCTTTCAGCGCATCATCTGAGGTATATTCCGTACCCTCGGCTAAAATCTCAAGAGCAAGTAAAATATCGGATTGATTAATATACAAATAAGCTAAGTATGAGTAAAAGGTTGGTTCTGTTGGAATTAGCTCGATTCCTTCAAGCAATACATGCTCTGCCAAGTCTAGCTGGGCAAGAGCAATATAGCTTTCGGCCAACCTTATTCTTGCATTTATATTTAATGGTTCCTCTTCAAGTATAGTAGCAAAAAGCTCAATGCTTCTTTCGTAATCAGCCTCTTCAAACGCCTGTTTTGCTTCTTGTTCTAGTTGGAATTGATCATTGGACATAGCGATAATCGCCGCAAAGGCTATTACGAGAATAGCGATCCCAGAGGAAAGAATTACAATTCCTTTTTTCTTCATAAGCAGGCTCCTATCTGTAGCTACCAACTACAGCATGTTAGGAAATTCTTCCTTATTCTATTATAGAGAATTGTTGATAAAAAGGAAAAGAGAATGTGTGAAAAAACGGTAGAAAAATATCGATAGATCAAGTATGATAGCTAATAATGTTTAATAAAATATTTCGTAGTAGAATAGAAATGGTTTTTTTTAACCTTTTTGATTTTGTATAATAGATTTTGGAGACAAATGAGGTGGGACAATTGAGCAAAGTGAAAGTGATGACAGTCTTTGGTACGAGGCCAGAAGCGATAAAAATGGCTCCATTAGTACTTGAATTAGAAAAGCATAGGGAAATAGAATCTATCGTGACAGTCACTGGGCAGCATAGAGAAATGCTGGATCAAGTGTTGGAAATATTTTCTATCACCCCGGATTATGATCTGAACATTATGAAAGCCCGACAAACGTTAGTTGATGTGACAACGAATGTCCTTCAAGGACTGGATGATATTTTTAAAAAAACTAAGCCAGATATTGTTTTAGTTCACGGTGATACAACGACAAGTTTTGTCGCAAGCTTAGCTGCTTTTTATAATCAAATCCAAATTGGTCATGTAGAGGCAGGTCTTCGTACGTGGAATAAGCACTCACCTTTTCCCGAAGAAGTAAACCGGCAATTAACCGGTGTAATTGCAGATTTGAATTTTGCACCTACAAAGCAATCAGCCGAAAATCTTTTATCTGAAAAAAAAGCGAAAGGATTCTATTTTTATAACTGGGAATACAGCAATTGATGCACTGAAAACAACTGTTGAAGCAGATTTCCAGCACCCTGTTTTAAAGCAAGTTGGGGAGGACAAAATGATCCTTTTAACAGCTCATCGGCGTGAAAATCTTGGTGAGCCGATGCGGAATATGTTCCGGGCAATTAAACAAATTGTAGAGGAATATCAAAGGGTACAAGTCGTTTATCCCGTCCATTTGAATCCATTGGTCCGTGAAGCAGCGGGTGATATTCTTGGGAATAACCCGCGAGTGCATTTAATCGAGCCGTTAGATGTAAAAGACTTCCATAATTTTATGAATAGAGCGGAAATTATTTTAACCGACTCGGGCGGTGTACAAGAAGAAGCACCTTCATTAGGCACACCAGTGCTTGTTATGCGTGATACAACGGAAAGACCGGAGGGTATCCATGCAGGTACGTTAAAGTTGGCTGGAACCAATCAAACGACAATATATACGTTAATTAAAAATCTACTTGAAGATAAAAAGATTTATCAACAAATGTCAAAAGCTACCAATCCTTATGGTGATGGCGATGCGTCTTATCGTATTGCTGAAGCCATTAAATATCACTTTGGTATAAAAAAAGATAGGCCCAAACATTTCATTTTTTTAATAGATTTTAAATCGCTTGATAGTGAGGGTAAATGATGAGTAAAAAAAAAGATTTTAATGATATCTCAGCATTTCTATCCGGAAATTGGTAGCGCGGGGAATCGAATAAAAAATATTTACCAGCTTTTAAGAAATGACAACTACGATGTCACATTACTAACTACAGAACCCTCTTACCCGAATAAAAAATTGTATAAAGACAAAGACTTTTGGGACGAATCGTCTCTACATCTTAATGTAGAGACGATTCACCGTGTAAAAATAAGTAATAGAAAATATTCGCGAAGTGTTCTGAATCGACTTATTTATTATTTAGAAGTTGCCTTTCGTATGCTACTTTTTGTTATGCGGAAAAGGAGAGGATATGATTTAGTATTTGTGACTTCCCCTCCTATTTTTGTTGGAATTGTTGGGGTGGTTGCCAAATGGCGCTTTAAATCAAAGCTATTATTAGATATTAGAGATCTTTGGCCAGAATCATTAAAAGGTGTAGGGGTTTTTAACTATAAACCAATTATTTTTTTTAATGAAAAAAAGTTGAAAGGTATTTATATAAAAAAAATCCAATTCAATAGTTGTGAATAGTAAAGGTTTTATTGATTATATTCACATAAATTGCCACATTCCAAAATCGAAAATAACCTATTTACCAAATGGAGCCCGTATACATGAACGGTCTTTATTAAGTAAGAAAAAATTTAAAAAGAAGGTTGTTTACGCCGGAAATATTGGACTTGCTCAGGATGTAGAACTGTTAATGGGACTTGCGAAATTTCTAAAGAAGCATGAAGTAAATTTAGATATTATTGGCTATGGTATGAAAAAAAATGATTTACTTCAGTACACAAAAGAAGAACAATTGAATAATGTCCGATTTATTTCCCCAAAAACTCGTCATGATTGCTTGAAAGAGATTTCAAAGTATCAAGTAGCAGTCGCAACATTAAATGATAATGAGGTCTTTAAAACAGTTTTACCAGGGAAAATTATTGATTATATGACATGCGCAGTGCCAATTGTTGCGGCTGTTTCGGGGTATTCTCAAAAAATCATTCAACAAGAAGAAGTAGGTCTCGTTTTAGATAGTCATGATCCTGAAGATATGGCCAATGAGATTGTAAGGCTTTTAAAAGATACTTCATTAAGAAATAAACTTGCTGAAAATTGTATTAGTTGTATTGAAAGGGAATTTCTTTGGGAAAAAAAATTTTGCCCGTCTAGAAGAATTAATTCAAAAGCTGGTAGAAAAGAAAAACTGGAACGGAAATAAAGAGAAAAGTAAGGTAGAGCTGCTATGAGAAAAAAAAGTATGTATGTATGTTTGGAATCATTTTACTAATGATGCACGTGTTTTAAGGGAATGCATGGCTTTATCAGAAAGCGATTATTCGGTTGATCTGATTTGCATTCATGATCCTAATGAAAAAGGCTTACCAAGATATGAGCAACTCAATGAACATTTTTCTATTTATCGTGTCAAAAGATACCCAACAAGCCTTTTATTTCTACAAAAGTTATATCGATTCTTTTTTTTCAACATAAACTAGCGGTTATTCCATTCATTTTACTGTGGGGGGTGCTCTATTATTTTCAGCCGGTTATTGTATTAGTAGCTATTGTACTCGTCGGTATTATTCTATTCTCCATGAAGAAATCAGCAGTACTTTGGATAAGAGGAAGTATTTTTTTTACGTATGGTAGCAAGAGGCTACCGTAAAGAATATGATATTTATCACGCTAATGATTTAAATACTTTACCACAAGCGTATTTTACATCTAAATGTAGGTTCAAAAGAAAAAAAAGCTTGTTTATGATTCTCATGAAGTCCAAACGAGCCGCACTGGCTATGACAGCCCGTGGCATGGCAAAATAGAAGCTTTTCTTATTAAAAGAATCGATACAATGATCGTTGAAAACCATACTAGAGCTAAATACAACGAGGAATTGTACGGCTTTTATCCTAATGTCGTACACAATTATCCATTTAGGCAAAGTAACCAGTCGAAAGAGATCGTTCTATTGCATGATAAACTTAAGCTTCCTCCAGACGAAAAAAAATCCTTCTATATCAGGGCGGAATTCAAATCGGAAGAGGGCTAGAAAAGCTCATCCATGCAGCCCCATTATTCAACGAAGGGACCCTAGTCCTAATCGGAGATGGCAAAATTAAACCCGAGCTAGAGAAAATAGTCGATGACATGCAATTGCACGATAAAGTCAAATTTATACCTAAGGTTCCTTTAGCTGAATTGCCGAAGTATACCAAAAACGCTTATTTAGGATTCCAAGTACTGAACAATGTTTGCTTTAACCATTACTCGGCATCTTCCAACAAATTATTTGAATACATGATGGCCGGTGTTCCTGTCGTTTCTTGTAATTTCCCTGAAATTAAAAGGGTTGTTGAAGGAGATTGTGTCGGAATCTGTGTTGATTCCCATGACCACGAATCAATTGCGGCGGGTGTGAACGAAATGCTTAGTAACCAGGAATTTTACTTGAAGGCGAAAGAAAATACGGCATTAGCAAGAGAGAAGTATAATTGGGATGAGGAGAAGATTGCTTTATTGAATTTATATAATAAGATTCTACAGGATGATAAAGTCAGTTAACGTAGGAAAGATATTGCGTGATTTATTATTATTTGCTACATAGGAGGAGGTGAAAATATGTTAAAACAAGAGCACCCGGAATTTCAATATTTATTAAATGAAAAAGAAGAGTTAAAAAAAAGGAATTAATTAGACAACTGGAGCTAAGGGAAAGCGAACTTCTAGATTATAAAGATTTAAGTTTAAAAATATGAAAAGCTAGAACGAAAAATATAGGGCAATTAGTAACTCTTTTTTGGGGAAGATCACTTTTATGTATTGGAAACTTAGAAGAAAAATGAAAAATAACTTCAAAGAAATAAAAGGGGGGTTTTTAATGATTGAAAATCTTAATCTAAAGCTTTCTGAAATCCAGAAAGTTAAAAAGAAAGTTAAAAAAGTTTTAATTATAGATTTGGAGGGTTTGAAGAACTAATAAAAGGTTCAAAGTGGTTTTGCAAATCAAATAACACTATACAGTTTAACACTGTAAATAGTCAGTTTGAAGTAAATCAAAATAAATACT
>BAXO01000012.1 GCA_001310555.1 Bacillus sp. JCM 19058
ATGAAATTGATTCACTAAGCAATTTAAAACCTAAAAAAGTCGAATTCCTGTACGCTCAGGAATTCGACTTTTCTTTTGGCTTGTTCAGCTTTTAAAGCCCCGACTTTTTTCATTTACTGCAGAAATGCTGCCCCGATTGTTGCATAAAGGCTAGCACTTTCCAGCCAACAAGTTCATACCTACTCTTCTTTTTATTCAACAACCGTAACTCTTTTAAACCTTTAGCAGCGTCGTCCATATGCTTGTGGAACCCGTCTCGGTCTGCCATAGCCACTCCCAAATCTATAGCGGTTTCCCAGTGGTAATCACTTTAATACCAGCATTTACGATACCTTTCCCAGCTTCCTCAAGTCTAACCCTAGCCAAACCAGCTAGTGACTCGTTAATCGCATAAACGGTAGTCAGGTATTTTACTACTTTGATTCCAAGCTCCGTTCACTATCCCTTGAATTGATTAAGCTCCCGGTACGCAGCTGTCGCTCGATCCGGTAAGTTTGGAGTTGTAGTCGAAACGCCGCCGCTTGATCTATTCTACGCCGGGAACGTACTATCGACCGATCGATCTGTGCGGACATTCTCTCTATCCAACCCTTGCGTTGTTCGGTTGTTTCAATCTTGAGGATTGAATTTCTGATCACCTCTGCTTCATGCTGCGTTAATTGAGCATTATTTGCCCAAACCAAAAGGTCACACATCAGTTCTTCTCCCTCATTTTCCCATTCCTTGCTTAACTCATCTGCCATAGGTTGCTCCTTTCCCTTGTGCTCGTGCCAACTCCTGCCGTAGTAGCTTACGTGCCCTACTAAGCTTATACCTCACAGTTCCGGCCGTATATCGAGAAGCTCCCCGATTTCCGTACTATTCATTTGTCCAACGAACTGCAGCGTTAGCACGCGGTGCAACTCCTTTGGAAGCTGTAATATGGCTTGCTCTATAGTAAGAAGTTGATCCTTCGTATCGAAGATTTCCTCAGCAGAGCGAGATGCTGCCCGATTCGCGACTGCTTCCGCTGCTTTTATTCTCTCTTGCGCCCTGTTCTGTGTAGAACGTCGCCGATAATGATCGATAACTAAGTTTTTCGCAATGCGATAGATCCAGTATCGAGATTTGTTAAGCCCCAGCTCGGAGCCGACATGGATTTGATTCCATACACGCAGGAACGCTTCCTGCAGCAAATCTTTGGCAGTCTCACGATGATTGACGTGCACCAGGAGGTAGGCAAAGACTACGCGATGATATTCACTATACAATTGATTGAAAAACGCCTCACGTTGAGGGTCATTCATGAGACACAGCTTCAAAGTCTTGCATAGCGCGAATATCGCCATACTTCAGTGTCGTAAGTGTGAGTAAAAGCGCAGCCTGCTTCCTGTTTGCTGTCTGAATACTCCCCCATAAATAGACTTCAGACACCTTCTCTTGTAGCAACTCCAAAGGGACATCGGCCTCAATAACAAAGTCCCCCCTCAGAAACATGGTCACAGGCTGTTTTAAGTATGCGAAGAATTCTCGACCGAAAAGATCGTCTCCCGAAAACATTCTAGGCTCATGGGTGTAGAGGAATAGCTCCCCGTATAACTGGGAGAGCGAAGCTGTCAGTTCATGCTCGCACTCCTTCGGGGCAAAAATCTCTCCAGTGAGAATCAAGGATTTATACCCGACCTTCTGAAAAGGAGATGTAATCATAAGCCCACCGGCGACAATCAGCGTCTCATCAGGATTTCCGTTGGCATTCTCTAAGAATTCGCCTCGCAGCTTCAGATCTCCAGTCAGAAGCTTCACTTTCATTTCTGCAGGTATGGTCACAATGCTTCCTACATGGTGCATCGGGATGTTGGAAATACTTCCATCGAGCTGCTCCGAGACAAGGATTGTGCCAACATGCGAGATTTCTGTCACATTTGCAAGCTCTTCGACAGACCGTAGATGGCGGAGATCCAATAGGCCAAGATGCGTGATTTTCCCATGCTTGATCATATCGTTCGTTTGAATTTCACTCATTTCGTTTCACCCTCTCAAATGGTTTCACCCTATAAGACGCATCTCGGTGTGAAGTGTTGGGATTTTGAGTTATTATATCTGGCAACTACGCTTATTTTCCAAGCAATCCATCTCTTTTTTTTCGGATGAAACTACTTTGATCGTCAGAGTAGTACTTGCAAACCAATTTTCAATAAAAAACTCTCGGTTCATGGTAGCAAAAGCAAAAATCGTCTCTATCTTAACTTTAACTCTTTTATTCATCTAGCATTACAGTGTCGCACGACTAATTTTAACAATTTTCACCGCCGCTATATTGGTTTGATTGCTTTTGCTATTTCTCAACACCACGCTTTTCTTACGGCTCACTTATGACTTCTTCTATAAGAAAAAAGGGTAGCGATTGCCACCCTTAATAATCAGATTATTAGCTTCGAGAACGCTTATCAAATCCTAAAACTAAAGCAACCATTAAAAGTGGCTGCTACGTTGTAATTATTTTCGCCAAAAAGTTGTGTAGTCCGCCTTATCCATAATATTAAACTCGATCATTTTCTCAAGTAATGAGAAATCAACCGGACTATTCCACTTAATACGGACCAACTGCTTGGTGTGGTCATAGCCAGCCTGTACAATTGCATCAGAAAAATGGATAATCCCTGCCTTTCAGGGGAAACAGCTAAATGTTGTTTGGATACGCTAAAGCCAATAATAAATGTACCATGATCGGTAAACATAGGCTGATTCCACGCAATTTTTGGCATTAAATTTGGAAATTTCTTAGTTACCCAAGCCAAAACCTCTTCCGTTCGGGCCCGATGTTGCGGGTGCTCAATACCTGCTAAATATTCTGCAAAGGTTTCCATGTTGTTCCCTCCTAAAATAAAAATTATGACGGTTGGAGAAGTTCCTCAAACCCGATCTCTGGCAAGTTCTCATCCTATCTATTTGTCTCTTCCGTGCCTTTAGTGGTTTCTATCTTATCAGCATTCGTTTAGCGTTTGCAAGTTCTTGAAATAACATATACCGCCAATTGTTAACGTGATACAAGCATACACTCGTATAAGACATAATGTCCAGCACACCTATCGACATCAGTTATTGCCCATTATGATTAGTATGCTTTGATTTGGAGGCTTTCTTGCAGTCGATACGATTTATCGAACACTCGATAGTTGGTTAATCATCATTGCGTTTATTGTTCTTTCTTTAGACAATCGTGCAGATTTTGAATAAGTGCATACTAGGATTTCAGACCCAAGTCTGAAGAATTTAAGTTTAAATTATACTATAATTTAACTATTGCAATTAAGGGGTGGTTTCTTATTAAAAAGAAACAGGAATTAAAACGGCCATTGCTAAGCTTCGTGATCTTAACTTATGTAATATTTTTTGTGCTTTTTATGATTATCGGTATAAGTATAATGTTAGGCGCACCAGATAGTGTAACAAACATTTTGCAAATCATTGCTGCATGGTCGTCAACCTTTGCATTTATGATATTATTTAAAAAAAATTTATCCGGGTTTAAGGTTCGTCGATTTTGTCAAACAGCAATTTGCTCCAAGACTTAAGTTTTCGGTTCTAAGCACGATAGTCATGATTCAAGTGATCATCATCGCTGTGGCAATATTGCTGCTAGCATATACAAACGATGCTCAAAATTTAGCATTATCTTTTACAAGTCTTGGGCCATTGTTCCTCGCATTTCTAGATCATTTAGTAAGAGGACCTACAGGTGAAGAGTTAGGTTGGAGAGGATATGCCTTAAACGAATTGCAAAAACGATACTCTCCTTTGAGGTCTGCCCTAATAGTAGGAATTTTATGGGGGTTTTGGCACACTCCACTTTGGTTTGCTTCGGGTTATGCCGGTTTGAATTTGATCAAGTACATTGTGCTTTTTATGATTGGCATTCTATCTTTCTCAATTATTGTGACGTTGTTCTACAATCTCAATAAGAACCTAATAATCCCGATTGTCGTTCATCAAATATTTAACTTTTCTCTTGTATTGGTTAAAGGAGATTTATTAGACATTTTAGTATATGTGATGCTTTCTTATTTTGTTGTCGCGATACTATTAATTGTTATAAATCCTAAGGAAATTCTATACAAAAAAAGCATCAGGATATAAATAACGTAATGATCAGGATTCAGAGAATTTTTAATCAGGGATGAATAGAACAATAATGAACAGGATGGAGCCGTTGTATAAGGTCTTTATCAAATAAGGGAGGCTAGTCCCCGAATAAACAGTATCCGTTGTGCGAAAAAAAAGATTCAAGCCATGGGAAAGCTCTCCTTCCCATGGCTTGATCAGCCTACTCCTCTTCAATTGCGGCTTTCTGCGTATTGATGGCGCGAATGATCGCAGGGTCAAATTTCGGCTCCCTCTCGTACGTGTAGAGCCCGTTTACCTCCTGTTCAATATCATAAAGCTGTGTATAGCAGAACGCACAAATGCCATTATTTTTAAGCAATGCTTCCGTCAAGCCTTTATAGCGCTCTAAAAACTCCTCCTCAGAGCTCGGCCTCTCGCCGTAGCCCCAGCCCTCCTGAGCGCCAACCTGCCACCAGATCCCTCCGTACTCACTGACGAAATATGGCTGTCCTTCATAGCGCTGCCGATCGCTAAACGTAACATAAGGCTCACCACCGTCGTTCATTGCCTTGAACTTTTCCGCGAAGCGCTCGACGTCCTGCTCATAATCATGGATATCAAAAATATCGGTGACGACATGGAAATTTCCGCTCGTATCAATGACCGGTCGTGTTTTGTCAAGCGCCTTCGTCACCTCATACGTAATGCGCAGCACCTCATCATTTTGCCGGGTTCCATTCCGATCCCACGTCTCATTAAACGGACACCATCCGATAAGTGCCGGACTGTTAAAGTCGCGCTCTACTGCTTCCATCCATTCCGGTAGAAACCGTTCCAGCCCTTTAGCACCCGTAATATCCAAGCCCCAGTTGCCGTGCTCTCCCCAAACGAGATAGCCCATCATATCGGCCCAATACAGGAAGCGCGGCTCAAAGATTTTTTCATGCAATCTCGCCCCGTTAAAGCCTAACTCCATCGATAGCTCGATATCCTTTCGCAGCGCCTCGTCTGTAGGTGCTGTATAGATACCATCGGGATAAAAGCCTTGATCGAGGACTAGACGCTGAAATACAGGCTTTTCATTAATGAGAATCGCTCGATCACGAATCGATACCGTTCTCAGGCCAACATAGCTCGATACTTCATCTATCGTCTGTCCACCTTGCTTTAAAGAAATTTCGAGGTCATATATTTCCGGCTTGCCCGCTCCCAAAGATGGACTTCAGAGAGAGTCACTGCTCCTTGAGCGTGGTTTCCATGTACGTGAAACGTTTCCGTTCCGACCTCTTTCTTCTGATAAAATGCTTTAATTTCAACCTCCAAATTAGCAGCGCTGCCATCAATGTCCAATTCTACATGGACCGCACTGTCCTTGGGATTCGCCACATATTTTGCTCGCTTCAGATAGCTTTCAGACACTGCCTCAAGCCAGACCGTTTGCCAAATTCCTGTCGTCCTCGTGTAATCACAGCCGACAGAGTAAAACGCCCCGCTCTGCTTTCCTCTCGGCTGCAGCCTGAACGGACGTCGTCCTCTGCATATACGACGAGCGTATTGCTCCCTTGCTTCACCTCTTGGCTAATATCGATAGTAAAAGGAGTATAGCCGCCTTGGTGTGTCCCGACCGTTTGACCGTTCACCCAAACCTCAGCCGCATAATCAACGGCACCAAAATGAAGGAGGATCCTTTTCCCGTCCCAATCCGGCGACAGCTCAAACTCCCTTTTATACCAGACAGCCGCCATAAAATCCTTATGGCCAACACCAGACAGTTCGCTTTCCGGACAAAACGGAACGACAATGGTTCCATCTAATTTGTCCGCTTGATAACGCTTTCTTTCTTTACCGCTTTTGCCGTGATCGATTTCAAATTCCCATTCCCCGTTTAAATTTTGCCACTCGTTTCTTACAAACTGCGGCCTCGGATGCTCTGCTCTCAACATACGATCTCTCCTCTATAAAAAAATTTTTGCTTTTAAGTGAAATGGCTCGTAACGCTGCCATCACACCTCCTTTTCGCCAATGTGTACTTTCTAGTTCAATGAGCCCCTGCTATTTCGATGCGATCGTACCATAAGCTCAAGCTATTTTAAACAGCCGTATTCTTTTGTATTGAAAATGTTACAAAATTCACTTTCTCGTCTATTTTTAGCGGCAGCTATTTTATTTTTGAGCGATTTGATGTACTTTTAAGTAAAGGGAGTGTGAAACGATGCAAATTGAGTATTCCGCTGAAAACCTAGCCGTTTTGGAAGCGTTAAGCAGTGAAACACGAATTAAAATTGTCGAATTGCTGTCCAAACAAGAAATGAACATTAAAGAGCTAAGTGCTGCCCTTGGGATTACTAACTCAATCGTGACCCGGCATATCCGCAAGCTAGAGCAAGCAAATATTATTAAAACGAAGCACGTCGCCGGCAAATCCGGCCTACAAAAAAATTTCCTACATGGCTATCGAAAGCGTTGAAATCCTTTTTCCTGAAAAATTTTTCCTGAATACAAATTAAAAGAGGTTTCCTTACCGGTCGGACTGTATACGGACTGCGCTGTCAAACCGACGTGCGGGATTGCCACCTCAAAAGGGTTAGTCGGGATGGATGAGCCGAAGGTTTTTATGGATTCCAGGCGGGTCGATGCCAGTCTAATCTGGCTTTCTAAAGGCTTCGTCGAATATAAGCTACCGAACCCGTTAAGCGCAAACGAGCAAATCGAGTATATCGAAATAACGATGGAAATCGCTTCGGAATTTCCTACGTCCAATAACAATTGGCCTTCTGACATCACGTTCACTCTGAACAATAAACAATTAGGCATCTGGACCTGTCCGGGCAATTTCTCAGACATTAGAGGGAAGTTCACACCAGACTGGTGGCATGAATCAGCGAGTCAATACGGATTGCTCAAGCATTTGCGCATCTCAAAATACGATACAGCGATCGACGGACAGAGAATCTCTCAGGAAAATATAAACACGCTCGACATCGAAAGGGATGTCTTTACGTTCCGGATTGCTGCTTACGAGCATAGTGAAAACGCCGGAGGATTGACCTTATTTGGCAAGGGCTTCGGAAATTGGGACAAGCATATCGAGTGGAAGTTTTACTATTCTGAAAGGAAATAAGATGTATAGGCAAAGTGGTAGACAGCCATTGAGCGAAAGGGACTTCGGAACGATGAAGCCCCTGAAGTCGCATTCTTCGAGCAAGACATGCGGCTTTCTTAAGAAATAGGGTCGTCTTTAGCAGCAATCGAAACTTCAGATTCGATTGCTCGCGCTCATGCACGAGCTACTGAAGTAAATGTTCAGTTGAATTTTCTACTGTGAGTTTCCAGCTACCGTCAACTACTTTTGGTTCATACTTGTATTCGCGATAGGGAACACCTTATTTTGATTTGACCATTTTTTCCCTTTCAAAATGTGATAAATAATATTGATCACACCACCGTGCGTCACGATTAAAGTGTCTTTTTGCTCGCTTTTTTTCAAGCTATCCTCGCACACTCCTTTCAAATGTCCTTTTGATTCGATCGAAATTTTCAATTGGACTTTCTCCTCCAGGGTATCTTTCGTCCATCCTCAAACGATTAAAATACAGCCCCGGCTATTTTTCATTTGCTTCATCATTTGGCATTCCAGCTAACACACCATTATTTGTTTCTCTCCAGAGCCCCTCGATTGCTGAATTCCTTCCTCAATCAGTCCCCTTTGGCTCCATCCTCCACGAAATCCTTCCTAACCCTTTCCGTGACGTACTAAGTAGATATTCGTCATGTCATCCTCCCTTTTCAAAATCGCATGGTCACGCTCTTGCACGTGTAAGCCGCCAAGTGTGCGCACACTTGGCGGATGGAAATGGTTAGCCTTCAATCCAGCTTTTCTGATCTTCAATAACCGCCTTAACTTTATCCTCGTACTCAGTTAATATCTCATTGATGCTGCGGCTTCCTGACGACAGCTCCTCGATAATCTCGGCTCGAAATTCATCGAGGACATTATCGTAAATCGAACGCCTTTCAGGTCCACCATTATACTCGTTATAAAAAAAAGGCACCCGTATTTTTATCGGCCATACTTGGCTCATTGGCGTAGATTTGCTTTTTAATTTCCTCATCAGATAACGGCGTACTCAGTCCATCCCGCACTCGTTCCGTCTGAAATTCGTCTGACAGGAGGTAAGCTAACACTTGAAAAGCCTCATCCTCATGCTTAGTAGTCGAAGCAATCCCAAACGCCGCACCACCTTGAACCGGGTTGACCCCACGTCGATCTTCAAAGACAGGCCATGAAACCATATCCCAGGTCAGGCTTCCTTCGCTTTCTGCATCGATTAGCGGACCCACGGATTTATATCGTGCCGACATCGCTGTATGCCCGCTTTGCACCCATTCAGGGTCAGCATTCCCGGGAATTTGATGCATCTCACGAAACATCTCAAACCCTTCCCTCACCCCAGAGGAGCTAGAGAATATCGGCTCATCCGTATCCGGATCGATATAATTGACATCGTACGCTTCACCAGGAAAGAAAGGATTCCACATTTCAAGTCCTTGATACTGAGTCCCGCCTTCCTCTCGTTAATTGCCTTGCCAGATCAAGCACCTCATTCCAAGTCATCCCATCCGTCGGATACTCGACGCCGAACAAATCAAAAATGTCTTTATTGTAATAAAGGGCCAAAAGATCCGGTTCATACGGCAGCATAAATAATTCTTGATTCGGTGCATAGGAACGAATACGCGACAATAACCCCGGTTCGATCCGATTCAAATCGAATTCGTGTTTTTCAATTAATGGATCGAGATCGTAGGCTAATTGCGACTCCATATAAACCGGGAGTCGATAGGCATTATAGGTTGAAATAATGTCGGGATGTACTTGTGCTGCCAGCATTTCCTGCAAGTTCTCCCGCTCGCTCGGCGCATGATAAATTTCAATTGTAATGTGCGGAAACTTTTCCTCAATAGCTTCCTTTTCATACTCAAACCGTGACGGAGCATTCGCCGCCCAAATTAATGTAACCTCTTCAGCTTCTACTTCCGCTGTCTCTTCCCCTTCAGGTTCCCCCTCGCTCTCCGTAGAACACCCAATAACCAGCAGCAATAAAATTGGTATACTCAAGAATCCAGAAATTCTTTTCATTTCCTCCTCCTCCCAAGTGATCCAATATGTTTAAAGATATTCCCGCTAGTTGAATTACATGTCTGCAGTATTGAACGATTGTTGTTAGCTCGCAATTCAAACTAGATGGAGGCGCTCAGTTTTTCTCCCAGTTTCCACCCATGTCGAACCTTCTTTGTCTGTTCATACGATTCTCTTCCGTTTTCAGTTTTCAAGTCTGCTTGGAACAATAAGCTGCGAGACTCATTCCATCGATCTCAAGCCAAACCAGCCAACGTTCTGAAGCTTTACATGGTTGACCGTTTCAAGCCTCCCTTCAGCTGTATGGTACTCCCTCTATTTTTTCTTAAACTATTCTCCAATAAGCTCTTTATACCTTCTCATATATAAATATATATCAATATACTAACCGATTAACTTATGCTGAAGAGATCAAAAGCATAGGGCGTCCGCTTAGGAACGGACGAACTGGGCGACATCGGTGGGGGTAAAGGAATCAGAGATGGAATTGCCTAATCGGACAGAGACGAAGGAGGCTAGCTCGGAGCTGGACGGGGTTTGCTTGAAGTCATCGCGCTATAGCCAAAAAAAATAGGCCCCCGGGGAACGGGGCCACAATAAATGGAACGTATGACATTCGATAACAGGTAGCACAGCTCATTGATTTGATTGCAAAGGAGAGGGTAGTCTTAATGTATTATTGGAGCCTTTGTAAATCGGAAAGTCAATGCTTAATCTCTACCCTCTTACCCTCAGTCTCCCATCACCGTATAACAGTTTTCGTAAAATATTTCTATGTACGATTAAAATTGAAACGGATACGTTTCATTACAAATTCCAGCTTTCAAATAACAGATAAACGCCGGTAAACAGCAGGATGATATAGGTGAAGATTCGGAAAAGCCTTTGGTTCACCCACTTAAACAAAAGCTGACCAAGGTATAAGCCGAGAAAAACAAGAGGTAAAGCAAATCCACTTGACATCCAAACCGTTTTAGTCGTTCCAGCAACGATCACTTGAATGCCTAACTCATCGTATAGATAAATAAATAAAAGGCCAGAGTCGTCCCTCTTAGCTTTTCCTTTTGCGTATCCGTTCCAGAAAAATAAAGCAATAAAGGCGGCCCAGGCATCCCAATACTGCTCGTCAGAGAGCCGACAGTCCGCCAACAAACAAATCCCTGCCTCTCGTCTGATTGAAACGAAATTGAAGGATGAGCAGCAACGTCAAAAGCAAAATGATAAAGCTAATACCTAGCTTCAGCTTATCGATGTCTAGGATAAGGAAGGTAACGATTCCGATCGGTAGCCCGATAACACTCCCTATCACGAAACGCTTTAAAATCGCAAAATCGATATCTTTTTTTAATTTTCGTAATCAAAGCCAAAGAAATCACTAACGATAAAATTAAATTGATTTGAATAGCTTCCGCTGGTTCAAATAAAAGAAGAAGAAACGGAGTAGCTAAAATTGAAAAACCAAACCCCGTGCTCGTTTGAAGTAAAGAAGCCACCAAAATGATCATAATAAACAGTAAAATATCCAACTTAGCACCTACTTTATTTCCTTAACCTGTTCATCTAGTCTATCATATTTTGCTTGCTCCGTTTTTCCTAATATGACACAGGCTTCGTTCACATTTTAGTGCTTGTGGATTTGTGAGAAGGAGCGCTAATTATTCTCCGCCATTCGCCCGAGAGGACCATTTTCGTCAATGATATCCTGTATATCATAGACCGAGATTGGAAACATCGGAAAACCGAAAACGTACGGAGTAATATCATATAGCTGAAAATAAATCACGAGAGCTTTATCGGCAATATAAAAGTCTTGATCGGGCCGAATAGCTGTAAAGCCGTTGAGCGTCTCAATATGCCGCTCCTTTATTTGCGCATCGATAATGGCTGAAAGCCTTTTGACATAATTACTTCCAGGCTTAAACAAGTCTTTAAGCTTACATAGCGTCCCTTTTTCCAGATCGAACGTTAACGATTCGATATACGTCATGCCATGAGCCGCATGGTAATGGTACGTATAATTGGAGAGTGATAAGCTCAAAACCAGACGTTGATTATTTTTAAGCTCATACGAGCCAAGCATTTGCTCTACCGTTGTCGGCATTTCACCTATTTGTCGATTGATAAGCTCCTGCGTCTGATGAACGATCGTCCGGTTGATGAAGCGTTCGAGCTCCACATTTTGCATCCCAACCACCTGCGGATAAAAAACCGTTTTATCCGGCCCACCACTAATCTCCTCCGTTTCAATATTGACTGGAAACACAATAGGCATCGATAACCCTCCCCTGACATTTTTAACCCATTGTATTCTTGGAAGGATCGATGTGTGTAAAGGGGGATGAGAGCACTTTGGGATACCTTAATTCTATTGGAGGTGCTTTTCAGGAGGTGTACTACTTGTAATCGAACCTAAGATGGTCTCCAACTTGTTGGCTATATAGTTGCAACAGCGACAAAGTACTCACAACTATTTCAGAAACGTACTCCTATCAATTCTTATTGACAATACACTCACAAGTCGTTAGAATTTATTTAACAATTAAAAGATTCGAGTGATCATTATGTTAAGGCATACATCCCGGCAATTAAATCCTTTCTTTTTTTAGCTATTTTTAGATAGCGTCTATATGCCATCACGGATATAGATGCCCTATATCTAAGATGGCTGATTAGCATGTACAATGTTTAACCAGTCGCAGGAGAAATCGAAGTGGCTGGTTTTTTTTATATTTCTAGACCATTTACGTTTCTCTCATTTCCAGAGGCTGAAACATAAATGGTCTTTTTTTACACTTTAAGAAAAAGTATAAGCGCAATGATTTTCGATGGGACGAGTAATCGTAGTCCCAACTAAGGCAACCCGCGCCTTTCAGGCCTGACTTGCCAAGTTTTCTTTATCATCATTAGAGGAAGTGTGTATATTGTTAATTGGTTATCAAGGTGTGGAAGGTAGTTACAGTACGGTCGCATGTCAAAAGTTTAGCGAAGAAAAGAATTATCTGACGAAAGGGTTTCTTACTTTTCGATTATTAGTGGATGCCTTGCTCCATGACGAAGTGACTATATTGCTCTGCCAGTAGAAAACTCAACAAGCGGCCCTATTACAAGAACGATCGATTTAATGAAGTATTTAGATGTAACAGCTACGGATGAAATCTATGTAAAAATTGATCATGCACTCATTGCAAAACATCCAATGGAACTGTCGGAAATTACAAAAGTATATTCACATCCAGAAGCACTTGAACAATGCTATACATATTTAAGTCAGTACCCGCATATCGAGGTCCTCGAATATATGGATACAGCTGGTGCAGTTGAAATGGTTAAAAATGCAAAGGATAAAACCATCGCCAGCATAGCAGGCAGTCATGCTGCGAAATTGTATGGCATGACAGTGATTCAAGAAAATATCAGTGACAATCCATTCAATACAACACGTTTCTTATTTTTTTTAAAAAGAAAAAGGCTCCCGCGAATCAAGTACAAGATAAAACATCTATCTATGTCGAAACAAATCACAGCACAGGCTCACTAAGCGATATTTTAAACATTTTTAAAAAGCATGATACTAATTTGCTCTACTTAATGTCCCGCCCAATTCAAACTAAACCGTTCTCATATGGATTTTTTTATCGATATTGAGAGCGGTCCTAGTAACGAAGCACTCAATATGGCATTAAAAGAGTTAAACGATATCTGCACATACCTAAATATTTTAGGCAGTTACCATAAAGGTAAAATCCCAGCATACAAAGGAGCCTTGCAAAATGAAACAACTTTTAACAACTAAAAAAAACACTTATTCACCCGAATTGCGATTGGATTCGGACTCGGAATCCTGCTTGGTATATTTTTACCCGAATTCTCTATTCAAGCAAAATTCGTCGGCGATATTTACTTAAATTTAATTCAGATGATGATTATTCCAATTATTTTTGTAGCAGTCTCCACTGGTATTATTAATATTGGCAGTTCCAGTGATCTCGGTCGAATTGGCTTTAAGAGTATTACTGTCTTTGTTGTCATGTTTATCACCACAGCAGCCATTAGTTTAGTCATTTCCTACTTGATTCGTCCTGGTAATAAAATTACTATTGATGCTGTCGGATATGATGGTGAAATCACCGAACCAAGTTTTGCAGATTTCTTTATGAATATCGTGCCAAGTAATCTATTTCAGGCGATTACTGAAGGAGATATTCTTGCAACAATTTTATTCACGCTTATTTTCTCCGTAGCCATTGTTGTCATTGGGAAAGAGGCGGATCCAGTCAGAACTTTTATCAACAGTTTGTCCAAAGTCATCTTTAAAATTCTTGATTTCATCATGGAACTAACACCCATCGGAATTATTTCTCTGATGGCATTCGCTGTTGCTGAATATGGCGCTGGTATTTTCTCTGCACTTGGATTATATATTTTCACAGCATATTTCGCGTGTATTATCGTATTTATCCTTGTTATGTTAATCCCAGCTTGGTTATATAGTAAACTCAGTCCAATTGATTTTATTAAAGGCATTTATAAAGTGTGGCTAGTATCTCTATCCACAACAAGTTCTGCTGTAACGATGCCAACAACAATGAGAGTAACTAGAAATGATTTTAAAGTTTCCGAATCCATTACTAACTTTGTTGTACCATTGGGGACGACCATTAATATGGCCGGCGGAGCAGTATCGTTTAGTCTACTTGCTGTCTTTGTATCCGACTTTTACGATATTCCACTCGGTGCTGGCCAAATTATTTATCTTGTCATTATTGCAACGATTTTAAATATGGCAGCACCCGGTATTCCAGGTGGTGGAATTGTACTCGGGGCATCATTCCTTACACTTCTTAATCTACCGATTGATTGATGGGCCCTATCGCAGCTATCTATCGATTACTTGATATGGCTTATACGACAATGAACATTACTGGCGATGCCACCGCAGCCATCCTTATTGATAAATCGGAAGAAAAACGAACCTTAAAATTAAAAACTCGGAACTCTTAAAATATGGAGAGGCTTTTTATGTAAAATGTTTAAATGATTTTAAAAGAGGAATTTCACATCAAAACTCGATGTGAAATTCCTCTTTTCTTTATTTTTGGCTGGTTATGTCCCGGCCTCTTTACTGATTGAATCAAGCTAATTCCATAAGTAAACCTCATTTACTTATGATACGCCTCACCGTAACGTTGGATAGGGTAAAATAATAACAGATTATAAAATAAGGGTGGCAGTCGTTTATAACTGCTACCCTGTTAGTATGCCATGCCTTATTTCTAACAGTTTCTCATGATGTCCTCTATGACTTTCATATCAGGGGATGGGGACATATCTATTATTTCTTGTGACCTTCGGTTATAGGGTGTTTTCAGTAATATGTGACCAATTGTGATAAATATGGCTCACAGTAACGTTGGATAGGGTAAAATAAATATAAAATTGCATTCAAAGAATATTACTTTAATAGCCGCCATCCTACCCGCTTTTATAGGTTAAACTAGATAAGTGTACCTTTGGTGATTCCAATTTCTCATTAAATTCTCCATTTTCCACAAATAAAACATAAGCCTTTCTCCCATTTTTTGAACTTGGATAAATAATACCATCAATAGATTCCTTGGATTCTGTACGAAAAATATGTCTGAAGTATTCAGTTATTATCTGAGTTGGCACATAATCTATATGTTCCTTACCATCTTTTTCTACAGGTTTGATAAAATCACTTAAAAAGCTTTTAAAAAACTTTATAATCCACCTATTTTCACGTTCTTCTTCATTAAATATACTAGGAATATTTGGAATTGAAGTTAAATCTAACATTAAAAAAGAATCTGTAATAGTAAATTCACCAATAGTTGCAACAACGTGCTCACCAGGTGAATAATTAACTTCTAATAACGCTGTTTCCTCGTCACTCCCACCATAAAACATTGGAATACCTGCTGGGCTCATTCTGTTTGAATTAATGGCATATTCTTTTGGTGGAGTTCCTATCTCCTTAGCTTCCTTGAAATACTCACCTTTACTGGAAACTCGTGCTCTATATACTTTCTGTTCAGGTAAATATTTTAATAATCCTAACTTTTCTACACTTGAACCAATAATATCAATCACTTCATACGGATTATGTATTTCCTCATCCAAGAATGACTCTTCAGTTGTCTTATAAAAAACGTATCTTGTCTTGTGTTTTACTTGTTCAGAAAAAGTTTTCCATGTAAAAAATAATAACTCATCATCAGGCAATCTATAAGGGTCTACTTTACACCAAGTGGTATCTAAAAGCTTATCTTTAATATCATTAATTAATATCTCATTCTCAATATTTGCCTCATCACACAATATATATTCGGCAAAATCCCATCCATCATATATTTCTGCACCTAGATATCCACCTTCTTTCGAATCATAACCCACTCCTTCATCATCAGGATTACCCCATTCAAGTTTAATTGCATCAATTATAAATTCCATTACGTCATCCATATCGGCAGCAATATACTCTTCCTCATCATCCTCATAACCGCAATAATCACAAATCGTAGAACAGGCATGCTCTTCTATATATTTCTTTATTGATTCATCCATCATGCAGTTCCCACAAACAGAATTATTACTAAAAGTGGTAAATCCATATGCAGCTTGTCTATCCAATAAGTGTTTATATTGCCCCATCTAATATCCTCCTACGCTAATATATTTTTCTTTATATAAATAAAGTTCTTCCAACGTCAATTTATTGCATGCAAGCTTGTAAAGTAGTAAATAAAGCTAATAATTGTTTAATGAATTTCACATGTATCCTCTCCAAATATGAAAAATATTTATCGACTCTCCATATAAATCATCCTTTATACATACCGCGCCTTTAGCGTTAATCTTGTTTGCCGTTAAAAAATATTAATTGTACAATTATATATGGAAAGAGGGAGAATATATTGCTAAGTATAGAATACGGTAAAACAACTATTTATTACTCTCATTATAAACAAACTAGAAATGATGTTAAGATTACAGTCAACCTCATTAATGGTGTAAAAGTACATACACCAGAAAATATAAATGAAGCTAAACTATCTCAAATCATGAAACAAAAGGCACCATGATTTTTCAAAAACTCCAGGAACTCAACGAAGTCAAAACTACTGTTCAACCCAAGGAATTCGTAAGTGGTGAAAAGCTTCCTTACTTAGGTCGTCACTATCGACTGAAAGTATACAAAGAAGCCATTCCTAACGTTTCATTTCAATTCAAGCAAGGACGTTTTATTGCTACCGTTCCTCGTGCGTGGTCGCAGGACCAAATACAGCAGCATCTCGAACAAAAGCTGATTACTTGGTATCGTGAACATGGATATAAAAAAATCATGCAACGAGCAAGTGATTATCAATCCATGCTAGGTGTTGAACCTCGGTCTCTGCAATTAAAAACACAACATAAACGTTGGGGAACATGCACCCCAAATGGTGATATCTATTTAAATTGGCGAATCGTGATGGCACCCGTTCGAGTGATTGATTATATTATCGTGCATGAGTTAGCTCATCTAATTGTTCCTGAGCATAATGATAAATTTTGGCGGATAGTCAGAACAACTCTTCCTCATTATAAAGAAGCAAAAGAATGGTTACGTGTGCATGGAATAGAGTTAAATTGTATTGGTTTACAAGAAAAAGATAGTAATAGAGACATGACTAAAGTTAAATAAGCCATGTCTCTTTCTTTGATGTTATGAAATTACTTTATAATGAACTTCACTCATTTCCACCATCTGTATTGCTATATTTTCAACTTGTTTTTAGGAACAAAACTCGCTCTAATCTGTTATCTTGGTTTTTTTTCTTGATTTCATGTTTCACATCTCCTTTTCCACCCATTTAGGTTATGCAACAAATCCCTCCAAGAAACTAACTAACTGCCCACCGAGAGTAAACAAGTTGGTTCCTACACTTGCCAATTCATTTATTCCCCTTACCTTCTCCATTGCGGTTTTAATTATTACTTTTTTTAGGTTTGTCACTTTCTGCTTCTTGAATTGCAGCTTCCAAAAACTCAATGGTCTCCTGTTTATCTTCTTTAGGAATACTTTCTTCCTCGTTAAGTACTTCAACGAACTTTTCGGCTAATTCTTTTAAGCCTCAACCTTAGTATCATTGTATGTTTGATGAGCTGATACTTGCCCATTACCTTCTGCATGGTTGAATTGTCCTTTGAAGTCACGGTTAAAGGTGAAATGTGTACCTGATTTCTTATCAAGACCCATATCTATTTTCATCTCCCCTAAATAAGTAACAATGTGGTCAACGAGAGGTTGAACAACGTGATTGTTAAAACCTTCCACATGACTTTGAATTTGCTTAGAACTACCGTAGCCATATGATATATTTACAATATCGAGATTATTGTGTGATATGTAGTTCAGCAGTTGATAAATGAATGCAATTTCTTCTGACTCACGAATTGGTAATTGGAATTGGTCATGAAATTCTTTTTCTGCAAGAATCTTCTCGATATTAAATTCTTTAACGTTATTTTCTTGAATAAACTCATTAATTGTTGGTGATTCCTCAATAAAAAGAAGATACCTTTTCAAATTTTTCATTGTAGGCACGAAAACTACTTCTCAAAAACCGACTTGCTACCTTTCTAAAACCCAATGATAGTTTCTGGAAATCTTTTTCTGACAATGTTTCGCTCAATTAATTCACCCCACAAAATGGACAATAAATTGTATCTCTTGTTTGGTCAGCATGTACTTTAATAGTCTTGTCGCAACAATGAAGCTCAATCTGCTCCATTTTCTCATCCTCTGTTAATTGCTTAGGTTGTTCCTCTTTCAATTCCTTATAGTCAAAACTAATACCAGAGCCCTTCATGCTTCTACTTGTCTTTTTGAATGTTTTGTTTATTTGTTGTTTCATATAATTCATTGCAAGTGTTTTAGCATGTTCAATTACTTCTTGAGGTATAAAGTTATTACTATCTTCAACTAAACCACAGGAAGGGCAGAATAATTCCAGGGTTTCTTCTTCATCAACATCACCGCCTAAAGCCTTAAACCTTTCCTTACAATATGGGCATTCTAATGAATAATATCCCTCACTATCAGTCGGAATTGATATTTTTTTCCTCCACCGTAGATACCTCCAAGTCATTATTCAATTATACAAGCATGTGATATTCTGGTGATATTTAATACTATTTATAATGAACTTCCCCCAGTTCCATTAATTGCCTTGCTACGCTTTCAACTTGTTTATTCGGAACAGCGCTTGCTCTAAGTTGTTTCTTTAATCTTTTCCTCATATCACGCTTCACATCTTCTTTCTCCGTCCAATCAATAATCTTTCCACTATCTTCAAAGATATCTGTAATGATTTCTGTTAAATCTTTTAAGCTTTCTTGTTCCATTTCAACTGGAATTTGCTGTTCCAACAACTGATAAAACGGCAACTGCTTTGCATCTTTTAGGCCAAACGATTGACTCTCCCGTTCCATATGCCTCATTTCTTCTCTCATGGCATGATATTCTTCCAGTAGTTCTTCAATTGTTAATTGTCGTGCTTTACGTTGTTCGATTAACTGTTCTAATCGTTCTTTTATGGAAGTGTATTTCACTGGGTTCTCTTCAAGCTTGATTCGGATTTCATGTTTAATCGCATGTTCCATTTCCGCCGCTTTTGCATCAGGTGTCTTCAATTCGTCCAGCTTCTCTTCAAATTTGCTTGTTAAAATATTTACTGGTTCAAATAGAATTTCAGGTGTAGATGCATACACATATTCCTCTATCAACTCACGGACTTTACCACCACAATCTGAAATATCCATAGTTCCATCATCCACGTAGTAACGAGATTTTGCTAATTTTCGAATCTTGCCTAGCCACTTCAAGTCATCAAGGTAAGGTTGTGCCTTCGGGCTTGGCATGACCATATCCATGCTTTCGGAAAAACTTCTTGAACGCTGTATCAAACGTATTACGTATATCTTCTGGTTCCAATACTTTCAGATTAGCTTCAAGGTCACTTTTATTTATATAATCAAAGAACTGCATAACCCTGCGATGACGTGATTGCAATCGCGGAATCTCTTCATCTACATGGTGCATAGCTCCTTTAATATCTTCCTCATGGAAAATACCAAGAGCTTCTTCTAAGAAACGAGACACACCATAATAATCAACAATTAAACCATGTGTCTTTTTATCGTACGTTCGGTTCGTTCTTGCTATTGCTTGTAGTAAATTATGTTCCTTCAAAGGCTTGTCTAGATACATCACTTGTTCAATTGGTGCATCAAATCCAGTTAAAAGCTTGTCACATACAATTAAAAAGGCAAGAGGGTCCTCATCTAATGGTTTCTTAAAACGTTGAATCATTTCTTTTTCTTCTGCACGAGATAAAGCATACTGCTTCATTTTCTCTGAATCATTATGTGCACTTGAAATAATCAAAGCTGATTCATAATCACTTAATTCATCCAAAAGCTTTTTAAAAGCAACAGCAGCCTCTCTTGAAATGGAGACTATTTGTGCTTTAAAACCGTTTGGCTGAATATGTTTTTCATAGTGGTCAATGATATCAAGCACGACCGTTCTTAATCGTTTTGGTGATGCTGTTAATGCCTCTTCTGTTACGTACTTTTGCTTAACGCGCTCTCTATCCTCATCAGAATAATCACGGAAGAAACGGTCAAATAATGTATCGATGGTTTCTCCTTGTACATGTAAGTCTATTAATCTTGCTTCATAAAATATAGGAACGGTTGCCCCGTCTTCTACAGCTTTTTCAATTGAATACTTATCGATGTACGTTCCAAAGGTTCGTACTGTACTCTTATCTTCTTTATCAATTGGGGTTCCTGTGAACCCTATATACGTCGCATTTGGAAGTCCAGTACGCATATTCATTGCGAGTGAACTGTATTGTGTTCGATGTGATTCATCAACAAGGACAATGACATTTTCTGAATCTGTAAGCAATGGATACTCTTCATTTTCATTTGTCTGGAACTTCTGAACTAATGTCATAACAGTAGCACCAGGACCTTGACTAAGAAGTGTTTTTAACTGTTCTACTGATTCTGCCTGTTGCGGATTTGGAAAACCACATCGTTTGAATGTAGCAGTTATTTGCGCATCTAAATCTTGTCGGTCGGTTACAACAACAATTATAGGATTCTCTAACTGTTTCATTCGACGTAACTTCATCGACAGAAAGACCATTGATAATGATTTACCAGAACCTTGTGTTGCCCATACAACACCACCGCGAGCATGTGGATGTCTACCAGCCATTATTCGCTGGACAGCCTTGTTCACAGCTCTATACTGCTGATAACGAGCCATTTTCTTAATCACCCGTCCATCTTCTGGTTCATATACAATAAAGTTTAAGATGATATCAAATAGTCGTTCCTTTTCTAAAATCCCTATCGTCAAAATATCTTGGAGTGTCGGTTCTCACCCACATCCTGGACGGATATAGGATAAGGTTCTTTCCACGTACTATAATGTTGTACTTTGGCTCCGATTGTTCCAACTTTTGCACGGTCATTACTCGTTGATATTAAGAATTGATTATAATGGAAAAGCGTTTCATTTACTTGTTGGTAACGGAGTAACTGCTTGACCCCTTGCCCAATTTGTTCGTCTGGCGGTAAAGCTGGACTTTTACACTCAATCACCACTAAAGGTAGTCCATTAACATAGAGCATAATATCTGGACGAATCGTATTATTTGCATGAGTATAACTCAATTGGCTAGTAATAATGAAATCATTATTATCGATGTTATCAAAATCAATCAGCTTCACCGTCTGATTTTTGCGTCCGCTCCCTACATCTTGCTGAACCGACAACTGATTAATGAGTAATTCATGAAAATGCTGGTTTGCTTCCATGAGACTTGTTGTATCCATATGTGTAACATTACGAACGACTTTGTTTAAATTATTTTCATTTATCCAGGGATTCAAGCGTTGAATCGATTCTGCCAGTCGCTCTTTTAAAATAACTTCTATCTGAGATGTGCGTTCTTTGTCCAGTTCCATCCCATGAACATAGGTGTAGCCAAGCTTCTGAAGTTGGTCAATCATTCGATTTTCCACTAGCGTCTCTTCATTCCAAGCTTGTGCTTCAGTCATGATGGAACCTCCTCATTTTCATTTATCGTTACACGGACTTTTCCTGTTAGAAGTTGTTGCATAAGGCCTTGTTTTATCACCTTAAGATTTGAAAGAAAATTAAGCTCGCTTTCAATTCTACAATCGTGATGCTTTAAAATCTCTACTATTTTCAACTGTTCTTCTAACGGCGGAATTACCATAGGGAACTTTTCAACTACTTTCACATTTAAATTGGGTACACCACCACCAGCATAAAGGTCAACTTTTGCTTTTCTCTGATAAATAGGGCTATTTAATAAATACTTATAAAACTCACTGCTTAATTCATTCTTCATTCGAATTAATGTTAGACTTACATATACTGAGAACTCCATATCAAAATCAACTATTGCAGCATTCCCAATTCCTGCTCCCACTCTAGTATAAAGAATGTCTCCTTTTTGTGGTTTTACCTTTTTGGTTAAATCCTTATGATAATCCTCACTAACGAAATTGTATTTTTCTAGTGATACTTTACCCCCTTTTACATTTTGAGCTGATAAAAATGGAATTCCTTCTTCTACATATTTAGGAGTACTTGCTACACCACACTTTAAAACATCGGTTATTTCTTTAAATGGTTTAACATCCCATTTTTCTGGAATGTCACCAACAGGAGACTTTTTAAATTGATGGTGCTCAATCCCTTTGGTCATCAACTGTTGCATTAATCCTTTTTTCACTGTTTCTGTTTGTTCGATGATTTGTTCTGTTTTTTCAATTGCATTATCGATTGATGAGAGGATTGCTGCTATTTTTTGTTGTTCTTTAATCGGAGGAACAGGAATCCTAATAGTACCTAAGTTTTTTCTGCTAATTCTCTGCCTTGTTGTACCAGAGGCAAATGATTGAACTTTTTTTTAAAGTTTTAAAAGCATTTAATGAGTAATTAATAAATCGAGTATTATACTTAGTCTCATCAGGACGTAAAATAACTACATCAACAGAAGTTATACTTTTAGTTTCAAGATTAGGGACAATGCACGAACGCCCTATTGGGTCTGCAAGCCTACAAATTAAAATATCACCTTCTATTACTTCCTTACATTTCAGTTCGTCAAATGACTCCGATGAAATAAACTTCTTTGATTTTTTTTCTTTAAAGTTGCCTATACCAATGTTACCAGTCTGAATTAATCTAATACCATTCTCCACTATATGTTCCGACTCTATCCAATCGCCATCAATGAATGAATTTTCAATTTTATCATTTGCTATATTCTTAATTTCTTTTAAATCCCATTCAATTGGAATTGGTCCATATTCGGTCTTTTTTTAAACTCACTCATAATACCCCAACTCCTTCAAATACCCATACATCTTCTTCTCTACTTGCTCACGCTCTTCTTCTATTATCTTCAAATCATTCAGAGCAGCTTGCACATCAATTTCTTCTTCCTCTTCGGTTGTGTCGATGTAACGTGCAATGTTTAAGTTATAATCATTTTCGTTAATTTCTCCGAGGCTTACAACTCGACAATATTTATCTTGTTCTTCCCATGCATCATAAGCAGTAATAATTTTCTCAATATCTTCATCACGAAGAACGTTCTGATTCTTGCCTTCTTGATAATCCTTCAAACCATCTAAAATAAAAACTTTTCCTTTTTGGTGTTCTGCTTTATTACGATTTAATACTAATATACAAGCAGGAATCCCTGTCCCATAGAATAGAGCTGATGGCAGACCAATAATAGCTTCAATTAAATCTTCTTTTAATAACCCTTCACGTATTTTCCCCTCAGCACCACCACGGAATAACACACCATGTGGCATGACAACACCAGCTTTCCCTTCATGGTTCAATGTCGAGGCCATATGTTGAACAAAGGCATAATCCCCTGCATTTTTCGGTGGAATACCAAAGCGAAAACGACCATACTCATCAGCCTCAGCTTCTTCTCTTCCCCAGTTCTTGAGAGAAAAAGGTGGGTTTGCAATTACTCTGTCATATAAAAGAAGTTCTTTATCATCACCTAGAAGCTTTGGCTCACGTATCGTATCCCCTCGCTCAATACGATGGTCACTTAATCCATGCAACAACAAGTTCATCTTACAAATTGCCCATGTATTCAAGTTTCGTTCTTGACCGTGTAGAGATAAATTCCTTGGGTTACCTCCCTGTGACTTTATATAGTCCACAGATTGAATAAGCATCCCACCTGAACCAACCGTTGGGTCACATACACGCATACCTTCTTCTGGTTTAATCAAATTCACAATTAATTCAACTACTTTTGATGGTGTGTAGAATTCGCCACCCTTTTTTCCAGCATCGTCCGCAAACTGCTTGATTAAATATTCATAAGCACGACCTAACATGTCTGGCTCTGATAGGTTTCCATTACTTAAATCAATGGATGAAAAATGTTGGATGAGTTGCATCAATAATTTATCTGGAAGTTTTTCTTTATCGTTAAAATCAATATTTGCTAATACACCAACTAATGAATGATTCTCTTCTTCCAATGCTTCAAAAGCTTTGTTAATCGTATTACCGATATCTTGTGTTTGGATTTGAATTTGTGTCCAGCGAGCTCTCTCTGGGACGAAAAACTGGTGTTCATCACGGTCATACCAACCGTAATCATCATCTTCTTTACGTTCGATTTCTTTTGCCGTTTCAATAAATACATCACTTAGACGTTTTAAAAACAGTAAACCAAATATGTAATTCTTATAATCAGATGAATCGATGGAGCCTCTTAATATATTTGCTGATTCCCATAAATGCGATTCCAATTCTTGTAACGTTAGCTTAGCCATATGTCATCCCTCGTATCTTTCTTTTTACCTATATTACAAATATATCAAAATAAGCATGAAATAGATAGAAATGGGGCTAAATTGGCAGATAAAGATAATTACCCCTATATGAGTGAAAATATGAAAAAAATTTCAACCTCAAGTTATGTATGTATGCATTGTTATTTCGAACGTTTGGTGCCACCGCCTCTTAATGAGGGGTTATTTTATTGACTAATTGAAAGGAGGTGAGAACATGTTACGGCAACACAAGAACACTGTGAAAGCTACTATCAGAAAGAAAGGTTACTGGACTGGATTCCTTGTGGTAAACAAGGTGCATCCAGCACAAGTCAATGGTCTCTGGTGTCTTGGTATGAAAGTTACTGTTAGCAGCCAGGTAGAACTGGAAAATCTTATTGCCAAATATGCACTACAACTGCAATAACGAATTAGGAAATCGTGTTACTTTTTACGTTCAACAAAAAGAAAAATAAATAAAAGAAAGGATGAATTAAATGATTGAGGAAAATAATATTGTTAGCTTACCAACGAAAGACAACACCAGCCGAATGAACCCTGGTAACACTCTTTCAATAGAAGAAGTAATCAAAAGGAATGAGCAGTTTAAGAAGTTTATCCATCAGACGATGGCAGAAGGAATTGATTATGGTAAGGTTGCAGGCTATTCCAAGCCAACCCTATTAAAGCCAGGTGCAGAAAAAAATCTGTCAATATATGAAACTTTCGATTCATTATGAAGTAAGTCATCGATATGAGGAGTGGCATGAAGGGATATTTTACTATGAAGTTCGAGTCATTTTAAAGCAACGGGATAACATGCAATCAGTTACACAAGGCATTGGCTCAGCGAATACGAAGGAAAAACAATATCTTGGTCAAAGTCCATTTACGATTATTAATACTGTCCTGAAGATGGCAAAGAAGCGGGCATTAGTAGATGCGGTATTAAATATATCAGCAACGAGCGGTATCTTTACACAGGATATTGAGGATATGCCAAGAAAAGTAATCACTAAAGGAGGTGATAGAACAATTACCAAACGTCAGCTTTATAAAATTCATCTACTTGTCAAAGAGCAAGGTTTAAAACCCAACGTTGCCAGAGAGCTGTTGAAGATGAATTACGATGTGGACCATAGTACACAATTATCAAAGGAACAAGCATCTTCATTTATCCAAGATTTATTGCATTTAAATGATGCTTTTAGGAGGTGAATTACATGTTAAATAAGAGAATAGCTCGTTGAACTGCTCATTGGATATTGAATCTGGTGAGCTATTTTTATGCACAAAAAAAAGAGCTCATATAGAGCCCTAAGCACATTGCAATTATAACAAAAAAATAAAACATTTCAAGAAGGAGAGGCTGTAATGGTCTCTCCTTTTTCTATTTTAGGAGGAAACTATAATGAAAAACTTTATTGATAAAACAACATTTCAATCATTACTAACGACTACTTTACGTGAAAAGGACGACAGCTATATAGTATCTGAGCTATTTCAGCGCTACCCTTCTATCCAAGAACTATTGGATGTAGCAGAAGACGAACTCATCACAATTAAGGGCATTGGGAAAGTGAAAGCAAAACAAATCGTGTCTGTATTAAAGTTAGCAAGATTAAATCCAATTTGTGCTGAGGACCGTTATACGATTAGAAGTCCTGAAGATGCGTACCATTATTTATCCGACATGCAGTATTTGCAACGAGAAGAATTTGTAGTCCTTGGTCTGAATACAAAAAAAATGAAATCATGTTTAGAAAAACAGTCTTTACTGGGTCATTAAATGCTAGCATTGTCCATCCAAGAGAAACGTTTAAAGAATTAATTAGAAGGAGCTGTGCCTCTTGCATTGTCGTACATAACCATCCCAGTGGCTCGCCATCACCTAGCCAAGAGGATATACATGTTACGAAACGATTATCTGAAACTGGAAAGGTAGTAGGTATAGAGGTGCTGGACCATATTGTCATTGGTGCAGGAAAATTTGTGAGCTTAAAAGAAAAGGGATATCTCTAAGATGAACTAGTCTGACAGAAATTCGTTGTCATTCTATTTATGTTTGCCTAATATGTAAACAAGGGTGGATAATGCAGTGGGTATCGGTGCCATTATTGTGGGGATTATGATATGTTTTGATGTCTACTTCGGTTCTTCTAAAGAATCCACCAGTCATCATGTAGTTGGATGCGGGCTTATATTACTATTGATTTTTGTATTAGTCGTTGCATTAATTACATCCATAAGCTATTGACATAAAGTGCATTTGAAATAACGGGGACAGCTTTCTGGTTGTCCCTCTAATATTAAACTATCGGTTATTTTCAAATACACATTACTTAAGCATAATAATTTACCAATGGAAGGAATGTTTATATATGAAAAGAGGAAAAGAGCTTATATACGATATATTAGTACTTAATCCTTTATCTAACTTTAGTGAGTATGCTACATATATCGAAAAAAACCTTGAACAGGAAGCTAAAAAATATGAGAAACAATTAGCTGAATTTGACCATGAAGAAGTTACCGAAGAATGGGAAAAAGAATTTGAAGATATGGTTGAATCAGTATTAGATGATATGACGCCTTTTACTCATTACTTTCCTGAAATAATGCGTTCTTCATTACTGATAAGTGTGTATGCATTTTTTGAGGAAAAATTAATTTCCACATGTAAAGGCGAAAAGAATAGTCTACAATTTTCTAATATTAGAGGTAACAGCACAATTGAAAGGGCACAAATATATATTGAAAAGGTTATGAAAATTGACTTCCCATCCAATAATAAACATTGGAAATTTCTACGCAATGTAAATAAAATTCGAAATTGCTTCGTACATAACGGGGGTAAGATAAATAAAGATAAGAGTGAAAGGTTAAATAACATTATAGAGGATATGGATAACATACATGTTAACGAGCGTGGGAAAATTGTTATAGAGAAGGATTTTATTGAAGGAATGATAATGCATGTGGATAGTTTCCTATCGATGCTATATTTAGAAACTGACATCCTTGCAAAAAGGAAATAACCTGGGGTTCACTAGCTGCATATATAATAGGATTGTCTACACCTACTAGACCTAATTTTATATCGTATACCGTAATAAACCCATACAGAACAAGGGTTCCCACGCAGGATGCACTTTGTTGCAAAATATGATTACATTGGCTGACGCTGAGTGAGGAGATACAACTTTCTTAAGAAAAGGGACATAAGCATGGCTTTGTCCCTAGCTAGAAATCAATTATTCCAATCCTCATCATAGTGTATATATTCACCATATTCGTCCAAAGTATACTTTTATTGAATAAATATAACTCGAGATTTTGGTGATATTTCTCGGGTAAGCATTTCTTTCCCACTTCAAATTCACGAACATCTTTTATGCTACATCCAATAATATCTGCAACCTGTGAGTCACTTAAACCTTCATAGGCTCGTTTAACACGAAGCATCATGTGAATTGGTGCAGAAGCAATATTATCTCCTATAAGTAACATTCGGGCTCCTTCTGGTTTTAACTTCTCCTCTAACTCAAAAAAAATACAGTTTCATCACGAATGAAATCCATAATCAATGTATTTTCCTTTTCTGTGGAATAATAATCCTCCACCTGTTTCTCATAATCTAGTTTTGTTATAAGATGTTTTACAAAAGCACCCAGTTCTTCATTGCTTTGGTTACTCATTACTCTTTCTTCAATTTTCTCCATAGCATAATCATCAATAATCTGATGAATATCACTACAGCTTAAACTAACCGAAGCCTTAACTTCCTTGAGTATACCCTTTAATTCCGCATAAGATTGTTCTGCTTCTTTGTTCAATTTACTTCTCTCCTTTATTGGCAGGTATAATTACATTCATTACTGAGACCATCCCATAGATTCAGTAAGCTTTAATAAGCTAAGGTACATCGGGTGGCAGTTATTTTCTTCTAAGGTACTTTGAGTTAGCAGACAAATCCGTCACATGCTAACAATGCCTATTGTGTTGCTTAGTTGATATTTTTGTATTAATTGGCATCTTTATCTACTTCGAATAATGGTGACGGCGAGGTACTGAATCGCTAATACAGATAATTGTTATTAACTTCCTGTTTAATGGGAAAACGGCTCTGAGTGCATACTACTCCCTGTGAAAAAGTGCATATTAATAGCATTTCTGCACAAAGAGTAGTTTTCGAGTCAACATTCCCGTTCCTAATTGGTAGGGTATCCGTATCGTCATGCTCGTACTAACCAGCTTACTAATCTGTTCTCTACTTATTTCGAGAACCTTTGATTTAGAAAGCAAACACTTTGCAGGTACTTCCAACGCCCCACCTGCTTCAATCAACATCTGTTGAAATCTACGTGTTCCTCCATTCGTCTAATTCCCTCATATAAAAGAAGGAACTGAACCCCCGCAACTTATATTTTGTACGCTTGGTACAGAGGCATCGTTGCGTTTATCCTCCTGACGTACCAGATGGAAGTACGATTTCTATCTGTTCCGTATGGACTTTTTGTGACATTGGCTCCATATCACCTTGCCAGTATTTTGAATACGCTGTTGCCAGGCCATTCCAGCTAAGTATTTAATTTTGTTTGTTTTTGCTACAACTAACATATTCCATTAAGGACACAAAGTCAAGCAAATTCGTTTCCGATTTGGAAATATTATGATACATTAATCATAGATGAAAAGGGAGGAATTAGATATGCCAAATGCATACCAAGTAAATGAACAAGATTTAATTGAACTTCGAAACAAGAAATTAGGGGGGCGAATTAAATGGATAAGGGAGATGGCTTCTAATAATAACAATGGTTTGTACAAACAAGCTAAAGTGGCTAAGGATATTGGTATTACAGCTTCAAGCCTAGCTAAATTGGAAACAGATTTTGCAAAGAATCCTAGCTTAGATGTACTTCAAAGAATAAGTAAATACTTTAACATCCCAATAAGTGCATTTTTTGATGTGTACTATGAACAGCCCGAGCAGTTTACTATTTTTGGTTCAAATGATAACCAGTTAAACAATGACCCATTATTTAAACAAAATTACCAAGCAAATATTTCTTGTACTATAAGCTCATTAAATAGTGAACATGAGATTACAATTAATGAAACCTTGCATTTATCTTCCTTGGAATTAGATGAATTTCAGGAGGAAATATTATTCATTGTCAACAAGGCAAGGAGACGACAGAAAAGTTGGTCCAATAAAATTGTTACCCTTAAAAATTTACAAAACAAAAAGGAAGGAAGAGAGAAAAATGACTAATCTAGCATCAAAAGATATGGAGGTAAAGGAAGACTTAAGCTCAATAAATAAACAAAAAAAAGCTTTCTTAACGCATTTGCTTCTATAGCAAACAAAGTGATGAACGAATATCACAGTAGCACTCATGAACAAGTCAAAAAGGAAGATAAAATTCCAAATCAATCGGAGGAGGAGCAAGTATGAATATTATGAATGCCGCTATTTATGCTCGTGTCAGTACTGAGGAACAGGCTACAGATGGTTATAGCGTTAAGGCACAAAGGGATGCTTTGTCGGATTATGCACGCAAAAATAATTTAAATATTATTGATGAGTATATAGACGAAGGAAAAAGTGGAAAAAGTATTTCTGGAAGACCACAAATGACGAAACTGCTTAAAGATGCTGCTCAAAAGAAATTTGATACTGTCATCATTTATAAGCTTGACCGTCTTGCTAGAAAAACAAGAGATTCACTGGTAATTGCTGAAACATTAAATAATCATGGAGTACAACTCATCAGCTTATCTGAAAGCATTGATACAAGTACTCCTCATGGACGAATGTTTTATACCGTATTAAGCTCTTTGGCGGAAATGGAAAGAGAGCAAATAGTTGGTCGTGTGAAGATGGGCATGACACAAAGAGCCAAAGAAGGGAAATGGAATGGCGGTCAATGTATAGGCTATGATTCCAAGGATAAGCAACTTTTTGTAAATCCTAATGAAGCTATAATTGTAAAAGAGATATTCCAACTTGCCGACAAGGGGTATGGATACAAAAAGATAACAGGAATCATTAATCGTAAAGGATATAAAACGAAAAAGGGAAATGAGTTCTCCATTGCAACAGTAAAGGGGGTATTAGACAACCCCATGTATATTGGAAAACTCCGATTCAATCAACATGAAAATTGGGCTGAAAAAAGAAGAAAAGGGAAAAACAAGGAGCCTATTATAGTTGATGGAATACACGAGCCAATTATCGATAAAGAATTATGGGATAGTGTACAACTAAAAAGACAAGGACGTTCATATAAAGCTGTACAGTCCTCCAAACCTTATTTTCTATCTAAACTTATACGTTGTCCACAATGTGGTGCTGGAATGGTATCTGCAAAGTCCAGAGGGAGAACTAAAACTTATCGTTATTATGTATGTGGCACCTTCCATAACAAAGGGTCATCCGTATGTTCATCGAATAGTATAAATGCAGATATTGCTGAGGCACAAGTACTAGATGAAATTAAACGCATTGTAACAGACTCTAGCTTCATCAAACAATTGGTCGCAAAGTTGAATCAGGAAAGGGAACACGCCATTGAACCGTTAATTAAACAAAAGGAATATATTGAATCAAGAATAAAACAAAATGAGACCTATATTGCGAATATTACTGATAAGCTAATGAAAGACCCTGATTTAGTTTCCTCTTTTGCAGAAAGATTAAAAGAGCAGCAAAGTGAGAAAATATCTAACCAGAAACAGCTGGAGGAAGTTGAGGAAGAGCTTACCAACATCAATACAAAACCAATTGACTTAATGGCTCTTCACCATCTTATTAAAAATATTGATGAAATACTGGACAAAGTGAGTGGCGAGGAAAAGAAGGAACTTTTACGTATGATTGTGGAACAGATTGAGATTACGCCTTCGGCTGAGATAAGGACCCATGGAAGACAGAAAGGACGAGAGGTTACTAATATTAAGTTATACTTTGACTTTACTCCTGAAGCAGTAAAAAAAAGTCAAAAAGCCTTCTCCTAAAGATGGCGAGCTATGCTCCTAATAGTAACATTGATTTGTCGCCCTTAAATAAAGTGAATCCAACAGAAAAAGAGCTAAGGGACACATTGAGGTCCCTTTCAGTTTTACCCTCACTTATGATACGCCTCCCCCCTCACAATCCGAAACGCTCGGTAAATCTGCTCGAGTAAAATCAATCGCATGAGCTGGTGTGGAAAAGTCATTTTTGAAAAGGAGAGTTGTTCGTCAGCGCGCTCTAGAACTTCGTTTGACAAGCCAAGTGAGCCGCCGATGACAAAGCAAATTTTACTTTTCCCGTATATGGCGAGCTTATCTATTGTATCGGCGAGCTGCTCGGAGGTTTTCATCCTCTTCGATAGCTAGGGCAATGACGTGGGTATCGTCCGATATTTTATTGAGGATGCGTGCGCCTTCCTTTTGCTTGACTTTGAGCATTTCCTGCTCACTGAGGGTTTCAGGGGCTTTTTCGTCGGGGACTTCGACAATGTTTATTTTGGCGTAGGCGGTGAGGCGCTTGCTGTATTCGTTGATGCCTTGCTGTAAGTATTTTTCCTTCAGTTTGCCGACGGTGATGATTGAGATATTCACACTGTGTGTACTCCTTTGTTTTAGTTATCCACAGGACTTATCCACATATCAACAGTTTAGCGTAAGGGCTGTTTCGTTATTGTGTATACAGCGGTTTTTGGGCAGTAGCTGCAGGTTGTGGATAGTTGTTTTTTTTGGTTGTTGTCTTTTCGATGATTGGCAGGGCTTCGTCTTCGTCCATAATGGTGTCCATGGCAAGCTCGACGTGCTCTTGGCAGGCGTAGGTCATTGGTTTCCGTCCTCTCTGATTTCCTGTTTTATTATACCATAATTGGTTATCCTCTTGTTGATGCTTCGGCTATTCACATCGGGATGTGGATAAGTTGAATGTGGGTGTAGTCGGGTTGCCTGTGGAAAGCTTCGAACGTTAAGTGAAAATCTCCGTCCGTCGGTGTTCTCTTAGGGGTTTAACGTCTGAGTGATCATTTCCCTTGCATGAAGTTGGATTTTACTCCTCGCTACTCCAACCATTAATTGGCGACCAACTATCGCAGGCGTTCAACAAAACCCCAAAAAGAAAAAACAGTCTGAGTTCTTATAAAATCCAAAACTCGGACTGTTTTATGGCTAGTTGATTCAGATTGCTGATGCTTCCTACCTGTTTGACTAGGGTGACTCTACAATTAATAGCTTTGCAGCTCGGCTAATGTAATTTGCACGGTTTCGAGGCTACCGTCGCGATAGTAGTTGATTTCGACCTGGTCGCCGATTTCCTTTTCCGTGTAAAGGAATTTGCGGAGGGCGTGCCCGTCTTCGATTTCTTCGCCGTCAATTTCGACGATGACATCGTATTCCTTTAGTCCGGCTTTATCGCTGATGACATTGGTGTCACTCCGATGACGACAGCTCCACCTTTGACATCGTCAGGAAGGTTCAACGTTTGCTTCCAATACTGGCTTGGAATTTCAGACAAAGAACGGATGGCGACGCCTAGCTGTGGACGGCGAACTTCGCCGAATTTCTCCAAATCCTCGATGACCGGTAGGGCAATTTGCGTTGGAATCGCAAAGCCGATGCCTTCGACGGCACTTTGGGCAATTTTCATTGAGTTAATGCCGATCACTTGGCCTTCAATGTTAATTAAAGCTCCACCGCTATTCCCTGGGTTGATTGCCGCATCGGTCTGGAGCACTTCTGCGTGCCAGTCAATCTCGCCATTTCCCGTTAAATCGACAGGAATGCTTCGTTCTGTTGCGCTAATAATCCTTGTGTCACGGAGCTAGCAAAGCTCAGTCCGAGTGGATTACCGATGGCAATCGCCGGCTCGCCAACCTTGAGCGAATCAGAGTTTCCAAACTCGGCGACCGTCTCGATGCCTTCTGCATCAATTTCGAGGACAGCCAAGTCCGTGAGCGCATCGCTGCCGATAACCTCTGCCGGCACGCGAGTCCCGTCCGTCAGACTAACCTCTAGCTCATTGGCGCGCTCAATGACATGATTGTTCGTCACGACATAGGCTTTGCCGTCCTCCACCTTATAGATGACACCCGAGCCTGTTCCTTCACCCGACTGCTGCGAGAAGAAATCCGCCTGCTGCATATTGATTACACCGACTACAGCATCAGATACCTTTTCGACGACATTCGTCACCTCGGAGCTGACATTCAGATTGACGGTTTGCGTATTTTCATCGATGACCGGTGCTTCTTCCTGAACCGCCTCCTCCTTTTCTGTGGCAAGCTCGTAAGGGAACCAGCCGATGCTTGACAGAAGCGGGGCAGTCGCTAAAACGAGTACGGCACCAATAATCGCTCCACCGAATGCAGAAAGCGCCGAGCCTCTTCCTTTCTTTCTCTTAGACGAACGTTCCTCTGTTTCATAATTATCATAGTACCCATACTTGCACCCTCTTTCTCATAATCTGAACCTGTACGACTAAAGTAGGTGGAATCCTTAGTCCCAATCGAGCCTGACTGTGCTTTGCCAGACTGATTTAAGGAAGGATTTTCACGCACTTTTTGCCTGGTTCCAGACACCGTGATACGTTCTTCTCCCCCTATAAATGATTGGAATTTAAAATATTTTTCTGTGCATTTATTATACCTCCAAAAAACAGGAGATTTCTACTAGCTGACATGTATTTCTGAAATTTTTGATACTCTTTATAGAATTGCCAATATTATTGACTCGTAATCCCCACAATTAACCAAACTTAGCCGCTTCTGTCCATCTTTATCCCTAAAAAAAATCTTCCATAATCATAAAAAAAACACCGTATAAACGGCGTTTTAACTAATAAATTGATCCCACACTCGTTCATACTTCCTGATTTTATGCAGGGGAGCGCGAGTTATCCAAGTAATCTGCCTTATGTACTATACGACCGTTAATGCTGTCGGCTTTAACGGGTCGGTATCGTATAATGAAAATTGATCACCGACCGGCATCCCTTGCTCCTTCAGTACTTGTTCTACGGTGAGGCGGGCGAGCTCCTTCATATTATTGTCAAGGCTTAGGTGCGCGAGATAAATGCGGCTCGTATTGTCTGCGATGACTTCTGATAGGGCCAAAGCCGCGTCCTCGTTGGAGACATGCCCGTAATCGCTAAGAATCCGGCGCTTGACATTCCACGGATACCGTCCCATTCGCAGCATATTTAAATCATGATTGGCCTCGAATATAAATATGTCGGCACCGGTAATCGTACCTTTGATTCGCTCGCTGACATAGCCCATGTCCGTGGCAAGAACGAGCTTTCTACCTCCATGATGAAAGATGTAAAACATCGGCTCAGCGGCATCATGAGAAACGCCGAACGACTCAACATCTAGATCGGCAAAGGTTTTGACCTCTCCCATATCAAAAATAAACTTCTGCTCGGTCGTTATCGTACCTAGCTGACCTTCCATCGCCTTCCAGGTGCGCTCATTCGCATAGATCGGCAGCTTGTGCTTGCGGGCAAAGATGCCGACTCCTTTAATATGATCGCTATGCTCGTGGGTGACAAGGATGCCGTCGAGCTCCTTCGGATCGCGCTCGATGCTCGCAAACAGCTCGTCCATTTTTTTTCCGCTCAAACCGGCATCGACGAGCAGGCGCTGTTTTTCTGTTTCGATATAAAATGCGTTTCCCGTGCTCCCACTAGCCAGTACACTAAAACGTAAAGTCATAATCGACTCACTCCAATTTCATTCAACATTTGACGGATTCTGGCCCCCGGCTTCAACTTAGCTGCTGAACCGTGCCGCCGATTGCGTGAACGAGGTATTCATGCTCATCTAACGTAATTCGCCACATCGGCGCAAATACCTGCACATCTCCTCGTATATTAATTAAGCTGTAATAGCCAAATTCAATCCCGGTAATCGTATCGTTTCTCTGAAGAAGCTGATCATTCAATAGCTTCTCTACCGCCTTTAGGCTTGACAGAATTTCCCGATCACCGCCCGACTCTTCAAATTCTACAAAATGCTGCTGATACCCGGTAATCTGTCCATTATCATCGAGCCGTAAAATGAGCGGTTCCTCACCGGAAGAATAGGCAAGCCGCTCTTCATAGGTTTGATACAGAAAAAAACTGATCGGCCGAGGAATCTAGGCTGCCAATTTGATACTTGCTGCCTTCGATGACGTATGTTACCAAAAATCTACTGAGCTCCTCTCTCATTTCGTCCTCGTTCTCCGATAATGGATACGGCTCATCAAGTAAGGAGACAATCATCGTATCATCCTGCAGCAGCTGCACCTGTTGATTTGGCAAATCCTGCACCTCGTCCTCCGAAAAATCAATATATTTTCCAACGATATGAACACCGGTTCGACCTTCCTCCGGCAAATCGACGTTAATAGTAATATTATTGTCCTTCAATCTATCTTGAATGGTAGCCTCTGTAATCATGCTGAGCTGATTGGCATTGTATTTTTCAAGTAGCTGCCAGCCGAGAAAAAAATTCAGGAAAAGAAACGTGAATATGAATATCGTTTTTGTCCTACTCCAATTCATCGTCTCCCTCCCCCTGCTGATCAAACTTCACCTTTTGCCAGCTATTCTCATACAACACAAACCAATAAGGCTCAAGTGTCACTAAAGCAGCACTTCGCTTCGTCATTTCATAGCCAATAGCAATTTTGGTCAGACGATTCGGTTCAAAGGATTCCTCATGATACAAGCGATCGATGACTTGCTTACCAGAGGGCAGCGTCACTTGATCGGTTGCATCGATCGGATTGCTGTCCAATTCGAATAACGGACGAGAGTAGTTGACGGTTTGGCTTGAAGAACGCCCTACACGGAGTAGCATTAAGTCCTCCCCTTCATAGCTAATAACTGGTAAGCCATTAACCTTGAGGCGATACAGGGCAATATCTGAATTCGGCCCGTTATACACCGTGTCAGCTCATATGAATCCGTCCAGCCCCCGTGACCATTCAGGAAATCAAAGCTACTCATAACTATGTTACGACTGCTTCTTTCCGGGCTTTCCGAGAACAGTGGATGGTCATATGTCATAAAGTCACCATCGTTCCGTAGCTAAGAATCCTATTTCCATCAGAAAAGAATTCGTTGCCATCCGCCTGTCGATTTGGACGAACATAATCCGTATCGCTAAAAAGCGTTCGCTTAAAAAAAATCAACCGATATCGGAATCGTCGTGTACGAAAGCTTGTCTACGGTCATTGGCTCCTCTGTCACATAGACTCGCTGCTTTAATGATAAATGCTCCTGACCGTTAGCGGGGACAACAGTAATGAACTCTTCAAAAGGTGTAACAAGCATTCTTTCAAAATCGTGAGTAGAAAACGTTGTTGACAGTTCGATTACACGCTCATCAACGACAGAATATATTTGGAGGTGCAACAATTCATCCTCTCCATCAGAATACATAAACATACGATTCACTGAGGTTAATGGTAAATTAAATACCTCCTCATCAAGCTGAAAAAGATTGAAAAAGACCTCAATCGGAACTGCCGTTGGAAAAATTAATTCCACTCCGCTTTGCTCCTCATCCAGCTCCTTAGGAAAAGGACCTTGCGCCAGCAGATCAAACTCGTACAGATTCGTTTGCAGTAATGCCTCGTAAAACTGGTTAAAACGCTGATCATTGGGTGGAACCATCGCCATCTCTTCACCGTGATGGACAATTAACTCCTCTGGTCTGATTACATTTTTGAGAATACGCTCTTCTCCGATGGTTGTATTCTGGGGAATAGAGCTTACATCGTCATCGAGCATCCCCATATCAGGCTGAATATTCCAAAGCTGCCAGGTCAGCACAATACTCAACCCGACGAGGGCAGTCAGCATAAAGGTTTTTAGATGCTCGAATTTCATTCTGCTTCCCCCTTGAATGTTGAATACGGCAGCGTAAAGTAAACGGTCGTTCCGACACCGTATTCACTTTCTGCCCAAATTTCTCCACCGTGGGCATGAATGAATTCTTTGGCGATCGCTAGACCAAGACCCGTTCCGCCAACACTTCGGGCCCGTGCTTTATCAACTCGATAAAAGCGTTCGAATATTTTCGCCTGATTTTCCCGGGGAATACCCATCCCTTGGTCAGCAATGCTCACTTGAACATGCTCGCCTTTGTGCCTTAGCACAACCGTAATAACCCCTTCCTGAAGGGAGTATTTCATTGCGTTGGATATAATATTCTCCAAAACCTGCGTCAGTTTATCGCTGTCCATTTCAACATAAGCTGGCTGACGTGGGATTTGCGTTTAAATGTAATATTTTTATCCTCTGAAACCATTTCAAAGCGATCGACAACCTCATTAAGAAAAACGCCAAAATTAAACCAGGTCAATTTTAATTGATCGTCCTTGCTGTCCATTTTTGAAAGCTGTAGCAAGTCGTTGACGAGGCGAATCATCCGTTCCGTTTCGTTTTGGGTCACATTCAAAAAGCGCGGAGCCAATTCACGATCAGTGATTGCCCCGTCCTCAAGAGCTTCCAGATAGCTTTTAATCGTCGTCAAAGGTGTTCGCAGCTCATGAGAGACATTCGCAACAAACTCGCGCCGATCCTGTTCAATCTTTTCCTGCTCCGTCACGTCATGAAGCACAGTAATCAAGCCATTAATCGGACCGCCGTCCTCCTGAATTACTGAGAAATGAGCCTCCAATAAAAACTCCTTTTCCTCATTGCTGAAATCAAGCAGTACCGGTTCGGTATGATTAAACATATCATAAACCTTAAAGGTTTCCGTTAAATGGAGAACCTCAGGAAGAGGCTGTCTCATCACCTCTGCACTTGAAACACCTAGCAGTTCTTCTGCACGCTTGTTCATCAGTATTAAGCGGCCATCCTGATCGGTTGCTATTACACCGTCCGTCATATGAGTTAACACAGAGCTTAATTTCTTCTGCTCTCGATCCCTCGTTACCGTCGCTTCCTTCAAATTCAGTGTCAGCTTATTAAAGGAGCGGGCAAGCTGGCCTATCTCGTCATCGCTATAAACTTTGACCTGACGAGAAAAATCCCCGTGTCCCATCCGCAACGCCTGCCTGCGCATATCCAGAATCGGGGCAGTAATCGTTCGTGAAAGCAAAACCATCAATACGATCGTTATTAATAACGCAATCGAAGTTCCACTTAGTAAAATATTGTTTATTTCTTGGACCTGCTCATAAATTTCCTCCATCGAGCTTCTATATATACAGCCCCAATCGTTTCACCATCTGATATTTTTATCGGCACGGCCAAGACACGAACACGATTCCCGGTTTTCGGATCGCGGAGCACTGCTTTGTCCGGTGAACCTAACAAGGCCCGCTTGACGCGCGGATTCGCATTATGCTGACCGAGAATCGTGCGATTTTCTCTATTCGACGTTCCTAAAACGACACTGTTTTCATCAACGACGATAACCTCTGTGTTTTCGATTTTAAAAATATCTCGAAGCAGCAAATTAATGTCAGAAGTTAGGTCGAATCGTCATGTTTCGTCATTTCCTGGGAAATGTTATATTGGAGAATATTTGCGCGCTCGTCCAAAGTCTCGAAAAGGTTGGAAACAAGCTGCTCCTCTAATTGTTTAGTAAAATAAACGCCGATAATTTGCATCGCAATTAAGATTAGCAAAACATAAATGATAATTAGCTTAAATTGAATCGACTTGTAAAAGCCAACTTTATTATTCATTCATTACCCCTGCCCTTGCTCAGGTGCGTTTAAATAATAGCCGACCCCCCGCCTCGTGATAATCCAGGCAGGATAGCTCGGGTTATCCTCGACCTTTTCCCGTAAGCGGCGAACGGTTACATCAACGGTACGCACATCTCCAAAGTAATCGTAACCCCAAACGGCCTGGAGCAAATGCTCTCGCGTCATGACCTGGCCAGGTGCTTAGCTAAATAATGAATCAGTTCAAACTCACGATGGGTTAGCTCAATCGTTTCACCGCGGCGCTTAACCTGATATGCATCAGGGTAAATCGTCAGCTCACCGACCACAAGCTCATTTTGCCCTTGCGATTCGTCCGCGCTCACCTTGTGACGGCGCAAATTCGCCTTTACTCTTGCCAGCAATTCCCGTGTACTGAAAGGCTTTGTCACGTAATCATCAGCGCCAAGCTCAAGCCCTAATACTTTATCGATTTCCGAATCCTTGGCCGTGAGCATAATGATTGGCACATCCGAATTTTTTCGGACATCCCGGCAAACCTCCATCCCATCTTTATAAGGAAGCATTATATCTAGTAGAATTAGATCCGGGTTTTCCTGTTTGACATAATCAATCGCCTGTACACCGTCATAAGCGCAAATCACATTGAATCCTTCTTTTTCAAGATTAAATTTTAGTATATCCGCGATTGGTCTTTCATCATCTACGACTAAAATTTTGTTATCCATATCCAAAATCGCTCCTGTCATTCAATGTCTCTTTCTTTATTCTATCATATGTGTCTAACGGAAACGCATCCAAAGTTTTTCCCTTTTTATGGTTTATTGCATTAAAGTGCTTTTCTGGAAATCCACTTTGACCGGCTCTTTCTCGCTCATGCTGCTAGTTTCAGCAATGGGAGAGGCCCATTTTCGCTGCAATACGAAAAAAAGACGCTATACGTATCAACGTATAACGCCTTTCGTTATATAGATGCCGGCCAGAGGACTTGAACCCCCAACCTACTGATTACAAGTCAGTTGCTCTACCAATTGAGCTAGACCGGCCAGTCATTTTTTTGAAAATGGTGGCTTGGGACGGAATCGAACCGCCGACACATGGATTTTCAGTCCATTGCTCTACCGACTGAGCTACCAAGCCAATGATGTAATTTAAAGTGGCGGTCCGGACGGGACTCGAACCCGCGACCTCCTGCGTGACAGGCAGGCATTCTAACCAACTGAACTACCGGACCTACTTCAATCAGCATGCTCGTCTACTTTCAAAGGAAAGCAAGAAAATATGGTGACCCGTACGGGATTCGAACCCGTGTTACCGCCGTGAAAGGGCGGTGTCTTAACCACTTGACCAACGGGCCAGACAGCATGATGAAAGTGGTGAGCCATGAAGGATTCGAACCTTCGACCCTCTGATTAAAAGTCAGATGCTCTACCAACTGAGCTAATGGCTCTCAAGCTTCCAAATGAGGCTTCGTTTTTTCTCAGCGACAAAAATTATACTATCATATAAATTTTCCTAGTGCAAGCTATTTTTTTAATTTTGCTAACAGCTATGTACACCCTTGACAGGCTCTTATAAGAATAACGAAAAAAAACGTAAGAGCGCAAGTACTTAGACGAGCGCTCTCACCTAAATTAAGCAAACACTCCGCGGACTAAATTTGTTTGACTACGATCGGGCCCAACGGAAAATATCGTTAACGGAATGCCTGTAAGCTGTGAAATGCGTTCAACATAATGGCGCGCATTCACAGGAAGCTCATCCAGTGATTTGATATTCGTAATGTTCTCTTCCCAGCCAGGCAGCTCTTCGTAGACGGGTTTGCACTGATCCAGTACCTTTAAGCTAGCCGGAAATTCTTCGATAACTTGACCGTTGTATTCGTACGCCGTGCAAATTTTCAAGGTTTTGATTCCGGTTAGCACGTCAATTGAATTTAACGACAAATCGGTGAGACCACTGACCCGGCGAGCATGGCGGACAACAACGCTGTCAAACCAGCCCACCCGACGCGGCCGTCCGGTCGTTGTTCCGTACTCGTTCCCAACATCACGAATTTGCGCTCCAATCTCATCGTCGAGCTCTGTCGGAAACGGTCCATCTCCGACGCGTGACGTATAAGCTTTCGAAACACCGACGACGTGATTAATTTTGGAAGGTCCTACTCCTGAACCGATTGTCACGCCACCGGCGATCGGATTTGAGGAGGTGACGAACGGATACGTCCCTTGATCAATATCGAGCATAACTCCTTGAGCACCTTCAAACAAAACTCGGCGTCCATCATCAAGAGCATCATTCAAAACAACCGATGTATCGCAAACATACTGGGCAATCTGCTGCCCGTATTGATAATATTCATCTAAAATTTCTTCACTTGTAAAACCGTCGACCTCATAATATTTTTCAAACAGACGATTTTTTTTCTTCAAGATTGCGTTCTAGTTTTTCCTTAAACGTTTCTTTATCAAGCAAATCGGCGATTCGAATCCCTACTCGGGCAGCCTTATCCATATAGGCCGGTCCGATTCCCTTTTTCGTTGTTCCGATTTTATTTGCACCTTTGCGCTCTTCCTCAACAATATCCTGCTTCAAATGATACGGAAGAATCACATGAGCTCGATTGCTAATACGAAGATTGCTCGTGTCTACATTTCGTTCATGCAAATAGGCCAGCTCTTCCACTAGGGCCTTCGGATCAATAACCATGCCGTTTCCAATCACACAGCATTTATCCTTGTAAAAAAATCCCTGATGGAATTAAGTGGAGCTTATACTTTACCCCATCAAACACGATTGTATGTCCTGCGTTGTTTCCACCCTGATAACGAGCAACGACTTCTGCTTTCTCGGAAAGATAATCGGTAATCTTTCCTTTTCCTTCATCGCCCCACTGAGTTCCGACAACAACTACTGACGACATCTGCTGCACCTCCACGCGATCTACTTTAACCATTGCTAAGTATAGCAGGTAAGCGGTTGATCGTCAATTGAAATCCGAACATTTATATTATTTCTGATGTATTTGTTCGTCTTAATTGGAAATATTGCCGCTGTTCCACGTGAAACAGCGATTAGTTTTCATTTTTCGATGAAGAAGCGCTTGGATTTGACCTCACCTACACCTGTTTTCGACAACAATCGATTAGACAGAATAAAAGCGCAGAACGCCCGCTTTAGCAGCGGAAATGGGACTACGTCAGTGGAGATAAAGGAAGACAGGGATTGTCGCAGATTGAACGGACAAAGGCAAAGGAAGTTTCGTCGTTGCTAGGCGCTTGTGCTTGTATATAAAATTATTCCAACTACAATTTATCCTTCCTAATCTTTGAACAGAAAACGACGGAAACGATTCAAACGGTTTCCGTCGTCGTAGTTAAGCGCCTGGAGGTATATCTCGTTCGTCATGGCGTCTGTCAAGATTAACAAATTTGTTGTATTCCTTTACAAAAGCTAATTCAACTGTACCTACCGGACCGTTCCGTTGCTTGGCAATAATGATTTCGATCATGTTCTGGTTTTCCGATTCTTTATCGTAGTAATCATCGCGATAAAGAAACGCGACGATATCAGCATCCTGCTCAATACTCCCGGATTCACGAATATCTGACATCATGGGTCGCTTGTCCTGACGGGCTTCGACACCACGGGATAGCTGAGATAACGCGATGACCGGTACCTCGAGTTCACGCGCAATTCCTTTCAGTGTTCTCGAGATTTCCGATACTTCCTGCTGACGGTTGTCTCCGTTTCTCCCGTTTCCTTGAATGAGCTGAAGGTAATCAATCATAATCATACCGAGCCCGCTTTCCTGCTTAAGCCTCCGGCATTTGCCTGATTTCCCCCACCTTCACTCCCGGAGTATCATCGATGTAAATTCCGGTTTTTGAAAGGCTTCCCATTGCCATTGTCAATTTTTGCCAATCTTCTGCATTTAGGGCACCGGTTCTCATCCGCTGTGCGTCTATATTTCCTTCTGCGCAAAGCATCCGCTGAACAAGCTGCGTGGCTCCCATTTCAAGACTGAATATCGCGACATTTTCGCCGGTTTTTGTTGCGACGTTTTGCGCAATATTTAATGCAAAAGCTGTTTTACCAACAGATGGTCGTGCAGCAACAATAATTAAATCGTTTCTTTGAAATCCGGCTGTCATTTTATCCAATTCGGCAAAGCCGGTAGGAATTCCTGTTATATCACCTTTATGGTGTTGAAGCATCTCAATTCGATCATAGGTTTCGACGAGGACATCCTTAATCGAAATAAAAGCGCTCGTATTTTTTCGTTGTGACACGTCGAGAATCGTCTTCTCTGCCTCATCGAGAATAGCGTCGACTTCATCCTCGCTCGTATAGCCGTCAGCAGCAATATTGGTCGCGACCCGAATCAATCGGCGCAGCACAGATTTTTCCTCGACAATACGGCTGTAATATTCAATATTGGCGGCTGTTGGAACGGCGTTGGCTAAATCGCCTAAGTAATTCACTCCCCCAATATCATCGAGCCATTTTCGATCTTGAAGTTCGGCCGTCACTGTCACTAAATCAACCGGCTCTCCCTTTTCCGCGAGCTCGATCATAACCTGGTAAATCCGTTGGTGCGACGCACGGTAAAAGTCCTCCGGCATAAGGCGTTCAGAGGCTGCGACAAGCGCCTCATCGGCTAAAAAAAATTGCACCGAGCACCGCTTGCTCTGCTTCGATATTTTGAGGCGGCGTTCGATCCGCAAACAAATCGCTCATCTTGCAACACTCCCGTTAAATGACTTTAAAACCCCCACTCTAAGCATAAGTGAAGTGGGGGTGAAAGAAAACCTCTGCATGAATGGAAATTTTTTTTCGAGCGAATCGGTTAGCGATTACTCTTCGGCAGTGACGTGAACCTTTACCGTTGCGACAATTTCCGGGTGAATTTTAATTGGCACATTCGTATAGCCAAGCGAACGAATCGGCTCATCAAGCATGATTTTACGCTTGTCTACCTTCATTTTCATTTTCGTCAGCGTATCGGCAATTTGCTTCGTGGAAATCGCACCGAACAAGCGACCACCTTCTCCGGCCTTCGCTTCATCTCTATTTCGGTCGCTTCCAGCTTCTCCTTATAAGCTTGAGCCTCTTGCAGCTCTTCCTCAGCTTTTTTTCGCCACGCTTTTCTTTTTTGCTTCCAGATTTTTCAGGTTCCCTTGCGTTGCTTCAACCGCTAGCTTATTCGGCAACAAGTAGTTTCTCGCATAGCCTTCCGAAACATTTTTCAGCTCGCCTTTTTTCCCTTTTCCCTTAACATCCTTTAAAAAAAATCACTTTCATGCTTACGTTCCCCCTTCTAAAATGTCATCAATCGCACGTTGGAGCATTTCCTTGGCTTCCTTCAATGAAACACCTTCAAGCTGGGTCGCCGCATTGGACAGATGACCTCCTCCATTGAGCTCTTCCATCACAAGCTGCACATTTACATCGCCAAGCGAGCGGGCACTAATGCTAATCAGGCCATCCTTCCGTTTCGAAATGACAAAAGAAGCGACGACACCTTTCATAGATAGAAGCGTATCGGCTGCCTGGGCAATAATGAGCTGACTAAAGGCTTGCTTTTCATTCGCCATTGCAATCGCATAGCCATCCCGGTAGGCTTCTGCGCTCTCGATGAGCTTGGAACGCAAAACATATTGCTCCAGGTCTTCCTTTAACAGCTTCTGAACGAGCGTCGTATCTGCCCCGTTGGAGCGCAAATACGATGCGGCATCAAAGGTTCTTGCTCCTGTCCGGACGGCAAAGCTTTTCGTATCAACGATAATTCCTGCCAGCAAGGCGGTTGCTTCCAAGCGATCCAGCTTAAATTCCCTTGGCTGATACTCGAGCAGCTCTGTGACTAATTCCGCAGTCGATGAGGCATACGGCTCCATGTATACGAGAACCGGGTCGATAATAAATTCCTCACCGCGGCGATGGTGATCGAGCACGACCGTCCGCTCCACTCGCTCAATCAGTCTAGGCTCAATGACCATCGATGGTTTATGCGTATCAACAATAACGAGCAGCGTCCGTTCCGTGATTTCTTCCAATGCCTCCTGCGGCGTAATAAAGTGTGACCATAAATGGTCGTGCTTCTCTACTTCTTCCATTAACCGTTGAACATCGGGATTCACTTCTCCCGGATCAAGGACGATGTAGCCTTCCTTATCGTTGCCATCGGCTATTTTCAGTACACCGATGGCCGCTCCTATCGCATCCATATCCGGGTTTTTATGTCCCATAATAATGACCCGTTCACTTTCACGAACGAAATCCCGTAAAGCGTGGGAGATCACACGCGCGCGCACACGAGTTCTCTTCTCCATCGCATTCGATTTTCCTCCATAAAAACGCACTTGCCGTTCCCTTGTTTAATCGCAACCTGGTCGCCGCCACGTCCAAGAGCAAGGTCCAGACTCGATTGCGCAAGGCGACCGAGCTCGGATAAGGACGTGTCTCCCGTTCCAATTCCGACGCTCAATGTGATCGGAACCTTCTCTTTGCCCGTTTCCTCCCGGATTTGATCGAGTATTACAAATTTGTTTTTTTCCACGGCAGATAAGACTTGATGGCTCATAATCGCAATAAAGCGATCGGAAGCAACTCGGCGCAAGAAAATATCGTATTCTCTTGCCCAATGGTTCAAGCTTGCGGCAACCTGGCTGCTTAAACGACTCCGTACTTGATCATCGATTCCTTGAGTAACTTCTTCATAATTGTCCAAATAAATATACGAAATCACCGTTTGCGTTTTTTTCTAAAAGTGTTCGGGTTTCCTCTGCTTCTGTAACATCAAAAAAAATAAAGCAGTCGCTCATTCGACTCGGACGTCACATGATAATATGAACCCTTGATTGGAATGACCTTTTCCTCGACGCCTTCTTCGATCAAGGACACTAATTGTTCATCAATTTCGCTTATATGATGCTCGATAATATCGTCTGCCAATTTAGTTTGGACAAAGGTATTGCACCACTGTATTTTCAAATGCTCATTGTAAAGTAGGATTCCAATCGGCATTTTTGCAAATGCTTCCTCCCCCGCTTTATGAACACGGTATGACAGCGTCGATATATACTCTTCCAGCTGCTGTTTAAAAGCGAGTCGGGCTTGTATTGCATAAATTGCCACCAACGTCAAAATAATGAAACCGAACACGCCGAGCTGCCATTGAAAATAAGTAATGACACTTAAAAACACGGTGGAAACAACAAAAAGGACGATGACATGATGGGCATACCATCGCTTCAGTAAAAACTTCGGCATACTGTCAGCTCCTATTTTGGGTTAATGATTCGCTTACGCAAATCAAATCCTAAATCAACAATTCCTAAGATCCGTATGACTGTAAACAGCGGATAGAAAATAAATCCGCAAATCGTTACAATGATTGGCAACGCTTTAGTGATTTGTTTGTGATAGCAGTAAAAGGCGATAAAGGCCAGTCCTTGAATCGTCATAATAACCTCAAGCAACGGAAACACATTCCACACGATGATAAACAAAGTTGAGCCTTCCTCTAATCCGAATAAAAACATGACCATCGCTAGCAAATAAATCCATAAAATCGACTTAGGGAATGACCAATCGCGAAACGGTGGTAGCTTGTTCACATCGTGACCGAGCCTGCGTAATAAAAGTCCTGCTAACACAGTCGAAACGACTGCAAATAGTACACCGGTAATAACGATCATAACCGGGATCATGTACGAAATAATATCGACCATTTGGTAAAGAGCATCCATCGTTCCACTCGGATCCTGCCCTAAATTTGCAAGCATGCTTTCAGCGAACTGAATCTGCTCGGTCATCACCTCTTCAATAAGCTGCAGCGGGTGTTCATTCAAAAATAAGACGAGCAAAATATAGGAAAGCAGCATATTCAAGATATAAATTAATCCACCGCCGAGCAAGACGGAAAAGCCTGACAGCTGACGACGGTAAAGCTCACCGATCACCAATCCAGCACTACCAAAAAAAAGCGCAAGCGGAATAAATGGCAGCCCTCCGATCATAAAAGACAGAGCACTCGCTACTGCCAACAGCATGAAGCCGGGCTTCAAACCGTTTCTGACAACATAAATTATGAAGGGTAATGGGAGAGTCCAAATTGAAATAATATTAAGTATCGGCACAGCAATCGTAATTAGTAATAAAATCATAAAGAGAGACGCGATAATTGCTCCCTCTGCCAATATTTTTGTTCGCTTCACGCATCCACCCCATTTCCCAATCGACTCTGTTCAATTGCCATCCCATCTATTTTAGCGTAGTTGCTTCTAAAATTAAAGTTTTGACTCGATTTGCACGGAATAATCACCCGAAAGTTTGTCAGCTTTGTTTCCTGTTGGGAGCTCTCCAATATAAGACCCCCGTATAAAATTTCACTCGTGAGAAGCCTTCCCTGTTTCTTGTTCCGGTCCGCAAGGAAAAATCTGATGTTCAAAGTAAGAACATAGAGCACCTAAAGTGCCAAAAGCCACTGCTGGGCTCCTAAAAATTCCGGCGATGCGCGGTGTCGCCTTTCTCTTTCACGCGTCTAAAGATAAAATAAGTAATTGACCAGACATCCATGATTTGATAATTTAGAATAGAAAATAGAAAAAATGTTAGTAAAATTAAAAATTTAATAGAGAGAGGTGAAAGGTCGTCGTCAAATAAGTAGAAGTAAACATAAGGTTGTTGGGTTAACCCTATAGGAAATTGACCGAGCTCATCTACATTCTTGCGCGAATAAATGATATCGATATCATTTATTTATAAAAAGTAAGCGGACATTAGGAAAAGGATTATTTGCTATACACAACAAGGTTGGCAGGTTAAACAGCTCCTGACTATGGCGCGAATGATGGAGTTGCCGGCTTTACTAATTTATTCTGGATGGATCAATATCGTTTTTATATGAACAGGATCGGGTGATATGCACGAAATTAACAAAAAGTATTTTATCTGATCGTTGGAGGTATGAATGATGAATCGAATAAAAACGAACCTTTCTCTAGTTCTCTTATTCATCGTAGTTAGCATACTTGTTGCCTGTAGTAGTTCAACTGAAACGAAACACAACCAAGACCTAGAATCAGTAGAAGACGAAGTCGTTATTGAGGTTTGGGATGAAAGCGGAGAACCGGTCACTGTAAAAGTGTTGTATCCTTGGGGTGAGGACGCTTTTGTGGAACATATTGTGGAAAAATACAAAGACGAAATTCCGCAAAACATTACTCTAGAATGTGTATGTGTTGATGCTCAATTAGAATCCCTTCAAGAAATGAATGCTAATGGAGTTATCCCCGATATGATTTTTGCCAATTGGGGGATCGACCCGCTTGTCGAGCTGGATATGCTTGAGCCTGTTGATGAGTTTGTAAAAAAGTACGATGTAGATGTAAATGAGTTTAATCAAAGTGTTATTGCTACTTACCGTGGGATGGACCCTGAAGGAAAAAATCGTTTAATCGGGATGCCCACATTTGTCGACACCGTTGGCTTGTTTTTTTAATAAAGATATCTTTGATTTATTCGGAGTTCCGTACCCTGATCCAGAAAAACATTTGACATGGACGGAAGTTCTTGATTTGGCTTCGAAGATGACAGGAGAAAGAGATGGCGTCCAGTATCGCGGCATTGAAATGGGGCCTGGTTTCACATCACACGAAGCTACCTTCCCATTAAAGGAATTCGGAATAAACTTAACCGATCCTGAAACTGGTGAAGTATTGATTACACAATCTCCTGAAGTGAAACAATACTTGGAGCTCATGAAACAGTTCTATAGTATTCCGGAATTATACGATCCGTCACCAGAGGCAAGAGACACCGATAAATTTGCCCAAAAAACGGTGGCAATGACGGTTTCCTGGCCTGGTTACTTTAGATGGGGGTTAGGAGATCCAGATGAATCAACGATGATCGACGCTGCCCTATACCGGTTTGGGAGGGCGAAGGGAAAAGTCCGCTGCCATATGCCCATCCTTATGTGCTGAATAAATATAGTGAGAACAAGGATGCAGCATTCCAAGTTATGTTGGCCATTTCCAGAGCAGACAATATGGACCCACTAACCAGTCCAACGTCTGACTTCAGTGAATCAAGTGATAACTTCCCTATTTATAAAGAAAAAAAATATGGGTGCATTCTGGAATAACGAGGAAGCGATGCCCCCATCACAAATTAGCAAATGGGATCAATATGTTGACATTGCTGGCAATCTAGACAAATTTGCCGAGAGTGATATGGATATCAATGAATTCTTACGAGTGCTGAAGGAGGAATCGGAAATTAAAATAAAAGATGAAATGGCTAAATAATATTGGAAAAACTACAGATCGACATGAATAGAAATGCTAGAGACAATTGTTTCTAAATCTTGTCGGTTCCCTCGCCTTCAATAAATCCTTTGCTAGTACTATTGGATTGGGCGGTTAAGGAAGAAGCATGGTGGACTTACAATCACTAAGTCCACCTCTACCATCTGAGGAGTGTAGCCCTAGCGATGCTTTTTGCAGTAATTGGGTCAAACAATGTAGGAGCACCATAACATAGTAACTTCTTTCTTGAAAACCTGCGGGAAGCAACGGTTTCCCCTTCCCCCTCGCCGACTAGCGATATATTCGCTGAATCTGCGGCAGGACCTGCTGATTACAGAAAAGGTGGCCGATTCCTGTCAGCCGCCTATACCCTATTAGCTATTTACTTTTTTTCTTTTACTGCAAAGTAATTATCTTCATCATCTGCAAAATTAAATACTTTATCCCCAGAAGGCATATTTATAACTTCCCCGACTTTGACACTTTTGTTCGATAAGTCGGCATATAATTGCTCGACATTATCCGTGAAAAACATTAACGATGGTGTGCCGAGATCATATCGGGCTCCATTTTAGCAACCAATTTTTTTATTTTGGAGAACGATGCTTGTTGCTGCACGGCTAGGGGCAACTTCAATCCATCTCATTCCTTGACCGTTATCCTCTTCAGCAAGTACGGTAAATCCTAATTTTTCTGTCCAAAAAGCCCGTGCCTCATCTTGGTTATTCACATACAACATAACTTGACCGAGTTTACTAATCATCCTTCTTAACTCTCCTTTGTATTGAATATTGATCAAACTCAGGCTCTCCAAGTCAGATGGCCGTCTCCGACATTCCTTACTTGACCGTGTTCAGGCGCTCTTTCAGACGATGCCAGTTGACGTTGTGCCTCTAGCTTACCCGTGTAACGCTCTTGAAGCCTTCCGCGGACAACCATTCGGAACGGCTGAATAACTTCGCCTAGCCTTACCGCACAGATCAATGAATTCCATCGTGTTCTCGGTCGACGATATCGTGTCGTCCTCATTCCCTTCAGCGTATCCATTTCCTCTGTACAATAACCCCCTCACATAATAGCCTTCTGTTTTAACTTTTCAAATGAACAACGAGGTTACTTTTTATAGTAGATGAAGGCAACCTCGGCATTTAAAATAAAATCTTTATTTCATTTCTACAAAATAAGTCATATTCCTTTTTTAGCTAAGTCCCTGAATACAAAAAAGACATGTCAGAAATTAATTTCCAACATGTCTTTGAGCGACTAATTAGTTTACGTCAGTGACGTAAGGCAATAAAGCGATTTGACGTGCACGCTTAATTGCAATCGTTAATTGACGTTGATACTTTGCTGACGTTCCAGTTACACGGCGAGGAAGAATTTTTCCACGCTCGGAAATGAAACGCTTAAGCAAGTCAATATCCTTGTAGTCGATTTTTTCAATTTTGTTTACTGTGAAGAAACAAACCTTACGACGTTTAGGACGACCACGACGAGCCATTTGACAGCACTCCTTTCCTAGTAGAATAGTTTATCGGTGAGCAGGAGCGTCACACGCTCTGCCTTTTAGAAAAAGTAAACATGTCTATACCCCAAACGGTAGAGGAACATTAAATAGTCTTCCACACGGCCTGAATGAGACATAGTCTCATGATACAGAAAGGGTTAAACGCTGGTCGTACAGCATAGAGTTACACCCTTTAAAACGGTAAATCATCATCTGAAATATCAACGGGCTTCCCATCATCGGTAGCAAACGGATCGTTGCTGCTATCGTTTGATGGTGGATAATTTTGATTAGACTGGTTGCTGTTGTTTCCCGAAAAACCAGACCCACCAAAATCATTTCCAGACCCTTTATTGCCACGGGGTTCGAGAAACTGTACACTATCAGCTACAACTTCAGTTACAAAAACACGTCGGCCTTCGTTGTTGTCATAGCTACGCGTCTGGATACGGCCCTCAACACCAGCCAAGCTGCCTTTGTTTAAAAAGTTAGCAACATTTTCTGCCGGCTTTCTCCAAACGACACAGTTAATAAAATCTGCATCGCGTTCGCCTTGCTGGTTTGAAAACGTTCGGTTGACTGCAAGCGTAAAGTTTGCCACCGCTACTCCATTTGGCGTATAACGAAGCTCTGGATCGCGTGTCAGGCGTCCGACAAGTACGACACGGTTAATCATCCGTACCCCTCCCAAAACTGTTTTTCCTGAAGAAATATTGCCGGCAACGTTTCCCTTTTACCGGGCTGGTTTTCCCCTTCGCCCTTCGTTAACATGTCCGAACGAACGATAAGCAGAATCCTCGCATCGTCTCTCACTGAGGCAAGCGAGTACACTCTCTACTCTTCGTCCTTCGTTACAAGGACACGAATGACGTTGTCATTAATCTTGATTAGACGGTTAAATTCATTAATCGCTGCCGAGTCAGCTTTCACGTTTAGCAAAACATAATACCCTTCACGGTAATCATTAATTTCGTACGCTAAACGGCGCTTACCCATCTCATCAACCTTTTCAAGTTCAGCACCATGGTTCGTCAAGACCTCATTGTAACGATCAATGATTTCTTTGTTTGCTGCTTCTTCTAGGTTGGGAGCGATGATGTACATAATTTCGTACTTACGCATTCCGGTCACCTCCTTTTGGACTAACGGCTCCATCATGTGGAGCAAGGAGCAAAACTCATCTACAGAAGTCATTTTACTCACATTCAAAAATTATAACAGATAGGCTTTACTGCCGCAAGCAGCAATTTCCGTTTAGCTCAGCTGAACGGAACGAAAAATATTGGAGCATAACAGAGGATGGTATAGAGGGTCAAATTGAGGGTCAGAGCTTGTGCACTAATTAGGAGGCATGAGGATCAGTCCTTTCGTTAGAGCGAAGCACGGGGAAATGAGCAGATTCTCCTTCAGGAGCCGAGAATTGCTACTTTTAAAATAACAGAATGTCCAGCTGTTGTATAGCGGTTCGTCCATTTTTTTCTGCAAAAGCATTGAGGCCTTCTCGCCTTTAGCCAAGCGTTTTAGACCTCACACTAGTGCAAGTCATACCCGTCTCAATAACTTGATTGTGGTTATCGTCTCGAGACACTGTCCCGATTCGCCGACGAATTCACTTCGAAGGGACGGCTTGTTTCCGCCCCCTCTTCCTCTCGCCTTGACTGTTTCAGCCACAGTTTACACGTTAAAACGGAAATGGATCACGTCGCCGTCCTGAACGACATATTCTTTCCCTTCCAATCGGACACGCCCCTTCTCCTTCGCAGCTGCCATCGAACCAGCTTCGACTAAGTCGTCATATGAAACAATTTCAGCCCGGATAAAGCCTCGTTCAAAATCAGTATGAATGATTCCTGCCGCCTGTGGTGCCTTTGTTCCTTTGCGATACGTCCAGGCGCGAACCTCTTGCACACCGGCTGTAAAGTATGTTTCTAGGCCAAGCAACTGATAGGCTGCGCGAATTAATTGATCCAAACCAGATTCTTTAATCCCGAGTTCTTCAAGAAACATTTGCTTTTCGTCGCCTTCAAGCTCAGCAATCTCGGCTTCGATTTTTGCACAAATGACGATAACCTCACTATTTTCGCCTTTGGCAAAATCCCTTACTTGTTGAACGTATTCATTATCCCCAGGAGCGAGCAAGTCGTCCTCGCTAACATTAGCAACATATAAAACAGGCTTGCTTGTTAGTAAATGAAGCTGCTTGACGATTTTCTGCTGCTCGTTAGTAAATTCAATGCTTCTAGCAGGTCTCTCCCGTTCAAAGGCATCACGTAGCATTTCCAGTACTTCCAGCTCAGCCACGGCTTCCTTATCTTTAGTCTTTGCAAGCTTGGCCACTCTCGTTAGCCGTTTTTCGATGCTTTCAAAGTCAGCTAAAATTAACTCCAAATTAATAATCTGAATATCGTGCAAAGGATTGACTTGTCCAGCTACATGAGTAATATTTTCATCGTTAAAACAGCGCACGACATGCGAAATCGCATCGACTTGACGAATGTGCGACAAAAATTGATTACCTAGTCCTTCCCCTTTACTTGCGCCTTCTACAATGCCGGCGATATCTGTAAACTCGAAGGCTGTTGGAATTGTTTTTTTCGGGACGACAAGCTCTGTCAGCTTCTGAAGGCGTCCATCAGGCACTTCCACAATGCCAACATTCGGATCAATCGTACAGAAAGGGTAATTGGCAGATTCAGCACCTGCCTGGGTGATCGCATTAAAAAGCGTCGACTTACCGACATTAGGCAAACCGACTATACCAGTTGTTAATGCCATTTCGCTTCACTTCCTTCGTTCAATCAAATTATCCCACTTTAAATAAACGAACTCGTTTCGAGTGAATTAGGCCAAGCTTCATAGCAAAAGCAAGGAATTCCTATGACAAAGTTCTCATACTGAAAAGGGTAAATCCCCTTATCTGGAATTTACCAATCAGTCAGACAAAGTCTTCACCTAATTCCCGGAGTTCAGTAAGCGCTCAATGAAAAATCCTTCACCTTACTTTTTATTCCTCATCAATTATAGATAGAGATATGGCAAAATACAAGAAAATAAGCAAAAAAAAGCGCTCTTCCTTAGTCGAAAGGGCTTTTTGAAAAACTTCGATCTCCGCAGTACATTTTTTCAAGAGAGGAAGAGTATATTCGTTTATCTATCTTTCACTTGGTTCAATTCACTATATAATGGGCGCGTCATTTTATTTGTTACGATTCTGGGTTTGCCTTTTCCAAGACCTTCTTCATTTTCTTGCTAAATTCCTTACGCGGAAGCATTACACTATGTTGGCAGCCCATACATTTTATTCGTACGTCCATCCCCATTCGGATGATTTTCCAGCGATTTTCTCCACATGGATGTGGCTTTTTCATTTCGACAATATCGTGCAAAGCGAATAGTTTGTCTAGCATGTGTCAATGCCTCCCTTTTTCATGCCTTGGCTCTTCCTCCCTCTATTATACATAAAAAAAGGGCGCTCCTGTCCTTTTAGTTATGTTTCGGTTCTGTTACTGAAAAATGATTCATAATCGGATACAGGAAAATGGCAGCAAGGACATAGAGATTCAAGACTCCATAAAGCGGATAAAGAACACTAATTAATGTCGAAAAGCCAAAGGTTGTTAACGGTGCCATAATTGCAATGAACAGCAGTGCAATGAGCCAACCCGGACCTTTAAAATACCCTCTTACCCTTGAAATGAGTCCAAATAACCCAGAGGCCGCCGTCGTATAAATAGCGATCCAAAGTAAGCCTGACATAATTAGGATCATATGGTAAGGATAATGCTTCAATATGGCAAAAAGAGGCATTTCATACAGCATAATTTCTCCTGCTACGGCAAGTAAGGCCTCGTTGTATAAAAAAAGAGATGGCGCCAAGGATTAGGCCGCTACCAATGCTCGCGATCCAAATTTCGCCCTTCGTCTTTATTTCTTTTCCGAACGCGGACAGAACCGCAACAATAGGAAGAATATTTAAGGCGGTGAAGGTTATCCCAGATGGCCAGTTTTGTTGAGCGGCGAAATCGACTTGAAACGGGAACCCCTTTAACGTCTGAAAAGCGAAAAGCAGACCAATCAAGCAAACGATAAGAATCGGTGTGACGATAGAATTGGCTGAAGTAATGCCCTTCGTATCCCATACGAATAGTACGACAACCATTATGCCTAGTATTATAGTCCCGACCCAATACGGAAGTTCAAACACTTGAAGCGTTGCTCCGCCACCTGCCAGCATAATCACCGTCGTTGAAAACAAATAAACAAAAATCATAATATCATACAGCTTCGATAACCTAGTGCCCATTAGCTTTTGCAAGACAGGCATATAATGCTTTGATTGGTAACGATGGCCAATAGACATCACGACATTGCAGCTAATTATAAAAAGAAGAGCGAAAAGAACAATGGCTAGTCCACTTTCTGCACCAAAAAAATTCCCACAGCTCTCGCCCCGAAGCATACCCTGCCCCTATCATCGTGCCGACAATTAAAAAAATCCATTTACATCCATTCAGCCACATCTGATCCGCTCCTCGCCTTTTCAACTGATGCTCTTGACATGTATAGAAAGGAAAATTTATCCGTATACTGTTACTACTATGGCGAAGGAGTTTAAAATATGAGTACAAACTATCGTTTTAACAGAAGCAAAGCGATCCCGTTTCGAATCCATATGGATGAGGACAGGGCAATTGAACAAATAACAGAGCAAATTGAAACGCTCATCCTCCCTTATTGGCGTCGTGATCTTGTACTCGTATGCATCGGGACAGATCGTTCAACCGGTGACTCGTTAGGTCCTTTAATCGGAAAAAAAATTGGCTGAACAGCCGCTCAGTCAGTTCCATGTATACGGAACACTGGCCGATCCTGTCCATGCAGTTAATTTGGCAGAGCGTATCGAACATATTCGCAATACGCATTCACGTCCTTTTATTGTAGCCATTGATGCCTGCCTCGGTCGTTTATCAAGCGTCGGACATATTACAGTTGCTAAAGGTCCCGTTCAACCAGGGACAGCCGTTCAAAAGAATTTACCAAAAATCGGCGATATTCATTTAACCGGAATTGTCAACATCGGTGGCATGATGGATTACTTTGTTTTACAAAACACCCGCCTGCATGTCGTCATGTCGATGGCTGAAACTATCGCTGCCGCGTTTATCGAAGTCGAACAGGCGTTAGCGTCAAAGAGGAATACGACTCCTCTTTGGAATCGACTGAGTCAACAATCGTCTCTCTTTTAATAGTACAGTCTTTTGCTTTAATAAAGTCTGATCAATAATACCTCACAAGCCTGTATTTTATGGTAAATAAGAAGAACCCATTTGGATAAAAGCTCGCTCAAAATGGATTCTTCTCTAGCATATTATAAGTTTTATAAAAAAGATTCTTCCTTAAACAATCGCGCCACTGTGTTGAAGATAGAATTTTATTAAATCCCGGCTGCTTTAGGGAAAAGGTTTTGCATAGTACGCGATGCGTAGGTCTGTCAAGCTTTCTTTTGATCTGATGGTTCAGCACTGCTAGCAGCATTTCCAATACCTCGTTTAGCTCGCAGCTCAATCGCTCCAAAAAGACACTCCTTGCCGGAAGTGTCTTTTTACCTGCACTGTTTAAATAAAGGGTGATGGCTATACCGCAGTTGAACAAAGCTCGTGTCACTAGGAAGAATCTCTATGGATCGTCAATCTGGAGCAATGACGAAACAGGCTTCCTTACAAAAATGCTTCTTCAATTTCTGCCAATGCTTGCAGTAATCGCTCCACTTCACTTTTCGTATTATACGGTCCAAAGCTCACTCTGACTAAGCCGGTATCGAGCGTATTCAAGCTTAGGTGTGCTCGCGGCGCACAATGCAAACCCGCGCGAACCGCTATGCTGTAATGCTGATCAAGGATCGTTGCCAGCTCATGGCTATCCAGCTGTTCCATTCGAAACGCTACCACTGCTAGCTGCTCCCCTTCGCGCGGATGAAAGCAAGTGACGCTTTTGAGCTTTTTCAATCCTTCCAACAAATCCGTCAGCAACGCTCGCTCATGCTGATAAATGTGTTCGATACCGATTCGTTCAACCTCTTCGATCCCTTTCGATAAACCGGCGATTCCCGGTGTATTCAATGTTCCGGCTTCGTATCGTTCAGGCCAGCTATCAGGCTGTTCCTTCCGCTCGGAATCTCGACCGGTACCACCGTAATGTAAAGGCTCAAGCTCGTAATCGCGAAAGCTAATCAACGCACCGGTTCCTTGTGGTCCCAATAAGCCTTTATGGCCGGCAAAAGCGAGTAAATCGATTCGATCGGTCCTCATATTGATCGGTACGACTCCGGCGGTTTGTGAAGCATCGACAAGAAATACAGCACCGTTTTTCTGAGCAAGTGCTCCCAACGGCTCAAGCGACAGATACGCTCCTGTTAGATTAGAAGCGTGCGTAACAGCGATCATTTTCGTCTTTGCGGTCACTGCTTTTTCGAAGGCCTGAAATGGAATCACTCCTTCTTGATCAGGCTCTAAATACTGAACGACTATATTTTTTTTCTTTTTCGAGCTTAGCTAATGGACGGATCACAGAATTATGCTCGAACGCTGTCGTAATTACATGATCGCCAGCCTGAAACGGAAAACCGAGCAAGGCTTGATTTAATGCAAAAGTGGCGTTTGGATAAAACCAGACGTGCTTACCGGCTGGGGCATGAAATAGCTTGGATAGCTGGGCTCTCGTTTTAGTGATGGTCGCATTTGCTTTTTCCGCTAACTGATGCCCCCCTCTGCCAGGATTCGCACCATAGCCTTCAATAGCTTCCAGCATAGCTTGTCCTACTGACTTCGGCTTAGGATAAGAAGAGGCGGCTTGGTCAAAATAAATCATGTGTGGACACTCCCCTTTCTCTTATGTTTTGTCATTGGATAGTCCAAACGGGTAGGTTGACTAGTAGGTTCGATTAAGGAGGAAAATAAGATAAGAAGTCATCGTTTTAAGCGATGACTTCGTAAGGTTCATGGCCGATATTGAAGGGATTACGATTATTGACTGCTTTGTTTTTCGTTTGCTAATAGCTGTAAAATCCGTTCCAAATCATCCTCGGAGAAATAATCAATTTCTATTTTTCCTTTTTTTCTTTCCAGGCCTAATTGCGACAGACGTTCCAAGTACCGTCCGCAAATAATCCTGCCTTTCCTTCAAAAGTGGAGGCAATTCGACTTTCTTCCGTTTTGTTTCACGTGAAACATGGTTATTTAATTGATGAACCAATTGTTCAACTTCACGGACACTCAATTTTTCCTGCAATATTTTCTCTAATAAAGCAGACACCTTTTGTTTATTTTTTTAAGCCAAGTAACGCTCTCCCGTGCCCCATCGACAGCTTGCCGTCAGAAATAAATTGCTGGACGACGATTGGCAGTTGAAGCAAGCGTAAATGATTGGCAATATGAGGACGGCTCTTTCCGAGACGTTTTGCTAATTGCTCTTGGGTAATCGCTAAATGCTCCATCAGCTTCTCATAAGCATTCGCTTCTTCGATTGGGTTTAAATCTTCACGCTGCAAATTTTCAATTAAGGCAAATTCCATCATTTCTTGTTCGGTTAATTCTTTAATGACTGCCGGAATTTTTTTCTAGCTTAGCTAATTGCGCTGCACGAAACCTTCGTTCTCCGAGTACGATTTCATAGCCTTTAATCGTTTTTCGAACCGTCACTGGCTGTAAAATACCATGCTGTTTAATAGAGTCAGCCAGCTCTTGGATCGATTCTTCTAAAAACGATTTACGAGGCTGATAAGGATTAGGTCGTAACTCACTAAGACTCACTTCCTCAATGCGCTCTTCTGCTTCAGTATCATCAGGAAAAAATGCTTGCAATCCTTTTCCGAGCCCTTTAGCCATTCGCAACCACTTCCTTCGCTAATTCTACATACACTTCCGCCCCACGCGATTTCGCATCATAAATAATAATTGGCTGACCATGACTTGGCGCCTCACCTAAGCGAACATTCCTTGGGATAATCGTATCGAATACTTTTTCACGAAAGTATTTTTTTGACCTCCTCTATCACTTGTATTCCCAAATTGGTGCGTGCATCAAGCATCGTTAATAACACTCCCTCAATGGCTAGTTCCGTATTCAAGTGCTTTTGAACAAGTCTTACCGTGTTCAACAGTTGGCTTAAGCTTCCAGCGCATAATATTCACATTGCACCGGTATTAATACTGAATCAGAAGCCGTTAAAGCATTTATCGTCAGCAATCCAAGCGATGGTGGACAATCAATAAATATGTAATCATAGTTTGCTGAAACCTTTGCTAACGCACGCTTAAGTCGAACCTCGCGCGAAATCGTCGAAACAAGCTCAATTTCAGCACCCGATAACTGGATCGTTGACGGAATTACATCAAGATTTTCTACCGTTGTCTGTCTAATAATCGTATTCGCTTCAATATCCTCAACTAGAATATCATAAATACATTCGTCGACATCGCCTTTTTCCACTCCGACGCCACTCGTCGCATTCCCTTGGGGATCGATATCAACCAAAAGTACCTTTTTTCCAATGTAGGCCAGGCACGCACTCAGATTGACAGCTGTTGTCGTTTTTCCAACTCCACCTTTTTGATTTGCTACAGCAATGATTTTGGCCATGCTGTCACCTACTTTCCATCCAATCATTGAACCTCTTAGTATGCGATTGAAAAGGCAGCTCACTCCTATAATCTTCGATGAGGGAGTTGACTGCCCTAGCAATCTACGAAACGTTTTCAAGCAAAGATATTTTTTATTTTACCACAGTTTACTCACTATGATTTTAGAAAGTTATGTGATTGTTCATAAACCTTTCTCCATTGTGCAGGTCAGCTGACTTAAAAATAATCTACCGTCAATCGATAGATTATTTTTAGGGATACGGATTGTAAATTGGTAGAACTCCTCATGCTCTTCCTCATTTGTATCTACGTTTAAACCGCTTTTAAGCACCATATCAACCGATTGGCGAATGGTGTTCATCGCGATTCTCATATCCTTTGAAAACGATTTACGCGTCGAACGCTTTTGCTTCGGGGGCGTTTCGGTACCGCCTAGTAGAGACTTTACGCTTTCTTCTGTTTGCTTGACATTTAATTGCTGCTCAATAATTTCAGCGAGCAGTTTAGTTTGTAGTTCTTCATTTTTGAGAGCAAGCAATGAACGCGCGTGCCGTTCTGAAATTTCGCGTTCGCGAATAGCTTGCTGCACAGCTTCAGGTAAATGAAGGAGACGGAGCTTGTTTGCCACAGTCGACTGTCCTTTTCCGAGTCTCTGTGCCAGGCTTTCCTGCGTTAAGCCATGCAGCTCGATTAACTTCGCGTAGGCTATAGCCTCTTCAATGGCAGTTAAGCCTTCCCGTTGAAGGTTTTCAATTAAGGCAATCGATGCTGTTTGCGAGTCATTAAATTCTTTAATTAAGGCTGGTATCGTTTCCCAGCCTAACTTCGTAACTGCACGCCAACGCCTTTCACCAGCGATTAGCTCATATTTGCCTTCGCGCTCCCTAACGACAATTGGCTGAATCACCCATGTGTCCGAATCGTCTGGGCAAGCTCATCAATCTTTTCTTCATCAAATACTGTCCTTGGCTGAAATCGATTGGGGACGATATCTACAATCGATATTTGTCTTACTTCTTCGTTTTCACTAGCTTCTATCTCAGCCTGCTTATCATTAAAGCCGAATAGGCGTGAAAAAGGTTGTTTCATCGCCTGACACCACCTTTTGAATGTAACCGTATTTGCTACTTTCGACAGAGAACGTCTAAATCCTTCTTCTACCTACCTAGTTCATTTATATCTCGACTGTCTGTTAGCGTCAAGTATTAACTTCGTCTATTTCTCTTAAATAAACGGAAAGTAAAGCCCACACGTGTAAAATTGAGAGAAAACGAACATGCGAATCCCGCCCAGCAACACAGTAGTAGAAGTTCCATGTGAACGTTTACCGTTAAATTCACAGGAAAAGCGGGATACAACTGTAATAGCATTAAACAACAACGGATGTTTCACGTGAAACATCCGTTGCATTATAGTGGCTGCTTATTCGGTATTCCTGGCTTTCTTGGGTATTTGTTCGGTGTATTGTTCCTCTTTTTCACAATAATAATATGGCGTTCACTTTCTTCAAGCGGCAGTCGTAATTGATGATCCGACTCTAGTACTCCACCTAAAAGCTTCAGCGCCGACTGCGCTTGCTTTAATTCGTCCGCTGCTCCGGCGCCTTTCATCGCTATGAAGCTTCCACCCTTTTTAACGAATGGCAAGCAAAGCTCGGCAAGAACCGACATTCTCGCCACAGCCCTAGCTGTCACTAAATCATACTGCTCTCGGTGGTTCGGATCTTGCCCTAAATCTTCGGCACGCCCGTGGTAAAAAGAAATCGATTCAAGTGCCAATTCGTTAGCAAGCTCCTTTAGAAAAGTAATTCGCTTGTTCAACGAATCGACGATACTAACGTGCAGATCAGGAAATACAATCTTTAAAGGAATGCTAGGAAATCCGGCACCAGCACCGATATCGAGCAGCTTTTGGCCATTTTTAAAGCGATAAAAAAAACTGGCAGAAAGCGAATCGTAGAAATGCTTCAAATACACTTCCGTCTCTGTTGTCAAAGCCGTTAAGTTTTATTTTTTTCATTCCATTCAATTAATATATTAAAATAGTTTTCGAATTGATTCAATTGCTTCTCCGTCAATTGAATTCCTTGTTCGTTCAGGCTGGAAATAAACTGTTCCTTCGTCATTACGCGCTCCTATCTAGGACGATTTGATTTTAGCCAATCTGCCTTGCTCAATGTAGACGAGTAAAATGGAAATATCCGCCGGATTTACTCCTGACACACGCGAGGCCTGCCCTACAGAAAGCGGTCTAACTTCATGAAGCTGATGCTTCGCTTCTGAGGCGAGTCCATGAATAGCAAAATAATCCAGATCGGCTGGGATCTTTTTATTTTCCATTTTCTTTGCTCTTTCCACTTGCTGAAGCTGCTTCTCGATGTAGCCTTCATACTTGATTTGAATTTCTACCTGCTCGGTCACCTCTGGGTCAAGCTCGAGCGGAGCCGCCGGGATCACCGTTGCCAAATCGCGATACGTCATCTCAGGTCGCTTTAGAAACGCCGTTGCCTGAACAGCCTCTTGCAATGGTGCAGAATTCACTTTTTCGAGTAATGCTGCGACCTCAGCTGAAGGTTTAATTACTAATTTTTTCAATCTCTTCTTCTCGTCCTCAACCTGCTGCTTTTTTTGTAAGAAATCGTTGATACCGCGGCTCAGAGATCAAACCGATTTCGTGTCCAAGCTCAGTCAAACGATAATCAGCATTGTCGTGGCGCAGCAACAGACGGTATTCGGCACGGGATGTGAGCAGTCGATACGGCTCACTCGTTCCTTTTGTAATTAAATCGTCGATCAATACGCCAATATAAGCTTGAGAGCGGTCTAGGACGACTCCTTCTCTCCCCTGAACTTTACGTGCAGCGTTTATCCCAGCCATAATCCCTTGTGCAGCAGCTTCTTCATAGCCTGAAGTACCGTTAATTTGTCCTGCAGAGAACAGACCAGGAATTTTTTTTCGTCTCAAGTGTCGGCCACAGCTGGGTCGGAACGAGGGCATCGTATTCGATCGCATAGCCAGGGCGCATCATCCGGGCATTTTCAAGGCCTGGAACGGTTTTCAGCAAGGAAAGCTGTACATCCTCAGGCAGGCTTGTCGACAGCCTTGTACATAAACCTCGGACGTCTGGCGACCTTCGGGCTCCAAAAAGATTTGATGCCGCGGCTTGTCATTAAATCGAACGACCTTATCCTCAATCGACGGACAGTAGCGCGGCCCCTTCCCTTTAATCATCCCGGAATACATCGGTGAGCGATTAAGGTTAGCATTGATCAATTGGTGTGTTTCAGCGCTCGTATACGTAAGCCAGCACGGGAGCTGATCGGTAATATATTTGGTCGTTTCATAGGAAAATGCGCGTGGCTCTTCATCGCCGGGTTGGATTTCCGTTTTATCGTAATCGATCGTTGTCCCGTTCACCCGCGGTGGTGTCCCTGTTTTAAACCTAACGATGTCAAAGCCAAGCTCCTTCAGATGCTCAGCAAGCTGCACAGAAGGCTGCATGTTATTCGGACCACTTTCGTAAGCTAAATCACCGATGATAATTTTCCCACGCAAATATGTCCCTGTCGTTATAATCACTGCCTGACTGCGGTATTCTGCGCCGGTATTCGTGACTACCCCCCGGCAAATTCCTTCTTCGATAATGAGCCGATCGACCATGCCTTGGCGTAATAACAGATTTTCTTCCGCTTCTATCGTCTTTTTCATTTCATGCTGATAGAGAAACTTATCGGCCTGTGCTCTGAGAGCCGTACGGCCGGTCCTTTTCCAGTATTCAGCATTCTCATTTGAATATGCGTCTTATCGATATTTTTCGCCATTTCTCCGCCCAAAGCATCGAGCTCACGAACAACGACTCCCTTTGCCGGACCGCCAATGGATGGATTACATGGCATAAATGCTACTGCATCAAGGTTTAACGTCAGCATCAAAGTATTCGCCCCCATGCGTGCCGCAGCAAGGCCTGCTTCGACGCCGGAATGGCCGGCGCCAATGACGATGACATCAAATTCTCCACCTTGGAAACTCATGCGGTTCCCTCCTTTTTATTTACCTAAACAAAATTGTGAAAACAGTTGATCAATTAAGCTCTCGTGAACATTGTCTCCAATAATCTCTCCGAGAAGCTCCCACGTTCTCGTTATATCGATTTGCACTAAGTCGATCGGGACTCCGCTTTCAATTGCTCCTATCGCATCCTCGACCGTTGCTCTTGCCTGTTCCAGTAAGCCTATATGCCTAGTATTTGAAACATAAGTTAAGTCCCCACCTTCAATTTCACCTTCAAAAAAGAGCCCGGCAATCGCCTGCTCCAGATCATCGACACCTCGATCTTGAAGTAATGAAGTGGTAATCACCGGACGTTTGTCCGCCAGCGACTGCACCTGTTCCAAATCAATTTGCCTATCGAGATCGGTTTTGTTAACGATCACAATCGCATCCATATTTTCAATCGCCTTAAATAAAGCTCGGTCCTCTTTTGTTAAAGTCTCACCGTAGTTCAGAATAAGTAAAATCAAATCGGCTTCCTTTAACACTTGCCTCGATCGTTCAACACCTATCCGTTCGACAATATCTTCGGTTTCACGAATTCCCGCCGTATCGATAAGCCGGAGCGGAACTCCCCTGACATTAACATATTCCTCAATAACATCCCGGGTCGTTCCCGGGATATCTGTGACAATGGCTTTATTTTCATGAACGAGACTATTTAATAGCGAGGATTTCCCGACGTTAGGACGCCCAATAATGGCGGTTGAAATCCCCTCTCGCAAAATTTTTCCTTGAGCCGCAGTCATTAGCAGCTTCGCAATTTCGGCCTTAACAAAGCTCGTTTTCTCTAGAAGGAGCTCGTGAGTTACCGTCTCTGCATCGTATTCAGGATAATCTATATTTACCTCGACGTGAGCCAGCGTCTCAAGCAGCGCCTGCCTTAACGTCGTAATCTTCGCTGACAAACGTCCTTCAACTTGCTTCAGTGCGATATTCATCGCTTTATCCGTTTTTGAACGAATCAAATCCATGACAGCTTCTGCCTGAGATAAGTCTATCCGCCCATTCAAAAAGGCACGCTTCGTAAATTCTCCTGGCTCAGCTAGGCGGGCACCATGCGATAAAGCAAGCTGAAGCACGCGATTAACTGACATCAGCCCGCCATGACAATTAATTTCAATAACATCCTCACGCGTGAATGTCCGTGGAGCACGTAAAACAGAAACCATCGCTTCCTCTACCCGCTCTCCCGTTCTCGAATCGACGATATGCCCGTACTGAATCGAATGAGAGTCCGCTTCGGCAAGTTTTTGCTTGCCAATATATAGCCTATCTGCAATCTCAATCGCCTGGTCCCCGCTTAGCCTGACAATGCCGATAGCGCCTTCTCCCAATGCTGTCGAAATGGCAGCGATCGTATCCATTTCCATCCTCATTCACCTCGCCTACGTTTCTGACCTGATCGGTTGTAAATATTCTCTGCAATTTATGCCTCAAGTCTTATCCAAAAAAAAGACAAAACATACGTATAGAAGAGCGTTGTCCATCCTTCACTCAACTAATTAGAATAACATACGTAGCGCAAAAAAAGCTACTTGCGACGAAGCCAAATGAGAAAAAACCTCCGTCTGAACCGACAGAGGTTTTTGAAATCAAGTTTACTAGCTTTCGTTTTCATAGGTCGGAGCAATGACAATATGACGCCTTGCTCCTTGCCCTTCTGAATAGGTTTCGATTCCATTCGTGTTTTGCAATGCAGTATGAATGACCTTTCGTTCCTTCGCATGCATCGGCTCTAAAGCAACTTTCTTTTGAAGCCGTATAACCTTCCCACCTACCCGGTGAGCAAGCTGTTCAAGTGATTGCTTTCTTCTTTCCCGATAATTTTCAGCATCTAGCTCAATGCGGACAAAATCATCCTTATCCCGATTCGCGATCAAATTCGTCAAATATTCAAGTGCATCAAGAGTTTGACCTCTTTTCCCAATTAAACGTCCGACCCTTCATCGCCCTTCAGGTCAAATCGAATCAGCTCTTCACGTTTGAACGTCTCAATGGTTGCCGGAATGTCCATATGTTTCAGTGTGCTATCCAGAAAGGCAAAGGCTTCTTCGACAGGATCAGGTTTGACATGAGCTTCAATAATCGCGGGCTTCGTTCCCAAAAAGCCGAGAAATCCCTTTTGCGGTTCCTCCACCACTCGATATGAAAGGCGTTCCTTGGTCGTTTCCAATTCACGTAAGGCCTTGTTCACAGCTTCTTCTATCGTTTTCCCTGATACAGTCAAATGCGTCACTTTTTCTTGCCTCCTTTTTTCCCTTTTCCATTACTTGGAGAGGTTGCAACCTTCTTTCGACCTTCCGCTTTTTCTTCCTTTGTTTTCCCGACATTTGGACCGGTAATAAAGTAGGTTTGAGCAATCATAAATATGTTACCGACCACCCAGTAGAGCGCAAGTGCCGCCGGGAAAAACATCGCAAATACCATAATCATAATCGGCATCATGTAAAGCAAAATTTTCATTTGCGGGTTATCTTGAACCATCATCATCCGCTGCTGAATAAAGGTTGTCGCTCCAGCAATTAGCGGTAATAAAAATAGCGGGTCTGGCGCATCAAGGGCAAACCATAAAAAGCTATGACCGCCAATTTCATCCGTCCGCATGATAGCATGATACAAGGCAAGCAAAATCGGCATTTGCACAATGACAGGTAAACAACCCGCCAATGGATTCACGCCCTTTGACTGGAACATTTCCATCGTTTCCTTTTGCAGCTTCTGCTGGGTTTGCTGATCCTTCGCACTATATTTTTCCCTCAGCTTTTGCAGCTCTGGCTGAATGGCCTGCATCGCCTTTGTACTTTTCGTTTGTTTAATCATAAGCGGCAGCACGAGTAACCGCAACAATATCGTAACGATAACAATGGCAAGTCCATGGGCAAAATCTGTATTGATCGTATCTGCAATATAAATGATCAAAAAGAAAGCGGGTAAACAAAATACGAATTCCAAATGCCTTCACTTTCTTTTGTAATCGGCTGCTCAATGTCGAAACAGCCAGTCATAACGAGAAGCATGCTGACTATTATTGCAGCGAGACCGAATTTCTTAAGCACGAACTTCCCTCCTTACTTCCTAAAAATTTTCGCGATAAATCGCTAAAAAAACCTTTTTATTTTTTGAATCCATCGCTTTCTTTTTTAAACGCCCTTTTTTTAAAACATGCTTGAGGCTGCTCTCAACCGCCCGATAATCCATCTCTGCCGCCGGTTTACGAGCAATAACTACATAATCAATATCCTGACGCAATTCATTAAGATTTTGTTGAAAAAAAAGCTCGAATCAAGCGTTTGATTCGATTTCTAGTTACAGCATTGCCCACTCGCTTACTGACAGATAATCCAAGACGTAGCCTAGTTTGTCCTTCTTTTTTTCAAGGCGTATAAAACAAATTGACGATTCGCAACGGAATCTCCTTGTTTAAATACACGGGAAAACTCTTCATTTTTTTTGAGCCGTTGCTCCTTCTTCATTTATCACACCTCAGCCTCTAAATACTTAAGAGGATCATCTATCAAAAAACATACTCGGGAGCAGAACTAGGCCTACCCTGCCATGAGAAATCCGGGAATCCTGCAAATAAAGTATGTACTTCTAAAGACCATTCAGAATTTGTCTCTCTCCTCAGTCATCTTAAAAAAAGACCACTGAAAATCAGTGGCCTATGCAGATAGCACTTTTCTTCCTTTGCGACGACGACGAGCTAATACTTTGCGGCCGTTTTTAGTGCTCATACGCGCACGGAAACCGTGTACTTTTTTTACGCTTACGTGTATTCGGTTGAAATGTTGGTTTTTTCATTTATTACACCTCCCTCGAGGATCATCGAATAATTTCACATACTTAAAGACAGTCTTATAAATTATAATGACTGAATGGACCAAAAGTCAAGATTCGTTTTCCATTCTCTAACGATCAATTTGTACTTTCTATTTGATTCCTCATGGGCGTCTACTTCGAATCCAGTCTTCTCCCTCCTTTTCTGTGGATAACCAATTTCCGACACCATTCGATTTAGTCACAGCTTTATCGACAGATTATACACATATCTTGTGTTGTGGACAAAAGCTGACCACAACATCATGTAGGATGTGGATAAATCAATTAAAGCATTGCGACATCAGCTTTTATTTGCTATGATTATATTGTTTTCACTCGTGGATAATTGTTGAGTATAGTTCACCTGTCCACAGCCTGTGGGTAAGGTTGTGGACAGGTTTTATTTTTTTTGTTTAAAACATTGTCCCCTTTTTTTGTGGAGAAGTTGATAATGATGCTTCTCTACTATATTATTAGTTATTCACCTTCCTAAGGGGCAGTATATTTATTCGTCGGTCATGTAAGTTGTACAAATACTGTACAACGAAGAGAGCGCTTTAGGTATCACTTCAAATCGCTGAATAAATTCGTTCTCGATTTTAATAGAGAAAAGGAGGCTAAAACCGTTGGAGAATATTCAGGATCTGTGGGAGAGAGCGTTAACTGAAATTGAAAAAAAGGTTAGTAAACCAAGCTATGAAACTTGGTTAAAAGCAACCAAAGCCAATGAGATCCAAAATAGTACGATTACGATTACCGCCCCTAATGAATTTGCCCGAGACTGGCTTGAAGAGCATTATGCTGGTCTGGCTTCAGATACAATTGAAAAGCTAACCGGGACTAGACTTGTCCCTAAATTTGTCATTCCGAAAAACAAATTTGAAGACGATTTTCCGTTTGAGTCACCGCCTAAAAAGAAGAACAAACAAGAGATCGGCATATCGGCATCACCTACTAGAACAATGCTAAATGACAAGTATACCTTTAATACATTCGTTATCGGTTCTGGCAATCGTTTTGCGCACGCAGCATCATTAGCGGTCGCCGAAGCCCCCGCCAAAGCTTACAATCCATTGTTTATTTATGGGGGGGTTGGTCTCGGTAAAACCCATTTAATGCACGCAATCGGTCATTACGTAATGGAGCATAATCCGGAGGCAAAGGTCGTTTATTTGTCATCCGAAAAATTCACAAACGAGTTTATTAACGCTATCCGAGACAATAAAGCGATCAATTTTCGCAATAAGTACCGAAATGTTGACGTATTGCTTATCGACGATATTCAGTTTCTAGCAGGGAAAGAACAAACGCAAGAAGAATTTTTCCATACCTTTAATGCCTTACACGATGAATCGAAGCAAATTGTCATTTCCAGCGATCGTCCGCCAAAGGAAATTCCCACGTTAGAGGATCGACTCCGCTCACGGTTTGAATGGGGGCTAATCACAGACATTACGCCGCCCGATCTAGAAACGAGAATTGCAATTTTACGAAAAAAAAGCGAAGGCAGAGCAGCTCGATATTCCAAATGAAGTCATGCTCTATATCGCAAATCAGATTGATACGAATATTCGTGAGCTCGAAGGTGCACTTATACGGGTTGTGGCTTATTCATCCCTTATTAATCAAGACATGAATGCTGATTTGGCTGCGGAGGCTCTGAAAGACATTATCCCGAATTCGAAACCCCGAGTCTTAACGATTGTCGATATTCAAAGGCTTGTTGGCGAATTTTATCATGTTAAGCTCGAGGATTTTAAAGCAAAGAAACGAACGAAGTCGATCGCGTTCCCGAGACAAATTGCAATGTATCTATCCCGAGAAATGACCGACGCGTCGCTTCCTAAAATTGGAAGTGAGTTTGGCGGGCGTGATCATACGACCGTCATTCATGCCCATGAAAAGATTTCGAAATTACTCGCTACCGACCAAGAGCTTGAGGAGAAAGTTAAAGAGATTATGGAAAAGCTTCGTTCCTAGTTTGGGGATATTGTGAATAATCTATACAAGCCTATCAACATTCTACTCACATGTGGATAGGCTTTAATCATCCCTTCTTGCTTCAGTTATCCACAAATTCACAGTCCCTATTACTATTACTGTTACTTTCTTAAATACATAAATAATAAATAAAGGACTGTTTCATTTGTTGATTGAAAAAGAATGTCGCTCGCATTCTTGAATTACTTATAAAAAAAATTCAAACAAGAAAAGAGGTGAACCTGCTGCTAATAGAGCAAACATCGACTAGAATTATCGTAGAGAGGGTCGTTGTTATTGGCAGTAGCTTTCGAAATGCATTTTACAATTGAACGGGAACGTTTCGTCCAGGATGTCCAGCATGTTGTCAAAGCTGTTTCTTCACGAACGACGATTCCGATTTTAACCGGTTTAAAAATTGTTGCTAATTCTGATGGAATTACGTTAACCGGAAGCGACTCTGATATTTCGATTGAAACGTTTATTCCGCTCGAAGAGGAAGGAGAACAAATCGCTTCCATTCATGAACAAGGAAGTATTGTACTTCAAGCCCATTTTTTTTGCCGATATAGCCAAAAAGCTGCCTGGGAAAGAAATGGAGCTTGTTATTCAAGGTCAATTTGCTGCAACGATCCGTCTGGTTCGTCTGTTTTTAATTTAAACGGCTACGACCCTGAAGAATATCCACGCCTGCCTCAGCTTGAGGAAAATATGATGTTCCGATTGCAGCAAAATATGCTGAAAAACATGATTCAGCAGACGGTTTTTGCTGTGTCCACTCAGGAAACACGTCCGGTCTTGACAGGTGTAAACTTAGAGTTGAATGACGATGGGTTAGTCTGTACTGCAACAGATAGTCATCGGTTAGCGATGAGAAAGGCGACGATTGAACAAAATAATGAGGAGCTAGCATTTTCTAACGTAGTCATTCCGGGAAAGAGCTTAAATGAGCTAAATAAAATCCTCGAGGATACGACCGACGAGGTAGAAATCGTCGTCACGGACAATCAGGTGCTTTTCAAGCTGGATAATCTATTGTTTTTTTCCAGACTGTTGGAAGGGAAATACCCAGTCACTAGTAATATGATTCCTAACCATTCCAAAACATCCTTCAGACTGGAAACGAAACCGTTGCTGCATACGCTGGAGCGTGCCTTGCTTTTATCACAAAAAGGGAAAACCAACATCATTAATTTAAAATCGTTGGGCGGTCATCAGTTGGAAATTACGTCGGTTTCTCCGGAAATAGGGAAGGTTACTGAAAATATTGAGGCAAAGCAGATCGAAGGGGAGGAAATGAGGATTTCCTTTAATGGCAAAAACGTCATTGACGCCTTAAAAGTAATAGACAGTGAAGAGGTTCAAATTCTGTTTACCGGAGCGATGAGCCCGCTAGTGATCACACCGACAGATCACGATCAATCGTTACATCTCGTTCTGCCAATCCGAACGTACTAAGACGTTATTATGAAAGAAAAAGGGGCTTGAACAGTGACATTTCGCAAGCCGTCGCCGCTCTCGTCCAAGAGTCTAGTTACTACGTTTTTTCGTTTGAGCTTAGGACAGGCGTCATAGGAAAAGATATCTCAGCTAGCAGCGATTCAAGAATGCTGCAAGAGGAAGGAAAACATAAGGGAAGAATTAGGATGTTAGCAGAATGTGCTTGGCTTGTTAGCTTCTATCTAGTACAATAGAATAAGTGAGAGAAATGTTCGATTAGTACGTGTTTATACAATATAAGCCCTGAAAGCTCGTGGAGGATGGGAATGCTCGATTAAACGATAACCCTGATGTTCATAACTAAGGATTACCGGTTGCAATCGAGTCTTCTCCCTTAATAAACGTACGGAAAAGTACTTTGAAGACAATCGAATGAACAGGGATCCAAGGCAGCAACTCAATTTGATGATTTGCTGTCTTCCCTTTGATAGATAAATGAGCTAACCAGGGCAAGAAAAGTGAGGAAATCAATGGAGAAACTTTCAATCTCGACGGATTTCATAACGTTAGGACAGCTGCTGAAGGAAGTAGGTGCGATTGATACCGGTGGGATGGCGAAATGGTATTTATCTGTGCATGAGGTCTATGTCAATCAGGAACGGGACATGCGGCGCGGAAAAAAGCTCAAGCTAGGCGATCGCATTCAGCTTGCTGACGGGAGAGAAATTGAAATTGTCTCTGTTTAGGGGATTTGTTACATGCAGATAAAATCGCTAACTATCCACCAGTTCCGTAATTACGAGGATGCTAGCTTGAAGTTCGATCAAAAAATGAATATATTTGTCGGCGAAAATGCACAAGGAAAAACGAATATCCTTGAAGCGATTTACGTATTGGCCTTGGCGAAATCGCATCGTACTTCAAAGGATAAGGAGTTGATCCGCTGGAAGCAGGATTTTGCGCGAATCGGTGGGGAAGTCGACAAGCAGTCAGGCTCCCTTCAGCTTGATGTCATCATATCGAGCAAAGGTAAAAAGGTGAAGCTAAACGGGCTCGAACAAAAGAAGCTCAGTGAGTATGTTGGAGCAGTTAATGTCGTTATGTTTGCCCCGGAGGACTTAAACCTTGTCAAGGGAAGCCCACAAACCCGAAGAAGATTCATTGATATTGAGCTCGGGCAAATTAGTCCGCTTTATCTTTATCATCTTGGGCACTATCAAAAGGTGCTTAAGCAAAGAAATTATTTGCTGAAGGAGCTGCAAATTGGCAAGGCTCAACGGCTATGCTCGATATATTAACGGAGCAATTGGTTGAGCTTGGTGCTCAAGTCACCTTAAAGCGATTTGGATTTGTTAGTCAGCTGCAAAATTGGGCAAAGCCAATTCATCATGATATTAGCAGAGGCAAGGAAGAACTAGTTGTCCGATATATTCCTGTAGCTGAAGTATCAGAACAGATGGATTTGTCGAAAATAAGAGATATACTCTATGAAACGTTTAAACAAAAGAAACAGAAGGAAATTCAGCGCGGAACGAGCTTATTTGGACCGCACCGCGATGACCTCGGTTTTTGGGTAAACGGAGAGGCTGTACAAATATACGGCTCTCAAGGGCAGCAGCGGACGACAGCACTCGCTCTTAAATTGGCAGAAATCGAATTGATTGATGCCGAAATTGGCGAATATCCGATCCTGCTTCTCGATGATGTCCTTTCAGAGTTGGATGATTATCGCCAATCTCATTTGCTCGATTCGATCCAGCAGCGCGTTCAAACCTTTGTGACGACGACCAATCTCAGCGGTGTTGAACAGCAGGTCCGTGAGCATGCAGCCGTTTTTGATGTCACCCAAGGACTCGTTGACAAAAAATCGTAAGGTGGTGAAGGCATGTTTATTCATTTAGGCGGCGATGTCATTATTCGTTCAAAGGAAATAATTGCTATATTAAACCATGATGTCCAGGAGCTATCGACAATAACTAGCGCTTATTTAGAGCAGGAAGAAAAACAAAAAAACGTGTATGACCATTTCCGCCGATTTTGTCAAATCAATTGTGATTACTGATGATGTCGTTTATTATTCACCAGTCTCTTCACTCACATTAAACAGACGTGCTCACATGGTAACGGACTTGGAGAAGGGCCTTCTAAAAGAAGATGAGTTGGATTCGGATTCGTAATTGTGCGTGTTCAAAAAGGAGCGTAAAAATGATTCCAGTGCTCTAGCCTGCAGCTCGCTGCACGATGGCTTTTTGGGCTAGGTTTGTGATGACGTGATGCACGTTCATTCAGGTCGATCTAGAATTTCGGCAGTGTCTATATAAAGCTGCCATACGCCTGAAGTGGAATTTTGCCCGCTATTTTTAGTATCTTTTTGAACCTCCTGTAAATAGATAATTGGGAATGAAGGTGAAAAGTGATGACTGAACAACATTCAGAGCAACAATCCTATGATGAAAGTCAGATCCAGGTATTAGAGGGACTCGAGGCTGTTCGTAAACGTCCGGGGATGTATATCGGTTCCACCAGTTCGCGCGGACTTCATCATCTCGTTTGGGAAATTGTTGATAATAGTATCGATGAGGCAATGGCTGGTATTTGTGACGAGATACAAGTAACGATTGAAGCGGATAATAGCTTGACAGTTAAAGATAATGGGCGTGGAATTCCAGTAGGCATTCACGAAAAAATGGGGCGCCCGGCTGTTGAGGTTATTATGACCGTGCTGCATGCTGGAGGAAAATTCGGTGGCGGGGGCTATAAGGTTTCAGGCGGTTTGCACGGTGTCGGTGCTTCTGTTGTTAATGCCCTTTCGACAATGCTCGAGGTCGAAATTCATCGCGATGGCTATATCTATCACCAGAAATATCATCGCGGTGTTCCTGCGGCAGACTTAGAAATTATTGGGGAATCGGATAAAACAGGGACGATAACTCACTTCAAACCGGATGAAGAGATCTTTCAGGAGACGACCACCTTTGATTACGAAACGCTCGCAGCTCGGCTGCGCGAGTTCGCCTTTCTAAATAAAGGTTTGTCTATTACGATCAGTGATAAACGAGAAAACGGAAAGCAGGCAACCTACCATTATGAAGGGGGAATTGCCTCATTCGTTGAGCATTTGAACCGGACGAAAGAAGTACTGCATCAGCATCCGATTCATTTCGAGGAAGCTAGGGATGGGATTACCGTTGAGGTCGCCGTTCAGTACAACGATGGTTATGTAAGCAACATATACTCATTTGCCAACAACATTAACACTCATGAAGGCGGAACGCATGAATCAGGCTTTAAAACGGGCTTAACCCGTGTGATTAACGATTATGCGCGCAAAAACAATTTGTTTAAGGAAAATGACCCGAATTTGACCGGTGACGACGTTCGTGAGGGCTTGACGGCGATTATTTCTGTCAAGATTCCTGAGCCGCAGTTTGAAGGTCAGACGAAAACAAAGCTCGGGAACAGTGAAGCCAGAACGATAACCGATTCGTTGTTTAGCGAATTTTTTGCCCGCTTTTTAATCGAAAACCCTACGGAAGCCAAGAAGATCGTCGAAAAAGGGTTGATGGCATCAAGAGCACGTGAGGCCGCAAAGAAGGCGCGTGAGCTGACCCGACGCAAAAGTGCCCTCGAGGTAAGTGCTTTACCGGGAAAGCTGGCCGACTGCTCTTCCAGAGACGCAAGTATTAGCGAGATTTTTATCGTTGAGGGTGACTCAGCCGGCGGCTCTGCAAAGCAAGGCCGAGATCGGCATTTTCAAGCGATTTTGCGCTGCGGGGGAAAATTATTAACGTTGAAAAAGCTAGGCTCGATAAAATCCTCGCCAACAACGAAATTCGTGCGATGATCACCGCTTTTGGCACAGGGATCGGCGGTGAATTTGATCTAGAAAAGGCACGTTACCACAAAATTATTATTATGACTGATGCTGATGTCGATGGCGCTCATATTCGAACATTGCTGCTTACTTTTTTCTACCGGTACATGAGACCATTGATCGATCAAGGCTACGTCTATATTGCTCAGCCACCTTTGTACAAAATAAGCCACGGCAAGGACGTGCAGTATGTGTATACCGATCAGCAATTGGATGAGCAATTAAAAATTATTCGGATCGCTCGAAAGTAGGTATTCAACGCTACAAAGGGTTAGGGGAGATGAATCCTTCGCAGCTCTGGGAAACAACGATGAATCCCGAAGATCGGACGATGCTTCAGGTTACACTGGAGGATGCGATGAAGGCAGATGAAATTTTTGAGATTCTGATGGGAGACCGAGTTGAGCCGCGCCGTGATTTTATTCAGGAAAATGCGCAGTATGTCAAGAATCTTGATATATAGGTGGAGGTATTTCTAAATGGCCGAACATGATCAATCAAATATAAAAGAAATTAATATTAGCCAGGAAATGCAAACGTCCTTTATGGATTATGCAATGAGCGTCATTGTCGCTCGTGCTCTTCCTGATGCAAGAGATGGCATGAAGCCCGTCCATCGCCGGATTTTATATGCGATGAACGATTTAGGGATGACGGCGGATAAAGCTACAAAAAATCAGCGAGAATTGTCGGCGAGGTTATCGGAAAATACCACCCGCATGGCGACTCGGCTGTTTATGAGACGATGGTGCGGATGGCTCAGGATTTCAGCTACCGTAACATGCTCGTCGACGGTCATGGAAACTTTGGTTCTGTTGATGGGGATCAGGCAGCAGCGATGCGGTATACGGAAGCGAAAATGTCGAAAATAGCAATGGAGCTTCTGCGCGACATCAATAAGGATACGATCGACTTCCAGGATAACTACGATGGCTCTGAGCGAGAACCGGTTGTATTACCGGCTCGGTTTCCGAATTTGCTCGTTAACGGCGCGACCGGAATCGCTGTCGGTATGGCAACGAATATTCCGCCCCATCAGCTCGGCGAAGTGATTGACGGGGTCTTGGCATTGTCGAGAAATCCCGAGATTAGTGTCCCTGAATTAATGGAATATATCCCGGGGCCAGATTTCCCGACGGGCGCGAGATTCTTGGCCGATCTGGGATTCGGAAGGCTTACCAAACAGGAAAAGGTTCGATTACGCTGCGCGCTGAAACGACGATTGAGGATCATAATGGCAAGCCGCGCATTATCGTATCGGAGCTCCCTTATCAGGTCAACAAAGCAAGGCTAATCGAAAAAAAATCGCTGAACTGGTCCGGGAAAAGAAAATTGATGGGATTACGGATTTACGCGATGAGTCCGATCGGAATGGGATGCGGATTGTCATTGAAGTGAGAAGAGATGCCAACGCCAACGTGCTGCTTAATAATCTGTTCAAGCTAACGGCACTACAAACAAGCTTTGGAATTAACTTGCTTGCGCTTGTCGGTGGTCAGCCGAAGGTATTGAACTTAAAGGAATGCCTCGAGAATTATTTAACTCATCAGGTTGAGGTGATCCGCCGCCGTACGGCCTTTGAGCTACGTAAGGCTGAAGCTCGCGCTCACATTCTTGAAGGACTGCGAATCGCTCTTGATCATCTCGATGAGGTCATTCAGCTCATTCGCAGCTCACAAACGACAGACATCGCTCGCAACGGCTTAATGGAACAGTTTGAATTAAGCTATGAACAGGCCCAAGCGATTTTAGACATGCGCTTGCAAAGGCTCACTGGCCTGGAACGGGATAAAATCGAAAATGAATATAATGATCTTGTCGCACGGATTGCCGAACTAAAGGCGATTTTGGCTGATGAGGAAAAGGTTTTGACAATTATCCGTGAAGAGCTGACGGACATTAAAAATAAATATAATGACCAACGCCGGACCATGATTTCATTAAGCGAGGATCATCTCGAGGACGAGGATTTAATTCCGCGCCAAAATACGGTCGTTACGATCACGCATCATGGCTATATTAAACGCCTGCCGATTTCGACCTATCGAAGTCAGCGCCGGGGCGGCAGAGGTATCCAGGGATGGGTACTAATGATGATGATTTTGTCCAGCATTTGTTTACGACAAACACCCACCACACTGTTCTATTTTTTACGAACAAAGGAAAGGTCTATCGTCTGAAGGGTTATGAGATTCCTGAGCTTGGCCGGACGGCAAAAGGGATCCCGATCATCAACTTCTCCAAATTGAGGCGGACGAATCGATTAGTACGGTGATTCCGATTGAGGAATTTGATGAGAAGTTTTATCTCTTCTTCCTGACGAAGCACGGAATCGCTAAACGAACGAGGCTCTCATCGTTCGCCAACATCCGCCGCGGCGGGTTGTTTGCTATTAATTTGCGCGAGGATGACGAATTGCACGGAGTCCGTTTGACTGATGGCGATCAAGAGCTCATTATCGGAACGAAAAACGGGATGTCCATTCGTTTCCCTGAAAACGATGTCCGTTTAATGGGACGTACAGCCGGAGGCGTGAAGGGGATTTCCTTAGCTGAGGACGATTATGTCGTTGGCATGGACAAGATTGAAGAGCAGCATCAAGTATTAATCGTCACTGAAAAAGGCTACGGGAAACGGACGCCAATCGAAGAGTATCGGATTCAGAACCGTGGCGGAAAAGGGATCAAAACGTGTAATGTCACTGAGAAAAATGGCTCACTCGTAGCCTTAAAGGTCGTTTCTGATTCTCATGACCTCATGATCATAACAGCGAGTGGAGTCGTGATCCGTACTCATGTCGAAGGCATATCCATCACTGGCCGGAATACTCAAGGAGTCATGCTGATCCGAGTGAACGAAGGAGAAGAGGTAGCGACCGTTGCTCGGATTGATATCGATGACGATGAGGTCGAACAGTTAGAGGATGCGGACGAAGTGGAAGCAGTGAAGATATGAATGATGATAATGATGAAAATGTTGATAAAGAGACAGAGGAATAAAAACAATCGTTTAAAGAGAACCTTGTTACTGACACGGTTCTCTTTTTTATTTCGAACCTGGAAATCTGTCTGTTTTGATGGCAAGATGGGTGGATGACGGCGAAGTTCAAGTAGTTGACGGAAACGATTTAGCTCGCTATACTTGTTTCAACACTAAGCATATCAGTTTAGTTTGAATTAATTTTTTTTCTTCGTTCTTATTGAAGGGAAGGATCTATTACTAGCGAAGTGAACAAAGGAATAACCATCCGACGTATTCATTTTTAAAACGTTCATTTTCTAACTATTTAGCTCTAGGAGGGACATCATGAGAAAAATCAGTGGGTTGTTCGTGTTTATGTTTACTATTCTGTTCATTGCCGCCTGCAGCAGCGAGCCTGCGCCAAATGAAGGGGAAGAATCTGCTGCCAATGAGGCAGGGGAAGCATCTGGGGGAGACGTTGTTGTCGATTTAGTGTCTGAGCCGGTTTCACTGGATCCGCACGCGGCTAATGACGGTAATTCACTATACGTCATGAGTACAATTTACGATACGCTTGTATATTTGGATGAAGATCTAAAGGTGCAGCCAGGCTTGGCAGAAAGTCTGGAGCAAATTGAAGATACTGTGTGGGAGGCAAAGATTCGGCAAGGGGTAACATTCCACGACGATTCAGAATTAAATGCAGAGGTCATCAAAGCGAATTTGGATCGGGTACGCGATCCGGATCTCGGTTCACCGCTAGCCTTTTTATTTGATATGATTGACGAGGTGGAAGTGAAGGATGACTACACGGTTCACATTAAAACGAAATTCCCATTTGCCGCACTTCCGTCACATCTAGCACATCCGGCTGGGCATATGATTAGTCTGGAATCGATAAAAGCAGACGAAGAGGCGGTAAATAACGGGAGGAGCCGTTCGCATCGGTCAATGAAAATCCCGTCGGAACCGGATATTTCAAATTTAAGGAGCGTTCGCACGGCAACTATGTAAAGGTAGTGAAAAACGACGATTATTGGGATCAAGAAAAAGCAAAGGTCGACTCGATTACGTTTAAAGCCGTCCCAGAGGATTTAACTCGAGTGGCGGAACTAGAGACTGAGGCAGCTCATCTCATTTATCCGGTGAACCCGAACGATATTGAGCGGCTCGACAGTAGCGATGAGACGAAGGTCAAACAGTCTGATAGCTCAAATCTTACTTACGTCGGCTTCAATACAGAAAAAGAACCGTTTAATGATCCAATGGTAAGAAAAGCGATATCGAAAGCCATTAACAAAGAGGAGCTGATCGCCGGCGTTGTTGACGGTGCGGCAATTGAAGCGAAAGGTCCCTTAGCCCCAACCGTGTTTGGCTATACAGAGGAACTCGAACCTCTGTCGCACGATGTGGAGGAAGCAAAGCAGCTATTAGCAGAAGCAGGCTATGAAGACGGCTTTTCAGCAACGATTCTGACAAACGAATTGCGTGCCTTTATCGATATCGCTGAATTTGTTCAAGCACAGCTTGCTGAAATCGGAATCGATTTGAAAATTGAAACCGCTGATTCAGCGACATACCTTGATATAAGCGGCAACGGTGATACGGAATTATTTGTCGGGAGCTGGGGTACGGTTACCTTAGATGCAGATTATGGCTTATATCCAATGTTTCACTCTTCTAATGCGGGGGCACCGGGAAATCGTTCCTTCTTCACGAATGAACAGGTCGATTCGCTTTTAGAGGCTGCACGGCAAGAAACAGACGAAGCAAAGCGGATTTCATTATACAAAGAAGCTCAGGGAATTTTAGTTGAGGAAGCACCAGTCGTTTATTTATACCACTCGATCCTGCTCGCCGGATTGCGTGATGAACTGGATGGCTTTTGGCAATATCCTAGCAGCATTTTCTATTTACGCGATATAAAGCTAAAGCAAGAATAGGGTGAAAACGAATCGTGCCTTTTTCAATAGAGAGGTCAAAGAAAGCACCGCCAATCATAGTTAATGCGTGAAAGTGAGCGTGAAAAGGTGATTGCGACTCGCTTTTACACCGCTTGTGATGGAAATGAATTTGTATATGGTACGATTGTAGAACCAATGATCGATTGAACAATTTAATTTATATGATCAAAATGGGGGCGTCAAAAGTTCCCCATTAAGTAAGCGACACCTCGAGACACTTTATTATGACTCGAGGTGTCGCTTTTTTTAGATGAATGCAGCTTTTGCGAGTGGCTGACTCCTGCAGGACGAAAGGGCAGGTTGAAATCGACCAGCGTGCCGGTTCGTTCAACGCCCGCCTGCGGAAAGCGTGCCCCATCCCGGGAGCGACTGCATCCCCTCTTACGGAAATAGAAAGAAGCTTTCCCTTAAACTTTGGTACAGGCCCATTTTGTCTACGGTCTAA
>BAXO01000013.1 GCA_001310555.1 Bacillus sp. JCM 19058
GCAAAAACGAGCTGAACACCTACAAGCGTTCAGCTCGTCTAACGTATACGCACCATATAAGCAAATACTAGACTACAGCTTGTTCATAAGCTCTTCCATTTCGGACAACGTGTTTTCAAAGACAGAAAGTGCTTGTTCAACCGGCTTAGGTGAGGTCATGTCAACCCCGGCGTGCTTTAGTACTTCAATCGGGTAGTCCGAGCTTCCTGCTTTCAAGAAGCCTAAATACCTTTCTACGGCTGGCTTTCCTTCTGCCAAAATTTGTTTAGCTAAAGCGGCTGCTGCACTATAGCCAGTCGCATATTGGAACACATAGAAATTGTAATAAAAATGAGGGATTCTCGCCCATTCTAATCCTATTTCTTTATCAATAACGATGTCTTGACCAAAGTATTTAACATTTAAATCATAATACGTTTTTGTAAAAAGCTCTGTCGTTAAAGCATGGCCCTCTGCCGCCAATTGATGGATCGCCTGTTCAAACTCTGCGAACATCGTTTGCCGAAATATAGAGCCACGAAAGCCTTCGAGAAAATGGTTTAACAAATAAAGCTTCTCTTTCGGATCCTTTGTTCGCTTGACCATATAGTCGTTTAACAAAGCCTCATTTAACGTTGAAGCGACTTCCGCTACAAAGATCGTATAGTCCCCATACAAATAAGGCTGATGCTTTCGTGTGTAGTAGCTATGCATACTGTGCCCAAATTCGTGAGCTAATGTAAAGGTATTGTCGACATTATCCTGCCAGTTCATCAGAATATAAGGCATCGTTCCATACGAACCGGAAGAGTATGCCCCACTTCGCTTCCCCTCATTTTCTTCAATATCGACCCATCTTGAGTCAAAGCCATTTCTCAGGGTTTCAACGTAATCCTCTCCTAAAGGTGCAGCGCCTTGAATAACAAGCTCCTTTGCTTCCTCATACGGAATCTCCATCTTCACATCTTCAATTAACGGCGTATACAGATCGTACATATGTAGCTCATCTACCCCGAGAAGCCTCTTACGTACATTGACGTAACGATGCAATAAGTGCAAGTTTTTGTTCACTGTCTCTACTAATTGCTCATATACGGCTTCAGGAATATGATTTTTGCTTAAAGCCGAATGCCTGGCTGACTTGTAGTTACGCGTATTAGCATAAAATAGATTCCGCTTCACTTGGCCATTCAAGGTTGAAGCAAAGGTATTTTTAAATTTATCATAAGTGCTGTATACCGCATGAAAAGCCTCTTTCCGTACACGCCGGTCAGCGCTTTCAAGCAAGCTAATATAACGGCCATGCGTCACTTCAATCTCTTCTCCGTTTTCGTCTGTAATCACCGGAAACTTCAAATCAGCATTATTCAGCATGCTAAATGCATTTCCGGGAGTATTTGTCACCTCACTCGCCTGGGCCAAAATTGATTCTTCCTTTTCTGATAAAACATGAGCACGCTGCTGATTTAATTCGGCAAACATTTGCCGATAAAGCTTCAGAGCGTCAAACTCTTCCATAAATCGCTGGATCGTCTCTTCACTTACTGACAGCAGTTCTGGAATAATAAAGGATGCCGTCTGTCCTACTTGTGAAGCGAGGCTAGCTGCCCGATCCTCAAGCCCTTGATATAATGAGTTCGTCGTATCCTGATCATAACGCATATGAGCGTAAGTATACAAACGACCAAGTCTCTCGGTTATTTCGTTTTGCTTCTCAAGCCCATCGTAAAGAGTTTTCGCTGATTCGGTAAGCTTTCCTTTATAGTTCAGCAATTCTGGCAAGAGCGAGCGGAGCCGCTTAAATTCATCCTCCCAATCTTGATCTGTAGCAAAGATTGCTTCCAGATTCCATGTCTTTTCCACTGGAATCTCATTACGTTTTGGCAATTTTTTTAGCCATCCAAGCACCTCCAAAGATAATTAAGTTTCCTGCCTAAGGGAAGGGTTCTATCTCCATAAAAGGAAAGCTCAGTCGGTTGGGCTACACGATTCTAGCCGCTCGTTTCAGTTCTCGCTCGAGACGGGTCTAAAAATGTGTAATCCTTTGTCCAGATGCGAGTGCTCCCCCCTCCGACATACCCGCATTTGAAGCTAAGACAGGTGTTTACTCGACACGCACAATCGAAATAAGTAATCGACTTGACCTTTTTCGATTACTACCTCAAGAGTTACAAACGCCTTTTATGGCAACTTTTTCTCCTTTTCATTTTACCTCTTTATTCATTAAAATTCCAGAAACAACCTATAAGTTCATTACTCGAGAATGGCTGTCGATAAACTGCTTCCCTATCTTTTTGTCAAGAACAAGGGCGTGTTCAAGAGTTTCAGGAATAAGCAAATTACGTTTTCTTAAATATTGGCCGTTCTCCCCTTTTTTTTAGAAAACCGATTTCTGTAAGCCAGTGTAAAAAAAGGGCGAACCGCGGGAGAAATGCAATCAGACACATGAAAGGGTCGAAGTGCCAAAATATTTTTGGAAAGGAGAGAATGAAGCCTATTAAATAGGAGCTGTTCATGGAAGTATTTGTCGAGCGGTTGATGACGCATGCATTCAAGCAGGAGAAAGTTTTGCCAAATATTCGGTGATGTTTCGATTAAGTAATAATAAGGGGTTGGCCAACCTGACTCAATTGGGAATTGTGCGGGCGACAAGCGGTGGAAATAAAGAAGTTGTTGATGAAACCTTTGGGACTTAGACGGATAAGGATTCGTATTTTCGTAGCGCCAATGCCTTTTTACAGTCAACCATTCGCGGATAGGAGGCGTTCTTTGTGGCGACGGTGTAAGGAGGTTCTCGAAGGAAAAGTCATGCAGTTTGAACTCTTTCAAGCTTGCGAGTGAACGATTGGTTGCATAAGGACTAACTTGATGAAGCAGGTTCCATCTTTTCGAGTCGGGACAAAAGTAGACTAATTCACAGCCCCACCTTTCCTTCGCCTTAGCGGCTATCCACTCGAACCTTTTAATCCTATAGTTTAATTTGCCTTTCCGCTTCAGCCGGTTTCCTCCAAGAACCCATATAGGTGTTATTCCTAAGTCTTTAAACCCTTCCGTTCGTCTTGATATTGAAGGAATATCCATTGCGGCACATTGAAACTCTAACGCGTACAGCCTGTTTTTCCATCGAAAAAGGACATCTGGTCTTTGACGAATAAGCGGGAGATAAACCTCGAGTGCTGCGTCGATACGCTGATGCTTTAACCATTGATAGAGCAAACATTTACCACGCATATGATAATGAGACTCTGCTTCCTGCTCGATCGAGCAGCCTCCATCCTTTCGATTATGGTGTGCAAAGTGCCAGTGGATTTTCGACCCGAGCTTTAACATCACAGACTGACCACAAACCGGGCATGAAAACGTTGTTCGCTTTCTTAGTTTTTGCAGTTCATCCAAACGCCACTCATCCCCCATCGAGATCAGTGTACCGTTTTCCATTTTCGCATTGAGCATGTTATCACTCCTTATTAGCTTTTATTGAAGAAAGAGGGAAAACTAAAGGAAAGAATTCGAGCTAGTTTCTGGTTGAAAGGTATTTTGCATGAATGCGTGTGCAGCAAATTTAGAGGAAATTCATATGGAGGAGTGAGAGAAAGGTACCTTCACAATATAGTATTCTTCAGTGTATTCTATTTTCCTGCCGGATGAATTAAAAAAAATGAGAATAACATGAAAGCAAACATACCGTTTAATGATGTGAGACGGCAACGGTAAATAAAGCTGAGTCACCTTTTATTTATTTTGTAACCGTCTCTCTGGAATTCTCTCACTTAATATAAATTGCCTGTTACATAAAAACCACTTAGTCCTAATATTTAGAGGTATTGAGGCTAATTGTATCCCTACAGCTTATCCATTCATTTTAGTGCGTCCAGATACGTTTTTACTGCTCCGTTGATTGAGCTAGCCTAGCCACTCCCATTCTTTAGGACAAAATTAAGCTATAATTAGTTATAATCAATAGAAATAACAGAACAATAATAACGGGTGATAAAATTGAATGAAGGTAAAAAAAATATTAATCATTGAAGATGATCAAGAAATTAGTAGGCTACTGAGCGTGATTGTAACAAAATTAGGAATGGTTTCGATTGCGGCTTATTCTGGTACGGAAGGGCTGCTACAACTGCAAAATAATACGTACGATTTAATTATATTGGACTTGATGTTACCCGGTGTAAGTGGGGAAGAATTAATAAAGCAAGTCAGAGAAGAGAGTACGACTCCAATTATTGTGGTTTCAGCCAAGATTGATATAGACGATAAAGTACACGTCTTGAAATTGGGTGCAGACGATTATATAACCAAGCCATTTAATCAAGAAGAGCTGGTGGCTAGAGTTGAAGTGCAGTTACGAAAATCAAGTGCTCACCCATCACGGACGGTGGAAAAAGTATGGCGTGGACTGAAAATCAATCCAGAAAAACTATCTGTATCTTTAGAAAACAACGAGCTGCAACTAACGAATGCAGAATTTGAGATCCTATCATTATTTGTTAGCCATCCGGAGCATGCTTTTTCCAAAAGGGAGATTTATGAAAGAATCTGGAAAGGGACTTACTTAGGCGATGACAATACGATTAGTGTTCATGTCTCAAATCTTCGTAAAAAAATTGCCGAAATTACTCCTGATGAGTATATAAAGACAATTTGGGGAATAGGCTTCATGCTAATTTAATTCTTTATGATTTCTTTAAGTTTTGTTTAAGGGTTTTTAAAGACATCCAAGCTAAACTTAATGTATCAAGAAATTAGCGAAGGAGCCAATCAAGATGGATACCATTATACAAACGTATCAATTGACGAAAACCTTTAAGGAAGAAAAAGCCATTAAGCCCCTTAATTTCTCATTAAGGAGGGGAGAAATTTGCGCATTAATTGGTAAAAATGGTGCTGGCAAATCGACGATTTTTAAAATGCTTGCGGGACAATTAATGCCAACTGCTGGAGACATTCACTTATTTGGCAAATCAGGTAAGGATACGGAGCAAGCAAAAAAAAGAATGGGGTTCATGATAGAGACACCTGCATTTTTTTTCCGGATTTTACTGCTACTCAAAATCTAGAGTATTTTCGAATTCAGCGAGGTGTCGTTGAAAAGAAACGCGTTGACGAGGTTTTACAAATTGTTGGTTTAGCAACTCAAAAGAAGAAACGATTTAAAGACTACTCCATGGGAATGAAGCAACGATTAGGCATAGCCTTTGTCTGCTTAGTAGTCCAGATTGTTTAGTGCTAGATGAGCCAATCAATGGTTTAGACGCTGAAGGGATTATGGAGATTCGTAAGCTATTATTGAAGCTAAATCAAGAAAAGCAAATAACGATTTTAGTTTCCAGCCATATTTTAACTGAACTACAATTACTAGCAACACGCTTTGTATTTATTAAGAATGGCATAATTGTCGATGATTTAAGTAAAGAGGCTTTAGATGATAAGAGTAAGAGACAAATTCAGCTTAAAGTTGATGATTCAGCAAAGGCCGCGCAATTGTTAGAGCAAGCTTATGCTGATATTCAGTATAAAACCCTGCCTAATCATATAATAACCATCCAAAATCATATAGAGGAAGGCGGCGAAATCAATCGCCTCTTAATTGACAATGGTGTGTTCGTGATGGAGTTTCGTATGGAAGCACTGAATTTAGAAGAGTACTTCTTAGGATTAGTGGGGGGAATGAAAATGATTAATTATATGAAAAGCGAACATTATCGCTTGCTACACAAAAAAAAGTCTTCACATAACGAGTGTGATTTGTTTACTGTTAATTGTCGCAGCAGCGGCTGTCTTGTACTATTCACAACAGCTTGAACCGAATTTCCCTTATTCAACTAGTATATTTTTTTATTCGAATGTCATTGGTGGCGGGATGCTAATTATAGTCGTGGGCTTTCTCTTTAATTTGGCTCTCACTGGTAAGGATACGTCGTTGCTCAAACAATCTGTATCCTTTGGTGTCTCTAGGAAAACGATCTTTTGGTCAAAGCTGATCCTAACCTTATGTTATTTTCTCTTAGTATGTATGGGTGGACTACTCTTAATGATTGGATTGGGAGAGAGCCTTTTCGTTAGTGAGGAACAATCAATCAGAAATTTCTTGATCGCTAGTTTAAACATGGTGCCGATTGTGCTCAGTGGTTTTTTTTATGATTCATATGCTGAGAATGCTGAAGGTCGGTGAAGTTTATATCATTATCATGTTACTACTCATCTTTATGGTTTCTGGTGATCTCTTGCGTGTAATATTCCGCTCGATTCCAGGGCTAGATGAGCTATATCTATATGCGCCGAGTACACTTTTAAACGAAAATTTAATGAGCTTTATGAACCAGGCGGCCGATTTCGATTATCGTTACTGGATTGCTGGCATCGTAATCTCGGTCATTTCTTTACTAATCGGGGCGAAAAAGTTCGCTAATCAAAATATTGATTGAAGAGAAGGGATGAATAGAAGTGAGTAGCTGGTTGATAATCATTATTTTGATTTTCTTACTAATTGTTAGTATCGGGTTGCTTCTCCTTTTTCATTGGGATATTAGAAGGATGACGAACCAATTAGAGGAAATCATTGAGAATTTCGGTACAAATGAATTGGTTCGCACAAATACGCATAGTAAAAGCCTGATCCGATTTATTACGAAAATCAACCAGCTCATTCATTTGTTCAAGCAAGATCAGCAGCACAAACAAAAGAGAGAGAAAGAACTGAAACAGGAAATTACAAATATCTCTCACGATGTGAGAACACCTTTAACATCAATTAAAGGCTTTTCGGAATTGTTAACGAATCCGTCCCTATCTGAAGCAGAAAAGAAAGAGTTTTTAACTATTATTCATAAGAAAATTGACAATCTCACAATGATGGTCGATTTATTCTATGAGCTCTCACTAATTGACTCCTCGGACAAGCAATTCATCATGGAACAGCAGTTTTTGGATCAAATTGTCGGGGAAGCTATGCTAATGTTCTACAGTGATTTTGAGAAAAGTCAGTTAAGGATACATGTGGATGAAGTTACTGTATCCCCTATTTTGGCTGACAAGAAGGCAACATATCGAATTGTGACAAACATCATTCAAAACGCGTTGCGGTATGCCAAAAGCTATTTTACTATTTATCTAATTGAAGAAGAAGGATATGTCCGGTTAAAGGCGGTAAATGATGTTGATGAGTTTGACCGTACTGAAATCAATCGAATTTTTGAGCGAACATTTAGAATGGATACTAGTCGTTCTGGAGGACAGCTTGGATTAGGCCTGCATATCGTTCAACAGCTCATCAACAAACAACAGGGAAAAGTAGTTGCTGATGTGCATGAAAATGAATTTAGTATCGACGTATCGTTTAAGAAATGGGATTAGGCGGTAGCCAACTGTAATGAAACATGTCGGAGTGATTATGAAGAAATACCGATTAACCCCCCATGCCTTTACTTAGAATTTCACGTATACTTTCTCGTCCTTTTAGAAGGATAGCTTACCTCTTCCAGTTTCTCTCTCTTTGACCCCATTCCAGAACTGTCTAGATTCTCAAGGGAATGGGCAAGTGTACCAAATGAACTGCGTTTATTAGTGCGTGACTCATGAGAAATTTTTTTCTTCTCAGCCCACGAGTCTTAACTGCTGAAGCGAGCATCAAGAAAAGATAAAACGAAAACCGATTTCATGCAGAAATCGGTTGATTTTCTCGTATTTTTTTTAAAAATGGTTTCTTAAGGTTTCCAAGGCATTTCCAGATATGATGTCCTTGCCGTATTCCTCAATTCGATAAATCGACAAGTCTGATTCAAAGCCAAACTCCAGCATTTGACTGAGCATATCGTCCTGTTCATTCTCACTGTATGATTCATCGTTAAAGACAACATGCAAGTAGTAACGCCCTTCATAATGGTAAAGATTTGTCTCCAAATCATCGATGAAGAAACTATGGCTGAGTGAAATGACGTCCTCCAGATCGGCAAAGCCGATAATTATCTCAAGCTGTTCACTTTGAACAGACTCCTCCTCTGTTTCCTGATCTTCACTGAGCAAATCAACGATGCTCTGCTCCAGTTCACTTTTATGATTCGGTACTGGAATTTCCAGCTTTACATTTCCATCTGAAATTTGACCTCTCGTAACAACGATCTCCAACCCTTTATCTAATGCATGAACTTGAATCCACAATGGGCCATCCATTTCAAATTCATCTTGATCATTTGCTTCATTCATCATATCGAAGAAGAGCTCCTCGCCACGCTCACGGTTGTACCAAATCTCATCCCTATCAAAGCCTCTCTCTTCCATATCTTGGTAGGTTATAAAAAAATTTAATTGTCGTCTCGTTGACTCGTTCGATATCCATATGCTCTCCCCCTATTCAGTGATCGCGGAAAAATTCTTTTTAATGAATACCCTTTTCTGTTAGAGATTAATCCTTAGGAAACGGTCAAGGGTTTGTTACTTCTATTTTATGATAAAACCTTTGAAATTGGAAATTTTAAATAGTTTATTGCCATGATTTTTCTAATATTAAATTGGATGAAAACCGTTCCTATATTTTTATCATATTTTTCCGTTTCCTTCAATATAAGTTTAGATAAAACGAGCTTCGGACAACCTGTGATCTTAAATCATGCCAGAGGAAGACATGATATGTCAAGCAACGAATGTTGCATTTTGCTTTTTTACCATCCTCTACACAAAAACGCTATTCAATCGAATGCAAGAAGTAATGGCGAAATGAGCTTAACTTTTTTTGAAGGGTAGGTGCAATATGGATTATGATTTTCTGCTTTCTCTTCTAACAATTATTAGTATTGACATCATTCTTGGAGGTGATAATGCTATTATCGTTGCACTTGCCTGCCGAAACCTCCCCGTTTCGCTCCGCAATCGCGCCATCGTTCTCGGGATCACGTTAGCGATTGTGCTTCGAGTCATTTTAACCTTGACAGCACTACACTTGTTGGAGGTTCCTTTTCTCCAAGCAATAGGCGGAGCTCTCTTGTTATTTATTGCATTTCAGTTATTGACTCAGTCAAAGGAGGAACAGGCAATAACGGGAGAGACGCACTTGTGGAACGCAATAAAAACTATCGTCATTGCTGATCTGATTATGGGGTTCGATAATGTCATCGGTGTAGCCGGTGCAGCTCACGGCAACACGACTTTAGTGATGCTAGGTTTGGCTATTTCTGTTCCGATTATTATTTGGGGGAGTAAGCTAATCCTGATCCTTTTTGAGAAATTCCCTTTCATTATTTACCTTGGAGCCGGTATTCTTGCATTAACAGCAACCCGAATGATCTCCCATGAACCGATGCTTTCGCCTTTGTTTATTATTCATCCACTGTTTAAGCTGTTCTTTCAGCTTCTGGCGATTATCGGTGTGATCGCAATCGGATGGAGCGTTTCGCAAAAATCGTCATCATGCTAAATCAAAAAAAATTTGCAATCACCTTCGGATGAAAAATAGGGAATCCATCCCTCGAAGCTGCTTCGCAGAGGAGGACTTCAGTCATTTTTCTTTCGTTAAGTTGGCTGAACCAAACATTCGTCATTCGCTCCAAGCAGCAAAAAAACCTTCCCCTAAACGATCAGGTAGAAGGTTTTACAATTAATTGACGAGCCGCTGTGCTTCCTGAAGGTGGAAAGTACGAACCTTTCTTGGGAGAAAGCGACGAATTTCCGCTTCATTATAGCCGACCTGTAGACGCTTTTCGTCAAAAATTATTGGCCTGCGCAGCAAGCCAGGATTGTCACTAATGATTTTAAAAAGCGTTTGTAAAGGCAATGACTCAAGCTCAACATTCAATTCCTGGAAGACCTTCGAGCGAGTTGAAATAATTTCATCCGTTCCATCTTCGGTCATGCGCACAACTTCTTTCACTTCTTCAATCGATAACGGTGATGAAAAAATGTTACGTTCCTCAAATGGAATCTCGTGCTCTTCTAGCCATGCTTTTGCTTTCCGACATGAAGTACAGCTTGGTGAAGTTAGTAAAGTAACCATCTGACGGACCTCTCCTTCCGCAATTTGAGATCGATGATGAACAAAGCTGTTTGTCTGATCATCATATAATTATACTAAAGCCTTATCATTCTGTATAGATTTCGTTGAAGTTTCCTATACAATAATTAAACAAGACTAATGACAAAATTGAAATAAATGGACATTGCTTAATTTTTATTATAACTAAATTATACTAAAAAAATAGTTTCTAAACATATATGTTTGTTAAGTTTTTTTTATTATTTTTTCCATCCGGGAATAAATCGTCACAAAACAGACACATTTGTAAGGGACACGAAAGACGAGGCTATAGTAACGCCAATCGATGCACGTCTACTTAAGTAAACCTTTGTTCGCTTGACAAACAAGAAAATTCCCGTTATTATTTTGCTTTTATCTTTTCCTATAACTCCTATATTTGCAATAAAATTCGATTCAGTCACCAAAATTCGATTCAGTCACCGTTTGCTTATTTATTGCCAACGAAGAATAACCCCGCCATGTACGCATAGCGGGTATTCAAGGCTAAGCGATTGTTCTTCTAGACGATTGCGGCATCGGATTTCGCTTTGTGCCTTTATTCCAGTTTTTTTAAGTTTTTCTTTAAAAAGTCTTTAATCATTTCAGCCTTCTTTTTTTCGTCTACGCTCTTTTTTTGTTCATGTTAAACACCACCTTTATCTTTTTTTGATTGGCGTCAGTTCACAAAGCAAGAGATTCCCTTTTGACTGTTTAACCGAGCTTTTACTTCTCTTTATTATCGTATGTTAACACCTTATCGACGGTTTCATAAGCTTCACCGTATATCTCCTTATCCTTATACGTATGGATGGTTTCATACGTATGCTTCATTTTATCATAAATACTTTGCTCCGATTCGTTAGTCGGCGACCAGTATAGAATTTCTAATTCGTTAACTTGATTCGTTGCGAGGGACCGTCTACGATAACCAATGGCTTGTGCGTGCCTGAAGCCCTCCCGGTTATAGAAACGCTGCCTTTTTTCTGTATCTGTATCTTTATAATCAACGGGTTCGACCTCGAGAATTATCGGCATTCCTTTTCTTTTTAGCTTCTCAAGTAGCTTTCTACCAAGCCCCTGCCCACGTGCATCACCAGAGACAAATAAATAATCAACAAATACGAAATCGTCCGTCTCTACATACATCATAACATGATTTGGACCTTCGTCTTTATGGTAAATATCTGACTTTTCCTTTAATAGCATTTCTAAATGCTTTTTTGATTTCATTTCCTCGGTTGGAAAGTATTCGTTTAATTTCTCATACCAGTTCAATCAGCTGGCCTCCTTCTGTATTTTCATTTTTTAGCTAAAGAAATGCCTCGTCTTTCCTTTAGCTTCTTAATGAAGGTAAGCTTTTATTCACTTTTTTTCTTCTTAAACAATTTTTTCTTTTATCCGTCTGTATTGTTAAACGAAGAAGAGCGCCAAAACGGCGCCCTGCTCACTACGGTTTGTAGTTTACTCCTTCTGTGTATCGATTGTTCGCATTCCAAAGCAGAAATTCGCTTATTCCTTGCTCATTCAATGCCCGAATTTGGTCCTCAACCTCCTTGACTCCGTAGGGAATATAATTTCCAGAACCGAGCCAGCTCGCGGTAAAATCTTGAATCCACGGCCGTGAAACAGGAGGATCTTCGAGCTCCCCTAATACTTGATTTTCAACCTTTGCGTATTCCTTTGTCAATTCATACGGATAAAGGTCGGGCTTATCAATACCGAAATACGGTGTCCAATGGCTCGGATAAATCATGGATGAAATAATATCGACATTCTCGGATATTTTCGAGAAATTTTGTCCGATTCCGGGAGCTTCAGGGATCGTGGCAGAATAACCGAATATATCTACAGAAACATCGACACCGTAGGGCGACAGCCGCTCGTAAGCGTAGGCGACAAAATCGGTTACGGCCGACACACGCCGCTGGATGTTATCACCATCTCCACCCTCATATTGACCAACGCTGTATTCCAGATCCTCATCGCGCCGCTCAAAACCTTCAGGAAAGCGGACATAGTCAAACTGGATTTCTTTAAAGCCCATTTTTACAGCTTCTTCGGCAATATCAACATTGTATTCCCACACATCCTCTAAAAAAGGGTTAACAAATGCCTCATTCCTTCCGTTTTTCCAAACGCTTCCTCCATCTTTAAAAGATAGCTCTGGCTTTTTTTCTGCCAAAACCGAATCCTTAAACACGACAATCCTTGCAATTGGATACACTTCATTTTCCTCCAACGTTTCCATCAATTCCTGGGGATTTGCAATATAATTTTTAGAAATATCATAGAACGGCGAATCGTCTTCTGGGCGATACGTTAAATAACCGTGGTCGTCTTTAATATCGATGACCATCGAATTTAATTCCGTTTCGTTAACCAATTCCAATAACGACTGGAAGCGTTCTCCCCCAGCTGAGTTTCCCGTCAAATAAATCCCTCTTACCCCATCTTCAGGATAGGAAAAGTGATAGCCTGAATCGTATGTAAAACGGGCAGATTCGAAGGGAGCTCAATTTTCGGTTTGGCTCCTTGCTTTTGAACATGATTAGACACTTTTTTTCATTTCTTCCGCATTTTCCGCATAAACCATTGCCGGAAGCATAATAACGAATAAACTAAGTACAATGATACAATTTACTAATTTCCCCAAAGTCATTCACAGCCTTTTTCATTTTGTTCATTTTAGTTTGCACATTAATCCTCATCTTTTGCATCCCAATCTTCGGGAATTGGGAGTTGCTGTTCAGCCTCAATCTGCAGTCGAAGCCTTTCCAGCTCTTCCTTATGCCATTCAAATTGCACTTTATTCAGCAAATATTGCCTCCCGTCATGAATGGCCTGTACTTTACCGTCCGCAATTTGAGCATACAAGTATGTCGCTGATACTCCTAAGTATTCCGCTAATTCAGGGACTGTCACATACATTTTATTTCCTCCTAATCATACAGTCCTTAGCCGCTACCGATTATTTTACGACACAATGGAGCATTCTTCCATATCCCGAACAAATTTTTTTTAAGAAAATCGATCTGCTTCTACTATTTTTCGCCGCAGCGAGTCTTCATTCAGCCAATCACTATCGTCTGTGAAAAAATAAAGGCAATTCTCCGTGTTCTTTGGAAAAGGCTCGTTCATCGCTTATGATAGAATTAACCGATTTAGACGAGGAGTGAAAAAAAGGTGCATAAAAATTTGCGATCGTTCCTTACACAATTAAAAAAAGGAACAGGAAATCATTGAAATTACTGCTGAAGCAGACCCTTATTTAGAAATACCCGAAATCCATCGCCGTGTCATTGCGGAACAAGGTCCTGCCTTGCTATTCACGAACGTTAAAGGGAGTCATACTCCTGTTGTTACAAACTTATACGGAACAGAACGGCGAGTCAATATGGCTATCGGCCTAAACCTGAAGCATTTATCAAACAGGCCGTCGCAGCAATCGACAAAATTCTCCCTCCGAAAATGGGTGCCTTATGGGGGGAAAAAAACCTGTTATTTGATATGCTGAAGCTTGGCCTTCGCCCGATTCCTAGTTCAAAAGCACCGATAACTGAATTTCAGACGACAAAAGTTAATATGAAAGACTTACCTGCATTAACCGGCTGGCATTTAGATAGTCACCCCTTTGTCACACTCCCGCTTGTCTACACCGAGCACCCTGGAAACAAATCGCATAATCTTGGTATGTATCGTATTGAGCTGCGGGAGGAAAAAGAAACAGGTATGCATTGGCAAATCCATAAGGGCGGTGGCTTCCATCACTATGAAGCAGAACGACGAAATCAATCGCTTCCTGTTAGTTTATTTATTGGCGGTCCGCCTATTTTGACAATCACAGCTATTGCTCCACTCCCAGAAATGGTGCCGGAAATGGTGTTCGCTTCCCTTTTGCTCGGCGACAAATTAACAGTTGCTAAAGTAAAGGGCTGCCCCCACCCTTTAATTGCTGAAGCGGAATACGCTTTTATCGGCGAGGTACCGCCTCATGTTCGTAAACCGGAGGGACCTTTTGGCGATCACTACGGATATTATTCTCTCGCCCATGATTTTCCAGTGTTTCAGGTTCATAAAATGTTCCGTCGTAAAGACGCTATATACCCTGCAACAGTTGTCGGTAAACCTCGACAGGAGGATTACTTTATCGGTGAGTATTTGCAGCGCTTAATGAGTCCGCTGTATCCAGTCGTTATGAACGGTGTTCGGGAAATCTGGGCGTATGCCGAATCAGGAGTACATGCCTTGGCCGGTGCAATCGTTCGTGAATCTTATTATAAGGAAGGACTGGCGCACGCTCTCCGTATTATGGGTGAGGGCCAGCTAACGCTAACGAAATTTCTGATGGTGACAAACAAGCGAGTAACGCTTGCAAAATTTCCTGAACTGATGGAAGCTATCCTCGAACGCTTTATGCCGGAACGGGATTTGCTCATTTTGACCGATACTTCTATGGATACGCTAGATTATACCGGTCGAAAATTCAATACTGGCAGCAAAGCGATTATGACAGGACTTGGCGAACCGATCCGCGAGCTTGCCCGGACTTATAACGGCGGTCACATTCCTGGAATCCGTCAGGTCAATCCATATTGCGGCGGCTGTCTCGTCATCGCTGGTGCAAGCTATGATGAAGACAAGCAACTGCCGGACAGATTGATTAAAGAAAGCCAAGAACAGCTTCGTGAATGGCAGCTCGTCTTTCTTGTAGACGATGCCGATATCGTCCGCTCACAGCAGGATTTTATTTGGACAACCTTCACAAGGTTTGATCCAGCGCATGACCTATATGCTAAAGCAAATATCGTTCGCAACAATATTCAATACAAAGGTCCGCTCATTATTGACGCTCGTATGAAGCCGTTTTATCCTGAAGAAGTAAAGGTTCTGCCAGAAATCGATGAAAAGGTAAGTGCCAGATGGAAGGAATACTTCCCAAACGGTTTAAAGGGTAATTCTTGAGTTGTTTTGGTGAAAACCTAGTAAAGAAGTAGCGGACGTTCATCGCTACCTGCTCTTCTATTCAAACGCCCGTCGATAACTTCGACGGGCGTTTTCAAATTCATAAAGGCAAGATGTATATAAATACGAGAAAAAAAATGTAGGGTACTGCCTGCAAGAACGAACAAATGCCAAATGGCATGATGAAATTTGAAGCCCCTCCAAACATAAAACACCGTACCTACGGTGTAACAAACGCCACCTATGATTAAAAAAAGCGATACCTGCAGGGGGCAATGCTTCCATAATCGGATTAATAGCAAAAAGTGCCAGCCACCCCATCGCAATGTAAAAAAAGTGTCGATGTAAACAAGAATCGCTTGACAAAGAACACTTTAAAGACGATCCCTATCGTTGCTAAGCCCCAGACGATGCCAAACAAAGTCCATCCTAAAGCGCCCTGCACAACGATAAACAAAATCGGCGTATAGCTTCCTGCAATAAACAAATAGATGGACGCATGATCCATAATTTCAAAAAGGTTTTTCACCTTTCCCTCAGGCAGAAGGTGAAGCATGGTTGATGAAAAATAAAGCAGCAGCATCGTTGTACCGTAAATGGAAAAGCTAACAATATGCCACACCGTTCCATACATGCTCGAATAGACAACGAGCAAAACAAGTGCGGCGATACTTAACAGAACACCTACTCCATGAGTAGCCGCATTTGCAATTTCTTCATCCTTAGAATACGTATGAGTTGTAGCCATAGTTCACCCCGTTATTTACGTCAGTGCGAAATGAAACACCGCCATTATCGGAAAGTACTTCAAAGTGTTCCGATGTATCAGCTTATTGGTACGAGCTTATTTCATTATAACAAAAATATTTTCGTTCTGATGCCTTTTCAGCCTTTTCATCTTTTTCTATATTTTGTTGTATTGCATTGAAGGGATAAGCTCTATATAATAATGAAAATCATTTTTTTAGGAGGGTGAGAGCATGAGATATGTAACCTTGGTCGAGCTTTTTAATCACCGAATTAGCCAAAAGTTTGTGAAGCGCTCTGGTATGGCTCATGCTATTGCCTGCGCTTATCACGCCTTTCGATTGTCACAAAAGCACGACGTTAACCCGGATTATGCTACTAAAGCAGCATTTCTCCATGATATCGGCCACTATACATGGTACCGCGATGGCAAGTGGGATTACCAGCTTTATAAGGAATATGATATTCATGCAATCAAAGGAGCCGAACGGGCTCACAAGCTGCTTATACGCCTTGGAGAGCACCCTAAGGCTGCTAAGGAAATCGCTTTGGCCATTCTTTTTCATACGGACTCTTTTTTTTACCGCAAGGAGAGTTACATTTGAAGCCATTACAGCAAGTTGTCGCATTAGCGGATGAAGCTGACGAGGAGCCTAGCGGCGAACACCATTATCGTACGATTTCAGATCAAAAAGCATTACAGATGCTGACGATCCTCGATCAAAAAGTCGAAGCTGCTCTTTCGAATACGGTTCATTAATCAATGGAGGGCAGGCGCCAAGACAAACCCTGACAGCCCGCGATTTGAATCATCCTGTGTGCAGCGAACCTTTATTGTAACACCTTGTCACCATTACGAAGCGGGATGAGATCCTCCATCATTTGATAGGTAAGTCCGCCATTGACTCGTTGGACGATAAACCCTTTTTCATCAATGACAATCGTCGTTGGTATCCCAATAATTTGATACTGCTCCATTACTTTCCCTTCTTCATCAAGTAACGGATCGAACGTTGCCTCATAATGGGCAAGAAATGGTTGAATCTCCGCCTTACTTCGCTCTTGACTCGTTAAGTTTATTGCAAGAAAAGCAGCACCTTGCTGCTTCAGCCTTTTTTCCATTTCAACAATAATCGGCATTTCCTCTTGGCACGGATGGCACCAAGTCGCAAAAAAAGTTTATAACAATTGGTTGTCCTCGAAAATCATCCAAGGAAGCCTCCTGCCCCTTGAGCGTATTTAATTGTATCGGGAAGCTTTTTGGCCAACTTGCGCTCCTTGCTTGACGGTCGCTGCTACAGTTTCTTCAACCTTTGCAAAGATGCTTTCCGATTGTACGTAAAAGAAGCCTACTCCGAACAAAACGAGAATAAGAAACAAACGATTACGTAAGTATCGATTCGTCATCTATTACACACCTCTTTCTTTTTACGTTTAGGACTGTTATTCTGATTTTGGTACACCTTCTTTCCTATTAGTGTATGTCCAATTTAATGAATACATGTGAAATGAGGAGATTTCTCTGTCTAAAATTCAATGGCTTCAGCTATTTGCTATTTTGCCTCTCGGACTATTGATTCTTTATACGTATCGTACGGGCACAACGCTAAATTGGCTCATTACAATACTCATCGTTGTCAATATTGCACTCTGGGTCATAAGGCAGCTTGAGCGCCGTCGCTCAGAAGAAAATAAGTGAATTCACGGATAAAAGGAGCCTAGCTTGTCCAACTAACGCCTCTCACAGAGATCGTTCCAGCTTGAAAGGCGCTCGCTAAGCAATCCGTTGAGTGACCGGAAAGACGATTGATACTCGGCCTTTGCTTTTCCTCCCCTCTTCCTCTGCTAGGAAATCATGATTCGTCAAGCTTTCGCTTCCTCCCCTTTCTCATTTACTGACTTTCCAGCTGTTGGATCAAAACAGCGATCTGTCGAGCGGCATCTGGCCTTTTCAATTCTCTAGCCTTATCGACCAATTGCTCGTAAAGTTTTTCGCTATATAGTAATTGTTTCAGTAAAGGAGTAATACCTTCGATTGTCTGAGCTTTTACTGCAACACCAGAATCGACGAGTAATTGTGCGTTCTGCTCCTCGTGACCTGGGAGCGGCTGAAAAACGAGAATCGGCGTTTCGCAAGCAAGCGCTTCTGACATCGTTAATCCCCCCGCCTTAGACAAAATAACATCGCTTGCGCGTAAATATTTGTTAAAATGCTGAGTGAATGGAATGACATGAACCGCATGCCTACTTTTGTGCTTAATGATTTGCTGTTTAATTTTATTATTCGTCCCAACCATACATAATAGCTGCAGTGGTTCAGTAATCTTCTCCAGCTCTTCTAATATTTTGTTATACTTCCCTAAGCCAAGGCTACCTCCTGTGATTAATACTGTCTTCACCTTCATCTTTAGCCGCAAATCATTGCGCGCCTTCATTCTTGATACATCCGGGATTGGTTTAATTGGGATTCCAGTACAATAAAAGTCGTCAACGGGGAGGTTATACGTGTCAGCCTTTTTATCGATCAGTGGAATAGCTGAAAAATAACCATTAATTTCTGGGCGGATGTAAGCCGGATGTAACCCCCAATCCGTGATCACTGTATATAAACGGATGGCCAGACCCCTTTTTTGCTTGAGCTTCACTAAAAAAAAGCAGTAACAAACGGATGAGTCGAAATCATAACTGAAGTACGCTGATCGACTATCATTGCATGGAGCTGACGGCAAAACAGACCTCCGAGCTGATCCATCAACATAAACCATGAATAATCAGCGCTATATGTATACAATCTTCCCCAAAGACGAGGCGTTAACTTAAGCATGTGCAAATAAAGCTCCAAAAATAGTTTGTGCAGCAACGGGTGAATCGAATAAAATGTATCGACGATCGTCACCTTTTCTCCCCGTAGTTCAAGCTGCTCCTTTAATGCTTGAGAGGCTTCATTATGACCATTTCCAATGGAAGCGGAAAAAATCGTAATTTCACTCATGCTAGAACCTCACATTCCTCGAATTAAATGAAAGCCGTGCTGCATTTATTTCTTTTTAAGTAAATCATCCACTCAGTATGAAGCTCACAAACGCTTGAGTGTGCAAACATAAAAGTCTATTGTTATTGTTCGCTTTTTCTCAAAGTTCATTCAAAATTCGAGCAACGAAGCTTTACGAGCTTCTTACGACTAGGCTTTTGAAGAGCAATCTGATATGATTTTAAATAGAATTGAGGGCATCAGTGGATCAAGTTCCTCCAAACAAATGGCGGGCGCTAACGGACGTGAAGAAAATTAATGATGCTGCCTTATGGACTCAGTTCCTCGGCGCTTGACCTTTTGTAAGTTTAAAAATGAGGACTTAATGAACTTATATCGAGAACGCTTTGACTTTCTTCAAGCACAATTTTTTCCGATATTGAAAGGATGTATGAAATGAAAACAGTATTTTCTGGTATTCAGCCGAGCGGAACATTGACTCTCGGTAACTATTTAGGAGCATTGAAGCATTTTGTCGGCATGCAAGACGAATACAACTGTTATTTTTGTATCGTCGATCAGCACGCAATTACAGTACCTCAAGAGCGCTTAAAGCTTCGGGAAAATATTCGTAATCTTGCTGCCCTTTATTTAGCCGTCGGGATCGACCCTGAAAAAGCGACGCTATTTATCCAGTCTGAGGTTCCCGCTCATGCTCAGCTAGGCTGGATGATGCAATGCGTCTCCTACATTGGCGAATTAGAACGCATGACGCAATTTAAGGACAAATCAGCAGGAAAGGACGCTGTCTCCGCTTCATTGCTTACTTATCCACCATTGATGGCTGCTGACATCCTTTTGTACCAGACAGACATCGTTCCCGTTGGTGAGGATCAAAAGCAGCATCTGGAATTAACTCGGGATTTGGCTGAACGATTTAATAAGAAATATAACGATATCTTTACGATTCCTGAAGTAAAAATCCCTAAGGTCGGTGCGCGTATTATGTCACTAACCGAGCCAACAAAAAAAATGAGCAAGTCGAGTCCAAATCCGAAAAGCTATATTTCCATGCTGGATAACGCTGCAACGATTACAAAAAAAATAAAAAGCGCTGTTACTGATACAGAAGGAACGATTCGTTTCAACAGAGAAGAAAAACCGGCAGTATCAAACCTGCTCTCAATTTATTCGTTGTGTACTGGCCTGTCTGTCGACAAACTCGAGCAGCAATACGAAGGAAAAGGTTATGGCGAGTTTAAATCGGATCTGGCAGAAGCGGTTGTGGAAGCCTTGCAGCCCATACAGGACCGTTATTTTGAATTAATACAATCTAACGAGCTCGATCAAATTCTAGATCACGGTGCCGAAAAGGCGAATCGTGCCGCCAGAAAAACCGTCGAAAAAGCTGAGCGCGCAATGGGGCTTGGAAGGAAGAAAAGATAGCGAGGAATTGACATCGCTGCACTGGAAAAAGCTTTCGTATTTCTCCTAGCCATGATGCACTTTTCTCTATGTTATGATGAGCGCTAGAATAGCTAGTAGATCATAAGACAATAAGAGAATTGCGACTTGAAACGTTATGCAAAAAAAGTATACAGGAAGGTGTTGTCTAATAAAGGGAGGAGGAGGAATTCTCCTTCTAATCATCGTATTTATTCAGGGAGGTTAGTGAACGATGCAATGGCTTCTTTTCCTGCTTTGTGCGACCTTCATTGTTTCAGGATGTATGACGAGCGAGAAAATGCCTAGTACGATGCCTGATGATTTCAATTTTTCATTGCAATATGGGTTTGAAGCGAAAAACGAATTGAACACTTTTGACAGCACATACACGAAAGACTTAATCGAGACTGGAGAGATCATGACTGAATTCAAATTAACGTCTGGCGAATTAGAAGCTCTCTATGATGAAATGGTACACGCAGAAATTTTGACTACTCCCAATAACGTATCAGACCCTTGTGTAGCACCTCACGAAACGAATAAGATGAGCCTGTTACTTGACGGAGAAACGTACGATTTTGACTGGGTAACTAGCGAATGTCCAAAAGCCGCTGATCAAAAGCTGAAACAATTTACCGACTTCCTGCACCACGAGATCGTTACGAATCGAACAGAGTACAAAGAGCTGCCAGATGTGGTCGGAGGCTATGATTAATTCATGTCAAGCTTTCGCCTTATGACAACAAACTAGAGGCAGAGGTACCATTGGGGGCCGATTTTTCAGCATCAGCCAGAGAAACTTGCCTCCCTTCAGTTTTTCCTTTGTGCGCATTAAAAACGGACGAGACTCGTCCGTTTTTTAATAACCGTTATTCTTTTTCATAATCTTTCCAATGAAAAAGGAAAGTCCTAATGAACCTACTAGCAAAATGACGGTAAATATTTGCATAACCAAATAAGCAAAATTGTCCATAGTCTGCCCTCCTCAATAAGCTACCACTTTTTCATTATAGAAGAGTTCTATATGTTTGTAAATCACGCTTTTTTCATTTGACGCCTTCGCCGTGCTCAAGCTCCCAAAGCTTTTCAAAAAAAACGCCTGTCCTTTTATCAGTGCTTCGCACAATTGATAATGGCGGCTCGTCCAGCCTTGCTTTATTTCAGCATATAAGTCGTTCCAAGCCTCTTCTCTGCTCATATGCTGAATTTGCATATAATTGTGTGGATTCCACTCTGTATACCAATAGCGGATTTCCGCGTCATTACCGGTTGTATACATCTGATCCAAAGCCATATAAAGCAGCTGTTTCAGCTGTCTTTCTTTTCTGGTCAATCCCGACATTTCTTCTGGGTGAGGAGAAAGAATATGGTATTGCTTCGGCTCAACCTCTCGCTCAAGGAAATAAGGCTCCATTTCATTTGAAGCGACTAGCTCATAGACAGCCTGTTCTTGTCTCGGTGTCAGACGACTCTTTCGAATCGGCGTTTTATATCCGACCGTATCTACAGCTAGAATCCCGATTCCGTCTGTTGCAACGAAGCAATAATCCAGTTGAATTCTTGACATATTCTTTCTTAAATAGCTTTGCTGATACACATCCTGCAGCAATAACTCAGGAATGTCTGCCAGTTGATTCTCGATATAGTCAAAAAGCTCAGATGTTACTTTGACAACGCTGACTTTATCAAGAACCTCGATTCGATCTGCACTGCGCCATTCGCAAAAATCACAGACATTATAGCCGTTTTCCTCTCCTTCAAACCAATTGACCCATACATCTTTTAACTGAACCATTACATACACCCCATTGGCAAATGAATTGTACCAACAGTATGGGCAAGCATCAACCAGTTTATTCCACAAATAAAGCAAACATGTTACTCCATGCGGAAACATTGGAGTGAGATAGGACTTCTATCCACTTGCTCGGCAGGGGCTTTCTTTTACCTTTTGGATCGATTAATTGAGGGCCGTCTTTACTGGGTTCCAACCGTTAACTATTTGTAAATCGGGATGCCTCAAAAATGGATTCAGCCGATACGTTAAACAGCTCGACCGTCTTTTTTTGCAAATTTTTTTCTGCCGAACGGACAAGCTGATAGCCGAAATAGTAGCCTAGCCATTGAGGTATTCCTTGTTTTTCGTCACCAAACAAAAATGGATAATAATTCTCTCGTCCTTTCTGTTGCAGCCGCGGGAGCAGCAAATACATAAATGATTCATCGGTTAAGCGCCGATCGTTTTTTTCCGTCCATGAAGCTAAATAGCGAGAGCCCAATTCCTCATACACCGCCCATTCAGCAAGTCCTTCCATTATCATCGATTCAAGCAATGAAATTGATTCTTCCGTTTCATTCGTGCATGCGAGCCGACAAACATGATGGTATTCATGGATCAAAAGCGCCTGTAAATAATTGTTTGATACTTGCGAATCAGCAAACAAAATGATGATATTTTGCAGCGTTAACCCCATCTTTCCACCAAGCTGCTCTTGAATTTGTCGATGATTCACGTCAATCGGAAATAAATAAATCGGGACATCCGGTCCATTCCATTTTTTCTTTAATTGAAGATAATGGCGTTGCAGCGTTTGCCATTTTTGTTCTTTGCGGAAGCGTTCAAGCTCAAGCGTTATTTCCTGTTCCGGTCTAAATAATCCAATCGAGCGTAAATGATGATATAGCCTTGTATGTCATTGGTTTGCAAAGCATCAGCTAACGGCTTAATAATAATTTCCTGCTGCCATCTCTTCTTATCATAGGGTTTTTTTTGCTTTATCCCAGTATTTCACATAATAGTCGAGCCATTTTTCCGTACGGACAACGCCCACTACACCACCTCCAAAAACGCCACTTTTGATAGTTTATGTCAAAGTCGCGTTTTTGGTATTGATCGAATTTAGTTGGTTTGTTCGACGGTTTACCGACGTGGACGGACAACCCGTTTTCTCCTGTTCGTCCTCCGCCTTCTCCTTTTGATCGAGGCTGTGTCTAACTCTGCAAAATCCCAATTCGCCGATTGCTTTTTTTGCTTCTTCAATAAGGTGGACGGAAAGGCGGCGGACCTGCTCCATAAAGGCAGCAGCAGAAGCGCTGCCTTTGCCGATCTCCCTTAATCGTTGCTCCCATTGCGCAGTCATTTCTGGAGAAGATAACAGACTTGCGCCAAGTGCGTCGATCAGCAGCCTTCCTTTTACAGTCGGTGCCACGATGTTTTTTTGTCACAGTCATATATCCCCGGTCCTTTAATACCGTAATAATTCCAGCACGCGTTGCTTCAGTACCTAGCCCTTGGGATTCCATTAATACCTTCACCAGCTCCTCGTTCTCGACCTGTTTTCCAGCTGCTTTCATCATCGTGATCAGCTGTCCTTCCGTGAACCGTTTCGGGGGCTGTGTCATTGCTTCTTCCGCTTTCACCTGCTCGACTACCCCTTCATCACCCTCGCCAAGCAGAGGTAGCTCCTTATTCTGCCTCTCCCTTTGCTTATCGGAAAGGATTAGTCTTTGCCATCCTTGATGCAGCACTTGTCTTCCCTTTGAAAGAAATGTCGCTCTCCCATCGACTAATGTTTCGATCTGTGTCTGGCTCACAAGCGCATCCTCTTCATGCGCAGCCATGAGCGAGCGGGCAATCATATCATAAATATTTTGTTCTTCGGGTGGAAGCTTTGCAAGGATTGGCACCTGCTCCGTTGGAATAATCGCATAATGGTCGGACACCTTTTTTTTCATTAACGTAACGTTTATTTCGAAGTAGCGATTGCTTGGCCAAGGGAAAGTATAAATCGTACGGCGATTGGACAGCCAGCTTTTTCAAAATGTTCGAGAACGCCTGCGCTTCCCCTGTTGTCACAAAGCTGGAGTCGGTTCGTGGATAAGAAATATAGCCTTTGACATAAAGCTTTTGCGCTAAATCCAACGTTTTTTTTCGGTGAATATTTGTACCGTTTGTTGGCGGCGGCCTGCAGGCTAGAAAGGTTAAAAAGGTAAGGAGGCTTTTCCGCTTTTTTTTCAACTTTATTTTTCGTAATTACGGCTGCTTTCCCCTCACAAAAACGCGCGATTTTATCAGCCAGGCTTGCCGTTTTTATTTTTGATTCACCCTCCTTGTGCCACGTGCCATCATATACTTGACCTCCGTTCTTAAAGGTCGCTTTCACCTGCCAGTAACGTTCAGGCTTGAATGCTTTAATTTCCTTTTCCCTTTTGACAATGAGTGCCAAAGTTGGCGTCTGTACACGGCCGGTGGAAAAGACATCATCAATTCCTTTTTTTCTTCAATAGTAATGTGTATGCCCGGGAGCCATTCATGCCGATGAGCCAATCGGCACAAGAACGACTTAACGCTTCAAAGTATAATGCTCTTGTTTGTTCTTCCGGAAGAAGATTTTGAAAGCCTTCAACAACTGCTTGCTTCGTTAAAGAAGAAAGCCACAATCGCTTTAACGGTTTAGCTGTCCGGCACTGCTCTATAATTAATCGAACGATCAGCTCTCCTTCTCGCCCAGCATCTCCGGCCATTATAATTTCGGAAATGTCCTGTCTCTGCACCAGTTTCTTAATGATTTGAAATTGTTTATTTTTTTCCCCTGCTCACTTTATGCTCGAACCGTTCAGGCAAAATTGGCAAGGTCTCAAGCTTCCATGCCTTCCAATGCGAATGGTAATACTCGGGAGGTTGAAGCTCACATAAATGACCGACAGCCCACGTAACGATTGCTCCATCGGGGAACTGTGAACATGCCCCGATTTCAATCGAACCTGTCTGTTTCTTTGAAGGAAACGGAGCGGCCAGTTTCGCTCCCTGATCCGGTTTTTCGGCTATAATTAATGAACGTGCCATAAACGACCTCACTCTCGCAAAAATGCCTTCTTAGATATTCTAGTATTATACCATGTCGGATTGGCATCTTCGAAAAAATGATAGTGCGTTTTTTTTAAAAGTGAGATGAACGCTAGGCCAGACTTGTAAGAAAATTTGATCGTAGCCAATCATAAAACAGCACTGAAGAACCACTTAAAGCGCCTAAAGAAGCATGCTCCACTTGTCTTACGCCGCGTTCAACGTGTGGATGGACAAACCGGAGCTCGTAGAACTTCCTTAATATTTCTGTAGTCTGCTCCAAAAAATAGACCGAAAGATCGCTTAACACGCTCCTTCGAGTCAATACTCCACATAACTATTCATGTTTGCACCTCACTGCACGTCCATCTTTATACGACCGTCCCGGCTAATATAACCAAACTGATCACTCCGATGAGAAAAACTGCCGACACGATTCGTAAAGTAACCATTCCCCTCATTTTTCCCACTCCCTTCATCCACTTCCAGTCCCTTTATGACTATTTTATTTTGGCTGGAGCTTTCTGTAACTGAATCGTTAACTTTAGTTTACAAAATTTAAGCAAATTCTCCCATTGATTTATCTTTCATATAGCTTACAATTCTGTAAGCTTCACGGCGACATCTGACCGTCAGCTTTGCTTCAGTACTTCGGAAACGACAGATGAAAGGTCGTTCCTTCCCCTACTTGACTCATTGCCTCAATCAAGCCCCCATGTCCTTCAATAATTGATTTGCTTAAGGAAAGGCCGATTCCGACAGATTCCCCCTGATTTTCTTGAGCTGACCGGTAAAACCGCTTAAAAATGTGGGGCAGAGCTTGCTCAGGTATTCCTTTTCCAGTGTCCCGGACAGAAATACGATAAAATAAAGGGGTTTCTTCCATAGCGATTGTAATTGTACCTCCCTCAGGCGTGTGCTCGATTGAGTTTTTGATCAAGTTTATTAATCCCTCACTGAGCCACTCCTTATCATGAGCCATTTGAAGGTGATGCTCTCCTTCTATTCTCAATTCAACCTTTGCTTTTTCTGCTTGCTTTTTCATTAAAGCGATAGCTGTTTCGACTGTTTTTAACAGCGGCTGGCTTTCCCTTTTAAAAACGATCGCACCAGCATCAAGCTTGGCCAGCTTTAGCAGGCTTTGAATTAACCATTCCATTCGATTTAGCTGGACTCTACCGCTTTTTAAAAAGGCATCGCGCTGGAACCGATCGAGATCGCGTTCAGATAACAGTTCATTAAACATCATTAAAGATGCAAGCGGCGTTTTTAGTTGATGAGATATATCTGAAAGGAGTTCTACTAAAAATTGCTTTTCCTTACGCAGCTCTTGCAAATGATTATGGATCGAAGCGCTCATTTGATTGAAGCTAGCGACTAGCTTAGCCAGTTCCCCTTCCTCATGCTCTTCCGGAAGGTAGGCCGCCTGACCATTTAATATCGTTTCCGCTTGGCGGGTCACCTTGTTTATCTTTCGATAGAGGCTTTGGTGATGCAAGTAATTTCCAATTAACATAAATACAAAAATGGTACCGATCAAAACAGTGCTGTAAATCACTAGCATTTGCTCCAACTTGCTCCCACTGGGAATGAACATAGCAGGAAGCTCCGAATCGACCCGTAGCTTTCAAGCAGTTCCAGTCCATCATCCAGCATCTCTTCACTTACGCCTTTCGTCAATAGGGGGATGATCTCTTCTTCCAGTTCAGGATGCTCAGACAATAATAGTCCGAGAATGGCCGCATTATTCTCGATCAAGTTATTTTTATAGCTGCTCGTTATATAGTGAACAGCGATAAATGCGAGCAGAAAAAAATAATCCTGCCATGACAACAAGCTTCCATGTACTACTTTTTAAATCTGGATTAATCATTTTATCTCCGTCCTTTGACGACTGGCTGATTCCATTTGTAGCCCATCCCACGAACCGTCACAATGTAACTGGGATGGGAAGGACTATCCTCGATCTTTTCCCTGAGCCTCTTAATGTAAACGGCTAACGTATTATCGTCCATAAATGTGACCTCGCTCTCAAGCAGCTTATCAAAAATAACCTCCCTCGATAAAACCTGCTCAGGCGACTTCATAAAAATTAACAAAAGCTTATATTCTTGCGCGGTTAAAGGAATCTTCTTGCCATTTTTAATAACAACAACATCCAGTGGTTCAAGAGACAAATCACCGCTTTTTAACATTTCTCCTTCCCTTTGCTGAATGCCACTTCGCCTAGAGACGGCGCGAATCCGTGACGTGAGCTCCTTGATCCGAAACGGCTTGGAAACATAGTCGTCGCCTCCTAATTCGAAGCCCATAACGACGTTCACTTCATCGTCATAGGCTGTAAGGAAAATAACTGGCAGCTCACTTTTTGTACGGATATAGCGACAGACGTCATAGCCGGTTCCATCAGGCAAGCCGATATCAAGCAAGGCAAGCTGGATCGACTCTTCGTCGATCCGCTTAATGCTTTCCGCGACTGTACTTGCTCTAATCACATGGTAGCCTTCTTCCTTTAACGTAAATTCGATTCCTAGCGCAAGCGCTTCATCATCTTCGAGAAGTAGTATGTTCAACCTATTCACCTCTTAGTTTTACTGATTAATCAACATCGCGTAAATTGTCCATAACATTTTCGTGCTTCAGCTTTCGTAAAGGTAGCAAGGCTGAGACGATTCCGATCACTATCGAAGAAACGGCACCGATAAGAATGACAGGAATGTCGAGCGAAAACTGAAAGAGACGGACACCTAATAGAATTAGATAAAGAATGAAGGAGTTAATGACGCCGAAAATCGTCCCAAAGAAAGCACCGAACAAACCATAAATAACGCCTTCCGCAGCAATCATTTTACGAACATCGCCCCCCGTCATGCCAATCGCTTGAAGCATCGCAATCTCCTGCTTGCGCAATAGCAGATTAGTCGTTACAGTATTGACAATATTAATCGCTCCGATCAGAGCGACAACGATTACGAATCCGAAAACGAGAGTATAAATTTGAATATAAAATGAGCGGGACTCTCTCACTTCATCCATTCGGTTAATGAATTGGAGGTCGATCCGATTCGTTATTAAGCTTTTAATTTCTTCCGCCGCCTCTTCTTCGTACGATTCGTCGCTTAAATAAATCATATAGCCGAACGGCTTGGTCGAATCGTGTTCATCCGCTGCCGGAAACAGCTCTTTCGCCAATGAAAGCGGGACTAAGAACTGTAAACTTCCAAAAACCTCGTCATACGGATCGCTATCAATGATCGCCGCGATTTTCAGATTTGTTAATTCCTCCTGAAGTGGTTCATATCTTTCTTCCCATTCGTAGCCCAAATCAAAAGCAAATGAATCCCCTAAACCAGCGTTAATGCTTGAATCGACAATTATACGATCCGTTTCTTCTTCGTAGACCTGCCTGTTTTTTACGAAAATAATGCCATTTTCTGCAATCATCTGCTCCGCATCGAGCGAGCCTTCCAAAAGGGATTCACCTAATAGGAGCTCAAGCTGCCGATCCTCAACGATTTGAAAATCAACATATTCTCCAATGTAAGTCTGTCCATCGTCAAGCTGAAATTCCTCAGGGTAATACGCTTCAAAATAATCATTCCAGCGGTCTTTTTCAAAAAAAAGCCCATCGCGTAAACCGTAGGATACCGGTTTATGACCTTTGACACTCCGTCTACTTCATTCAACGCTTCTTCAAGCTCTGTAACATTCTCTAATGGATAGCCGATATTGTTATACAGTTGAAAATCGGCTCTTGCCCCTGTCCCAACATCGTCAACAAATACATCAAACATGCGCAGGAAGGAGGTAAAAGCAACAAACAGCATTATGCTAATCGTCATTGACAGCACAGTAATATAAAACCGTTTTCGATTTCGTTTCATATTTTTAAATGCGAGCTTAGTATTTATGCCAATAAACCCTTTTGTCCAATTATAACGCTTTTTGCTAATCTGTTCTTTTGTAAAGGCAAAACGCTGATTAATCGCTGTTAAAGGCGAGATCTTTAACGCCATCCGAACAGGCAGAAGAGCCGAACCGAAGATCGAGCAATTCCGACACATGAACTTATCATATACACCTTGGGCGAAAGGACAAGCTGCAAGTTACTGAATTCTCCGCCCTCACCCATGTGACTGAAGACAAACGTGACGGCAGCAAAAGCGAGCGTCCCAAATAGCAGCCCGAACGGAATAGAAATCAGGCTTATATAAGTTGCTTCGCGCAGCACTAATCCGCGTAATTGTTTTTTTGTTAAGCCGATGGCCTGCATTAATCCGAAATGCTTGATTCGTTGTACGACACTAATATGAAACGCATTATAAATAACAGCAATCGTTGAGATGATGACCATAAATACGACAAACATGACTAAAAGGTATAACGTTCGGTTAAACGTACTTGAAGTCGATTCTCCAAGCGCATTCAGTAGTTCTCGGTTATATTCAATTTTTTTATGGCTTTCGGCTAGATCGGCCAGCTCGACAACCGTTTCCCCCGCATCGGCATTTTCGTCCACTCTCACATAGATTGTAGCTCCCGATACGTCGACTTCATCCACATACGAAATGGAAATGCCTTGCTCGGCTGCCTGTGTCACAATATAATTCGTTAATATCCCCGTCAGCTTAAATTCTTTCTTTTCGCCATCCTCCTGCTCCAATTCGATCGTATCACCTAAAACTACCGTACCGTCAAGCTCCTGCAGCTTCCACCGTTCAAACGCGATTTCGTTCTCCTTAGCTGGCCAGTCTCCTTGAGCGAGTTGGAACGGTAAAAAAATCAAAAACGTCGTGATTCACTTGCCTCAGCTGAAGCTGTTGCCCTTCGAGCTCGACGATGTCTGCTTGTGAAAGAATCGCGAGCTCGCTTACTTTCGGGTGGGCGTCCAACTTTCGATAAAGCTCCTCATCCGCGTCTAAAAATTGAATATGATAATCGCCTTCTCTTTGCTTGATTGATTCTATTGCACTTTTTTTGCATGCTTTCCAAAAATAGGCCGATAGAAGTAATAAGAGCAACTGACAAAATAATGCCGCAAATGGTAAAAATCGTTCGCTTCCGATGCTGGTTAAAATATTTCCATACTAACTGATTATAGTTTTTCATCGATCGTCTCCCACTTTTCGTCGCGAATGATCGCTCCATCCTCCAAGGTTACAACCCGATCTGCTAGCTCAGCGACCTTCGCATCATGGGTAATGACGAGCAAGGTTTGTTTAAAGCGTTTCGCTGACAGCTTTAACAGCTCCATGACTTCCTGACTGTTTCTACTATCTAAATTACCGGTCGGTTCATCAGCCAAAATTAAGGCTGGCTTATTTATTAGCGCTCTCGCAATCGATACACGCTGCTGCTGCCCGCCCGAAAGCTCCGACGGTAAATGAGCAAGTCTGTCTTTTAAGCCGAGCAAGCGGATAACTTCTTCATAATACGCCTGATCGACCGTCTCATGGTCGAATAGAACAGGCAATTCGATATTTTCTTCAATGTTTAAAATCGGAAGTAAATTGTAGTATTGAAAGATAACGCCGATATTTCGCCGTCTAAAAATAGCCGCCTTGTTTTGATCGAGCTCACTAATGTTTGTCCCATCAATGATCACGCTACCGGACGTAGGCTTGTCAAGCCCGCCGATCATATGCATTAATGTACTTTTTCCTGATCCAGACGCACCGACAATAGCGATAAACTCGCTCTTATCGATGTCCATATCGATACTGCGAAGAGCATGGATTGCTTGTTCACTCTCCCCGTATTGCTTAGATAAGCCCCTTATTTCAACATGTGCCATATAACTGTCACTCCTTTTGATCTTCGCCAAATGGAAAGGGGTACATCCGCAATCAGCAGCTTTTTCATCAGGTGGAGCAAAGCTCTTCCTTAAAGTTTGGCGTACTGAGTTTTTCATGCCTGATTGATGATACCCATTTCATAGTTATCAAGTACAGCTGACGAAGCTCTTCTTTTTTTATTTTATCTTAACGGGCAACCCTTACAGCACACTCCGTTTTTGTCTTACAGTTTTGTAAGATCGGTCATTTCTAGCCAGATATTGATTTGACGATTAAACGTCCATTTTAAAGGAGCATCGTGCGATTTATCCCATTTCAAGGCCTTATGGTCGGATGTGACTACCCTTTTTATTTTATCATTTCCTAGAACACGAAAAAGCTGAGCAAGTAATGCCCAGCTTCAGTATCGCACTCCCCAGTGTAACGTCACAGGCTCTAATTCATCCGGAAGGATATTTGTTGAGACTGGCGAGGCGACAGCGTCCCTGATCGGAGCAAAAGCTTTTGTCACTCCCGTTCATACCGATATCGTTCCACGCCACGCCTTCTACCTGCTGCTCTTTCCTCCAACTCACGCCTTTATTTTAATAATTTTTACCATTTATAGTAGAAACGCATTTTTGAATGACGACGTTTGAGCAAGCGGAGACATACGAAAATAGCTGGAAATGTTCTATCCCCTGTTCTCAGAAAATCGTAGCTGCACCGCCTAGTTCGAGCTTTTATTATATTATCGATTCATAGCTCAATCGCATGACTATTATTAGAAAACGTAGTCATTTTTTTGCCGAAACATATTTTTTTACCGTTGGCGCAAATTGCAGTTCTAGAATTTTTCAACCGAAGCTAGATCGTGTACAATAGGAATACATTATTTTTCGGATGAGTGTTCGAAGTTTGGGCTGAACGTCGACATTAAGTGACAAAGCCCTTACGAACATACTCTCTTTTAAAGGAGCAGATCATGAGCACTAAGCAACTAACCTCCAGCCGTTCCGCTTATCTCAATTTCAGTCGAGCCGAGTGGGCAGTATTATCTAATATAAAGGATATTGGCCTTACAGAAGCAGAAAGAGTCGGGCTGCAAAGCATAAACGAAGTCATTTCTGCCGATGAGGTTTCAGATATTTATTTACCGCTTTCCCAGCTGCTTTATATGCATATGAACCATTACACGAAAATTCATAACGACATTAATGAATTTTTGCACCGTAAAACAAAAAGGTCCCTTTTGTAATTGGGATTGCTGGAAGTGTTTCAGTCGGCAAAAGTACAACCGCCCGTTTAATTCAGGCGCTTGCTGAGCGTTGGCCGAATAAGCCGAATGTCGCTCTCGTGACAACTGACGGATTTCTTTATCCAAATAAAGTTTTGGAAGAGCGAGGACTAATGAAACGAAAAGGGTTTCCTGAGAGCTATGATATCGGAAAGTTAATTCACTTCCTCACTCAATTGAAATCTGGAGTATCTTCAATCGAAGCACCACTTTATTCTCACCTAACCTACGATGTGATCGCAGATGAAGTCCAACTGATTGAAGAGCCCGACGTAGTCATTGTTGAGGGTATCAATGTTTTGCAAGTTAATAAAAAGGATCGGCGCATACCACGCGTTTTCGTCTCAGATTTCTTCGATTACTCAATTTATGTTGATGCGGAGGAAGAGGATATTAAGCAATGGTATATCGATCGGTTTAAAATTTTGCGCAATACAGCTTTTCAGCAGCCGCTTTCCTTTTTCCATCGCTATCGACACCTGTCCGATAACGAAGCAATTGACTTTGCTACCGATATTTGGATGAATATAAACAAAGTAAATTTAGAAAAAAAACATTCGCCCGACTCGGTACAGAGCCGATTTAATATTGAAAAAAAAGCGTAGGTCACCGCGTATCAGAAATTAGCCTAAAAAAAACGATGAAGAACGCCCGTTAGCAATAGACAAACTGGACGGATTCAGCGGAAGTAAAGGAAGCACAGGGACGGAAGGAACTGATGTTGACTGTTCGGACAGAAACAAAGGACGTGTGCTCGTGGCTCGTGTCCTGAGCTGGACGAGTCTAAACACTTAAATAAATAAGAAATCATACGATTTAAAAACAAGCTGGTCACTGTCGAGGGTACTCAGCTTGTTTTTATAGTTGAATCCAGATTAGGAAATTCGTTATAGCACGCTGAAGCAGCGGCCAACAGGTGAAGTTTTCATTCAGAGAGACAGGGCTTCTGCACGCTTAAAGCGGGCTAAACTGAGTTAGCAATTCTAAAAACCAGCGAATAATGCCCGCTTCCTCTTCGTTTATGTCTGATTGTTTATGCGCTTGCTGCATCGTTTCCTTACTCGGAATGATATCAAGCTTCGCTTCCTTGATGAGATTACCGTTATCGTCTTTGATCGTGAGCATGCCCCCATTACGGACATCAACCGTAAACTCTTTATCCTTTTTCAAGGAGAAGGCAAGTTCTTCTTCGAGCGAATAGCGATTCCCGCTTTCATCCTGAAAGCTTTGCTTGCTTGTTACTAGGTTTGTCGTAAAGTTTTTGAAGCCATAATCAAGCAATTCCATCGTATCTTGATACGATTGCTGCGCTGTATCTGCTTTTAGGGTGACTGCGATTAGTTCCATTTCTTTTCTTTCGGCGGACGTGACGAGCGTAAAGCCTGATTGGGAAACAAAACCGTTCTTAACGCCGGTTGTCCCTTCATAATCCCAAAGCAGTCGATGATGATTAAACAATGTCGTCTCCCAACCTCACCAACCCATTCCATTTCCTTCGTTGCAACGATTTTACGAAACGTATCATTTTCTAGTGCATAACGGGTGAGCAACGCCATCTCGTAAGCATTCGTCTGATGGTCTTTAGCAAATAGCCCGTGTGGGTTAGAGAATGTTGTACTCGGCTGCTCCACATGTTCTTCAACGAACTGATTCATTCGCTCAGCAAAAGCGGCTTCGCTGCCGTCCATATGTTCAGCAATCGCAGTAGCTGCGTCATTTCCAGAATTAATTAGTAGTCCCTGCACAAGCTGACGCAACGTCATCTGTTCGTCTTCAAGCAAATATACGCTTGTTCCATCTGCTTCTGTTGCGTTTTCACTGATCGTTACTATATCGTCGAGCTCTCCTTGCTCGATCGCAATAATTCCTGTAATAATTTTAGTAATACTTGCAGGATACATCGACTGCTGACTGTTTTTTTCGTATAAAACATCTCCACTTGCTGCATCAATTAAGACAGCAGCTTCACTGTCTAGTACCATGGTCTCTTCTTCAGCGAAAGCGGCGCGCTCAAATAAAACAAAAGCGACTATGCTCAGAAGGAGTATGAGACTAGTCCGTTTAATTGCTGAATGCAAACTCACTTCTTTGTTCCCCTTCCTTACTTTAGACCTAGCTATCAAGTTACAAGATAAATATTACAAGACAATCACAGTTTGTTTACATTCCATTTAAAAAAAATATGAAAGGTTCGTGAACCGTTATGTATTTCTGCCTACTTAAAGGCTTGCTTAATCGACATGATATAAAAAGGGGCTTCCTCAAAAACTAGAGGATAGCCCCTGCAATACTCGTATTATCCTTTAAACAGTTGGACAAACATTTTGCCGTATTGACCACCATCGACGATACCAATGCCAACCTCAGTGTAGCCGCTGTTCAAAATGTTTTCACGGTGACCTTGTGAATCCATTAGTGCTTGGTGAGCCGCTTCCACCGTTTGGTTTCCGGCTAAATTTTCACCTGCCGTATTATATTGAATGCCAAATTGATTCATCATATCAAACGGAGAGCCGTAAGTCGGTGAGTTATGATCGAAGTAGTTGTTATCAATCATATCCTTAGCCTTCACCCGCGCAACCTTAGTTAGCTCTGAATCTACTTTTAACGGCTGTAAGCCATTTTGTTGACGAGCTTGATTAACGAGATCGAGCATTTGCTGTTCTTCCTGGCTCACATCTTCTGATGCTTGCTCATCTTCATTAGAAGGTTGCTGTTCACCTGATGGCTTTTCCGGAGCTGGAGCCGGTTGGTTCGTTGGCTCTTCCTGCTTTGGCTCCTTTTCCTGCTCAGAACCGTTCCCTTGGTTAGCATCTGGCTTATCCCCATCAATTGGTTCGAACGATTCTTGACCCGGAATCGTAATCTTGCATTGCCCATTTCCTAAATCCTCGACATTAAAAGATTGATAGAAATTAGACAACCAATCCTGTAAACCTTCTTTATCTCCAGCTTGCAATTGAACGACCTTTGTTTTAATAGAAGGATTTTGTTCAGCTGCATCTGCTTGTCCTGCAAATCCTACTGCGACTGCTGCCGCTAATGCTGTAGTCATGAATATTTTCTTCAAGATGATACCTCCTAATTCGTTTTGTCTTGCTTGTTCGATTCAAATGCTAGCATATCATTCGAGAGTTGGACTATGGAAAAACATTCATGAATATCCACCTCCCTCATACTCAATAAAGCCCTTATGCGCGTAGGTATGCCATTCCTATTACCAATCAATTGGAAATATTACATTCTTATCATTTTATTTTTGACTTTTGTTCATTTCGTCATCTAATTGTAATAAAGGTGAATAAAGCACTTCATTGCGTGATCTCCCTTGCAATAAACCGGATGTTGGAAAAAATTTAATAAAGATATTACTCTTTATTTTTGATAGTTTAGTAAAGTATTAAACTTAGGAGGTTAACATACATGAATAAAAAAAATAGTAGCTTCTTTTACCGTCTTTTTGGCCCTTTTTGGACATTCAATTGCCGGTGCATCCGAAGGAACCTATAAGGTTCAGTCTGGTGACAATTTATATACAATTGGACAGCAATATGGCGTTTCCGTACTCGATTTGCAAGCTGAGAATGAAAAGCAATCAACTGAGGTGGCACCTGGAGAAACATTGAAAATCCCAGCATCGATTACCGCTGATGAAAAGGATTTGCTTGCAAGAATCGTTCATGCTGAAGCAAAAGGGGAACCTTATGCCGGAAAAGTTGCCGTTGCAACAGTCGTTTTAAACCGGGTCGATCATCCCGAGTATCCTAATACGATTCGCGGCGTAATCGAAGAGATATCTGCATCAGGTCACTACGCCTTTGAACCAGTGCAAAATGGTGAAATCAACCGTGCTGCCGACAAAGAATCAAAGCGTGCGGCGAATGAAGCTCTCGCCTTTCGCGGTCAAGGCCAAGGCTCTATTTTCTTTTACAACCCAACGATTGCCACAAATCATTGGATCGCAACTCGTACAGAAACGATCCGAATCGGCCAACACGTTTTTGCAAAATAACGTTAACGAGTCGCAGCTCAGCGAATGAGCTGCGATTTTTTGTATTTACGATTACATACAGGAGCAAGAGCTAAATGATTGGCGAGTTTGCAGGAATTCGAGAGCGGCTTATCTAAATAGTAAGTGAGATTGTTTGACGGTGCACACACGCTCAGAGGCTCATAAAATAGAAGTCTATCCGTTAGCGCGATAAACATACGATAGTAATAAGACTAGAACGATTAAAGAATGCTCAATCGGGGGGATTAACATGAGACGTCTATCAAAATCAATTTCTGCAGCTGCCCGTGTGCATGAAAGCTATGTTAGGCGGCACTCGAACAGCACGTTTATTGGACGTATCGGTAAAATTGAACCAGCTGAACCGACGGAGAACTCTTATTATGGTTTATCGGAAAATTACTTACTCGGCTACGAAAACTACTATCGCAACGTAACGCAAGCTCGCAGCTTCAGCCCTTCTCTTCATCATGATCTGTTCTCCAAGCTCTCTCCACTCAACAAGGACATATTCCGGCAGCTTATCGAACTCGTCAATAAATATAATGACCTTATTGAAGCGTTACAAAGCTTTGATACAATTGCCGGTACGGACTACTCGAACAATATTCATCATGCTTTTATTCCCTTTGCCGCCACATTTTCAACGATCGGCATTTTCGCCCAAGACGATTACTCTTTGTCAATCGATCCGGCCGCCTTCCTTTCCTTCCTTTATAAGAACTCAATGCCTTTCTCACATGTTATTAGTCAATTCCAGCAATCAATTCTTAAAAAGTATCGCTCCCTCATGCACGATCAGGCTCAAAATAAAAGAATAGCTGCCTACACCCCCTTCCCGTGGCGAAAGACCGGGCTATTAATTGATGCAAACGGTTAACGGCTGACCGTTTTTAGCAAGCTAGTAGCCCAATGAAACTCGATTCCTCGCCGGACAAGAAGGCTTCTTTATCGCTCAATCGATAGTACAAAACGGAAGGCGAGATTCGGACAGTTAAACGTTCCTCCTTTTTATATGAGCAACACAAAGTCCCTCTTTTTAGACTCAGATCTGGTGGAATTTTTAAAGGCTCACTTGCTTCCATATAGCAGAATTGGCATTTTCCGTGAAAATCTCGTAAAATAATGAGTACTATAAATAAAGGAGTGACCGAGATGAGGGTCATCGTTTCCCATGTCAATACTGATTTCGACGGATTTTCATCGATGATAGCAGCTAAAAAGCTGTATCCGGATGCCGTGCTAGCGCTGCCGGATATGCAGCATCCGACAGTGAAGCAGTTTCTTGCGCTTTACCGCGATCGGTTCTTCCTTACGCCGCTCCGTCAGATCGATTGGACTGAGGTAACTGAACTAATAGTCGTTGATACGAATCAAATCCAGCGCCTTGGCATTCCAGAGAAGCAATTATCTGATTCGATTCGAATCGTTGTTTACGATCATCACCCCCTGAGCAAAAAAAAGCTTCGTAACTCCCGAGAAGAATGTGGCCCAAGTAGGCGCAACGATTACGCTTCTCCTTGAAGAAATCATGAAAAGAGCCATACTGATTGACTCTTTCGAAGCTACTGTCTTCGGCTTAGGCCTATATACAGACACCGGATCGTTTTCCTATGAACATACGACCTCCAGAGATTTAGATGCCGCGAGCTTTCTGTTTCGACACGGACTTGACCTAGACATTGTCAAGCGTTTTTCAGATATGCATATGACCGCTCAAGAGGAGTTGCTTTTTCAGCGTCTTATGCAAAAGGGAGCGAAACGCCAGATCGATGGAGTAACGCTCTTTTTAACGTGTGCCGAACAGGAAAACTATCAGAGTGGGCTGGCATATATGACCGAAAAGCTGCTGGAAGCGACTGGTACAGATGCCGCTTTGACAGTCGTTAAAATGGCCCGGCATATTTATATTGTCGCACGCTCTCACTCGGAAAGAATTGATATTCGCTCACTTGCCCGCAAGTTCGGTGGAGACGGCCATGAGCAAGCGGCGGCAGCAACTGTAAAAAAATGCACAGCTTACCGAAATCTGGGAAGAAGTTGAGCAGGAAATTTCTCAAGTAATAAAACCGGCGATTACTGCACGGCTATTTATGTCGCACCCGGTCAAAACAATTCATTTCGATCTCTCGATCAATGATGCCGCTGAGCAAATGTTCCATTACGGGCACACAGGCTTTCCAGTTATTAATGAAGAAGAGGAATTGGTCGGTATTATATCTCGGCGTGATGTGGACAAAGCGACGAGGCACGATCTCGGACATGCCCCTGTGAAAGCCTACATGTCCACCGAACCGATCACATTAAGTTCTGACGCGACGCTGGAGACCGTTCAGCAAACGATGATTCAGTACAATATAGGTCGCATTCCGATTGTAGACAACAGACAAATCGTCGGTATCGTCTCTCGCTCAGATGTCATTGAAGTGCTGCACAACAGACGACATCGTCATCATTTACAAGAATATGCGCTAATGGCAAGTCAATCAAACCTAAGTCATTCGCTTCGTAACTTTCTCGAGGCCAAGACTTATTCCTTGCTGCAGCAAATTGGTGAAGAAGCAGATGCTCAAGGCATTCAGGCTTACCTTATCGGTGGAATCGTTCGTGATCTCCTTCTGAATCGTCCTAATGAAGATATCGATATCGTGATCGAAGGAGATGCGATTGCCTTTGCTCATCACCTTGCTAAAAAGCTTGGCGGCAAAATCAAGGCTCATGAGCAATTCGGGACAGCTACATGGTCTGCACCCCATCATATCAAGCTTGATCTAGTAACTTGTCGAACGGAATATTACGAGGGTCCGGCAACGCTTCCGGTCGTCAAAGCGTCGAATATTCGTGAGGATATGGCAAGAAGAGATTTTACAATTAACGCGATGGCCTTGAGAATTAATGAGCAATCATTCGGAGAGCTGCTTGATTTTTTTTCAAGGGAGAAAGGATTTAGCCGAGAAAAAAAATTCCGTATTCTTCACACGTTGAGCTTTATCGAGGATCCAACGCGAATTTTTCGCGCTGTTCGTTTCGCCAACCGCTTCCAATATCGCCTCTCCAAACAAACAGCGGAGCTGGCAAGAGCTGCAGCTGAGACAGTAACTACTTTATCAAAAACGAGACTTGTTCATGAACTAGAGCTAATGCTGCCAGAGGAAAATGGCGTGACAATGTTCAAGGAGCTTGAAGCATTAAAGGTATGGGACGCCTTATTTCAGATCGAGGTTCCAGTCATAGCTTGGAAGCATCTTACAAGATTAATTAATAATAGCGAACTAGACATGCCGTTTATCGTATTTTTAACGGCCCTCGTCTATCAACAGACTGACTGGTACACGAAAGTGAAAGGCTACGCCCTTACAGCTAAGGACATTGCATTTTTAAAAGGCTTGCAGCATCTTGGACAGTTTGATCTCACTGAAGAAATGAGCGCTGGTCAGCTGCATCACTCTTTGTATCAATTTGATGACACAGTTTTACTATTTGCCGGACTTAAGCTTGAGCTGGAAAGCAAATCTTTTTTTGCTCCGCTATTTACGAAAAAGAACGGCCATGCCTAAGCTGTTAACTGGACATGATTTGATTCAGCTTGATTTACAGCCAGGGGCTTACTTTGCCGAGATTCTGCATGAGATTGAATGCTTGCAGCTCGATGAGAGCATTACCACAAAAAGGGCTGCAATCGAATGGGTGAAAGGTAAGAGCATGACGAAGCGCTAAGCTGTTTACCGTACACTCGATGACTCATTATTAAGGACTCGGTATCTCACGAGACTTCGGTTCAGCTTTGATTAAAACGAACAGACGTAAAACATTTGGAAGCTTCACTCGTCTATCAGTTTGCCCCTATATGGGTAGACTGGACAGTGCAGACGAGATAAAGGGAGCACAGACAGGGACAGAAGGATCTGAAGTTGACTTATCGGACAGAGACGAAGGAAATTTATATCGTTACAGCGCGTGGCTTGCTCAAATGAGATCTCATTTGAGCCAAGCTTTTATATCTTTTAAAAAAAAGGAGGAAGAGCTCAGCAGTCTCTTCCTCCTTACTATTATTTAGAATACTCCTTAAACACAAGTGTCGCGTTATGACCGCCAAATCCAAGCGAATTGCTAAGGGCTGCTCGAACTTTCGTCTCACGCGCTTCATTTGGCACATAGTCCAAATCGCAATCCGGATCAGGAGTTTTGTAATTAATGGTCGGAGGCACAATCCCTTTTTCGATCGCTTTAATTGAGAAGATCGCTTCAATAGCACCTGCTGCCCCTAACAAATGGCCAGTCATCGATTTTGTCGAGCTAATCGAAAGCTGCTTTGCATGTTGTCCAAAAACATGTTTGATGGCGATCGTTTCAAACTTGTCATTATACGCTGTGCTCGTCCCGTGTGCATTAATGTAATCAATGTCTTCCGCTGACAGAGCTGCATCTTGAAGGGCTTGCTTCATGGCGCGAGAGGCTCCCTCTCCTTCAGGAGCAGGCTGAGTCAAATGAAAGGCATCACCCGTTGCTCCATACCCGCCAAGCTCCGCATAAATAGTTGCGCCTCGCTTTAATGCAGAATCTAGGCTTTCGAGAATGAGGATTCCTGCACCTTCACCCATAATAAATCCGTCGCGCTCCGCATCGAACGGCCTGGAAGCTGTTGCCGGATCAGGATTGGTCGATACTGCCTTCGCCGAACAAAAGCCGGCAACCGCCATATTCGTAATCGGTGCTTCTGTCCCGCCGGTAATCATGATGTCGGCATCGCCGCGCTGAATCGTCTTAAAGGCATCTCCAATAGAGTTCGTGCCTGATGCACACGCCGTTACCGAGCAGGAATTTATCCCCTTTGCTCCTGTTACGATCGACACTTGACCAGAAGCCATATCAGGAATCATCATCGGGACAAAGAACGGACTAACACGACGTTGCCCTTTCTCAAGGAAGTTGCGGAACTGCTGCTCATACGTTTCCATTCCGCCTATACCTGAACCGATCCACACACCAACACGGTGAGCGATCTCGTCTGTAATTTCTAAATCGGCATCTTTGAGCGCCATAAGCGAAGCGACTACTGCAAACTGAGTGAAGCGATCCATTTTACGTGTATCTTTTCTGTCGATAAACGCTGTCGGATCAAATTCATTTATTTCAGCAGCCACCTTTATCGGAAATTCGTCGGCATTGACTCTCGTTAGCTTTTCTATCCCTGATTGGCCGGCTATTGCCCTTTGCCAGCTCGTTTCAACATCTAAGCCTAAGGGAGTCACTGCACCAAGTCCAGTAATAACGACACGTTTCTTTTCCAAGATGATCTCTCCTTTATTGTTTGTCTTGCTTGAGCGAGCGCTCAAAAGGTATAGATGGCCTATCACTCCTCGGTGTCATGACCAGTAGTTCATTATTATCTGCCCCAGCGAAGAACGACAGCGCCCCAAACAAGGCCTGCCCCAAATCCGACAAGGACGAGAATATCATCGTCTTTTATTTTACCATCATTTATTTCATCAACCATAGCCATAGGAATGGATGCAGATGAAGTATTTCCATACTTGTGCACTGTTTTCGACATTTTTTTCAACGGGCAATTCCAGCCGTTCTCTGGCAGCTTCCATTATTCGGATATTTGCTTGATGCGGAATGAGAAAGTCGACCTCATGCTTTTGTAATCCAGCCTTCTCTAGCACCCGAACAGAAGCGCCACCCATTTGACGAACAGCAAATTTAAACACTTCACGCCCGTTCATCTCTAAATAGTCGCCTTGCTGATTAATGTGCATCGCACCGGAGCCGTCAGAGCCTAATTCAAAGGCTAAAATACCCCGTCCTTCTGACACAGGTCCAACAACGGCAGCACCTGCACCGTCTCCAAAAAGAACTGCTGTATTTCGATCGTTCATATCAGTAATTTTCGAAAGCTTTTCCACTCCAATGACGAGTACGTTCTCATACGCCCCCGTCTCGACAAACTGCTGAGCGGTTGCCAGTCCGTAAATAAAACCAGCACATGCTGCGCTAATATCCATTGCAGCCGCATGCTTTGCACCTAATCGCTCCTGCAATAAATTTGACACTGTCGGGAAGGGCATGTCTGGTGTTACTGTTGCGACAAGAATCAGGTCAATCTTTTCCGCTTCGATTTGCGCATTGTTCAACGCATCGACAGCAGCTGAATAAGCCATATCTGAGCTATCGACCTCATCTGCAGCAAATCGTCTTTCCTCGATCCCTGTACGAGTGCGGATCCATTCATCAGATGTATCCAACGTTTTTTTCAAAATCAGCGTTTGTCATAACTCGTTCTGCAATGTAGCTGCCCATTCCGAGAATTCCGGCTCTATTCATTTACTGTTCCCCTTTTCTGCTAATGTATATATTGTGTCACGATTGTCATGACGACTCACGAATCGAAGTCTGGCTTGACTGGACAGTTGCTTCCAGCCTTGAGTGTTCCGCACTAAATCGGAACATGAATATTTGTGAGCTATTGTAGGCTATTATTAGTACCTGATACTAATTCTATCGTAACTTACCGTTTCTGTCTAGATAAACGTTACGGGGGAAAGGCGGTTGCCAGCCGCTAAAAAGCTATATTTAAAGGACGATCTCTGACTACCTCTTCTCGGGGCGACGAAACGCGCAATCGCTTCGCATGGTCTTGAAGATTCACTTACGCTTCAGGCTTCTTGCCTATGTTGCCGTTCGCTACTTGGCGAGTGAGACCGCAATACCTTGCTCTAGAGGAGAAACAGGCATAAGCCCTTACACATGTACGATTAGACACCATAGACTAATAATGAAGGTTAACTGGATGAAGAAAGGAGACCTGAGTATGGCTGAAGACAATCATTCATCACCACAAAACGAGCGCGACTTTTTTTACCGATTTGATGTTTGGAGCGGCTCCAGAGCCGGAAAAGCCGACGGAAGACATCCAGCAGCAGCAGGAATCTCCTCAGCAAACAGAGGTAGATCCATCCCAATTTGCTCAAATTTTAACACTCATCGAAACACTTGGTCCGACCATTAAAAAAGTAGCCCCTGTCGTTGGCGGCATTTACTCCTATATCAAAAAGCATATCGGTTCTAGTGATAAAGACAACACCTCTTCATGAGCGACACCGGCGATCTTCAATCGTCGGTGTCAGTTGTTGGACAAGCAGGATTCTTTGACACGCTCTTTATCGCTCTTGTTCTAGTCGTACCAGCAATTCCTGAAACAAGTCGTCCACCTGTTTTTTCCACCTTCGCTCTTCCACTGTTTTCGCAGACATCGCTTTTAACTTTTCGTATGTAAGCATAAACCTTCTATATCACCGGTTCGAAGCTGGGCAATACAGTAATTGACAAAGAGGCGAACATTTTCAACCTCACCTTTTAAATGTAGAGCAATAAACGGCTTCAGCTTCTCGAGCGCCTCATGATCCTTTTTCTCCTTAACAAGCTGATAGCCCTTCTTCATTTCAGCTGTGAACGCTTTTAGCTTCTCCTGCTTTTTCATTTGATCACATCCTTTGCCTAGCTGCTATAAAAAGCTGAAGGAACGACACCCTCGCTGGCAAGTTTTTTTCGATTGAACCTCGTGTTATTTTCTCCCTCGCCCTGTCTCTACATCGGGTGATGTTGCCGCAGCTGTACTGGAAGGCTTAACGCAAACTTCTAAAAAGGGACTCAAATAGCGGTTGGCTACCGTGAGTCCCTTTTTTTCTCTTGTTATTCCTGCTGGGAGGTCGCCTCTTCCTTTCCGAGCTCATACGCTTCCGTCATGACCTTCATAAGCATTTCAAGCATTGGCTGCATATGCTCTACGTTCAGATCTATTCCATTTTGCTCGAGCCAAGCTTTTCCTTCAGGAAGATGCTTCATTGCTATTTGCATAAACTTCATATTCATTTCTGGATTCATGGATATCCTACACCTCAGTCTATTCAGCTTTTGACACATAGTAAAAGATACTATGTTTCCGCTCGAATTTCAACACATGTCCGCTTGACTACGGTAGCTTTCCACTTTCAACATATACGTTTACCGCCTCTTTTATTTGCTCTTTTACCTCCACAGGAACTTGTGAGCTGAAAGGCCCTAATGTAATAACACCATCCTGAAAATCGTAAGTTAAATTTCCAGGCTTAAGCTCGCCTTGCTGATATTTTTCAGCGACAAGCTCATATAACGAGTCAACATGCTGAATCGTACTCGTTAAGACGGTCGCCTCGCCAAGATCAGACTGATCGTTGACATAACCGATGGCATACAACCCCTCCTGTTTGCTTTTTTCAATAATGTTGACATGATAGCCGTCTCCAGTCGGATAAAACACGTCGACGCCATCGTCCTTCATTTTTCGAAAACGAATTGGCTCTTTGCTCATCGGACCAATCATTAACAAATTCAACCTTGACCTGCAAGCGATCGTCGTCATTAAGCGCACCATCTTTAAAACCGGCAACTTCAGGCTGCCAAGGAAAGGCGGCAATGACACCGACTTTTTTTTGATGTACTCATCTGCGAGGAAACCATTCCGGCAAAATAGCCCATTGCGTAACTGTCGAATTGGAGACTTGTCACATTATCACCAGTGACATGACCGTTAAAGCTGACAAAATGAATCTGCGGATACTCCGCTGCCGCTGCCGAAAAATAATCAGCGAAGCTGCGCCCATGCCCAAAAATTAGCTCGACATTTTGATTAGCCAGGTCGGCAATAGCCGCTTCTGTTTTGCCCTTCGTATTGACGTCCTCCTTATAGGAAACGTCTATGCCCATCTTTGAATGAATACTAAGTAAACCTTGGTAGCCTTTACTGTTCCAACCTTGATCGTCAATCGCATCCTCTAATAATAGTCCTACATGAGTTAAAGATGATGAGTTCGATATTTCTGAACAACCTGAAGTGATGAATAATGCGAGCAGAAAGAAAACAAAAAAAACCGATGTATTGGCATTCTGACACTCTCCTATTTTGTTAACTATCTTTGTTTCCAATAAAAGGATACTGCGATAAAATTTTTATTTAAAGCCAGAAACAGACGGGCACAGACTTCCTCCTTTAAGTCATTTTCGAAACATATATTCGCTATTTTTATGAGGAAGTCCTTTTCAATTTTCCCAATTCGACAAATTGTAATAAGAATGTAATCTGTCGATCGACAGGTGAAACTACTTTACAGTCTTGTTATAATAGAAATGCTCAAATTTTGGCTGCTTCTCTTGAGCGATGTTATTTTAAAGAGTACAGGAAACCGAAATAGAAATGAGGAAATCAGATGAACGACTTACAAGCAGTCCAATCGCGGCGTACCTTTGCTATTATCTCGCATCCAGATGCCGGAAAAACAACCTTGACAGAAAAGCTGTTGCTTTTTGGAGGAGCTATTCGTGAGGCCGGTACTGTCAAAGGAAGAAAAAATAGCAAGCACGCGATGAGCGATTGGATGGAAATCGAAAAGCAGCGTGGAATTTCCGTAACAAGCTCGGTCCTTGAGTTTTTATATGATGGCTATCATGTCAACATTTTAGATACACCTGGGCACGAAGACTTCAGTGAAGATACGTACCGAACCTTAACGGCTGCCGACTCTGCAACGATGCTGATCGATTGTGCAAAAGGAGTAGAAGCACAAACAAAAAAACTGTTCAAAGTTTGCCGGCTGCGCGGAATACCGATTTTCACCTTTATAAACAAGCTTGACCGCCAAGGACGCGACCCGTTTGACCTTATGGAGGAACTTGAAAGCCTGCTCGGTATTCGCTCCTACCCTATGGGATGGCCGATAGGAATTGGTCAATCTTTCTCAGGCGTTTACGATCGCCATGAAAAAAAAGCTCGAGCTCTACAATCCTGATAACCCTAAGGAGATTGATGTGATCCAACTGACAGGTCCAGACGATCCGAAGCTTGACGACGTTATCAAGGATGCCGAGCTCGTCGCCCAGTTTCGGGAGGAATTAGAGCTTCTTGATGTTGCCGGCGATCCGTTCGATCCAGAGTTGATTGCCAAAGGCGAATTAACACCGATATTTTTCGGTAGTGCAATCTCCAGCTTTGGCGTTCAAACGTTTCTGCAACACTTTTTAAAGCTTTCCCCTGCTCCTACTCCCCGTGAAAGCAACAATGGAGTCATCGATCCGACCATTCACAAACCGTTTTCCGGGTTTGTGTTCAAAATTCAAGCAAACATGAATCCGGCTCATCGCGATCGAATTGCTTTTTACGAATTACTTCAGGAAAGTTTGAACGTGGTATGACCGTTAAGCATGTAAGGCTTAGCAAACAGATGAAGCTGGCTCAGCCGACCCAGTTTCTCGCTCAAAATCGAAGCTTAGTTGAAGAAGCGTACGCCGGGGATATTATTGGTCTATTCGATCCGGGTACTTTACGAATTGGTGATACACTTGTTGAGGGAGCGGCTTTTGAATTTGATGAAATGCCTCACTTCTCACCAGAACATTTTAGTGCGATTACGGTGAAGGAAGCACTCAAGCATAAGTCGTTCGAGAAGGGGCTACAGCAGCTTACAGAAGAAGGCGCTGTCCAACTGTTCAAAACCTTTAATCGCTTCACCGAACAGCAAATCGTCGGTGTCGTCGGTGTACTTCAGTTTGAAGTATTGGTCCACCGGCTCAAGCATGAGTATCACGTCGATATTCAGCTAGAACGATTGCCATTTTCGTTCGCGCGCTGGGTTAGCGGTCCTGAGGATAAGATGAACACATTCAAGCAAAGCCAGCGCAACCTAGTCACCGATCGGGACGAAAGGCTCGTCGTTTTGTTTGAAAACGAGTTTCAAATGAGGACAGCTATTGACAAATATCCCGATTTAGCTTTTTATGAAAATTCCTTTTATCGAGAGAGCTGAAGCATTGCCAACGGTCGGCACTTCACTACTCTAACATGTGTTCATAGCAAAATGAGCGTGAGTCGATGACTCACACTCATTTTTTTTCGCCTAATGCTTCGTTATTTGTAAAAATTGTGTAGCCTCTGGAAGAAAGCGAAAATCTGTATTAACGAGTTCCGCTTTCGCTTGCTCATTCGTAAAGGCGGTGATCAGCTCGTTCAAAGCTGGAAACAGGACCGTATTGAAGCCAACAAGCGGGTAAATAAGGATCCTTCCTCCCCTCGCCGTCACCCTAAGCAGCTCCGCAATCGCACGGTAGTGAAAAGCTTGCGAAAATTGAGCTTGGTACAGGAAGAGGAAATGGTTGCACATCGTTAACGAAAAGCGATGATCGCTAAAAGGTAAGCGCGGAAGCTCTCCTGTAACGTACAGCTCGTTATCGTTTTCGTAGCTTTTAAGAAACAGCTGCAACGATTGCTGCCGAATTCCTTTATGGTTTTGTAAATTCTTATAGGAATCCCATAAAAAACGAGCGGCATTTTGTTCAATTTTTTTCCTCTGCGATTTGCATTTCTTTTGTCGCGTGCGCCTTCACTTCCTCAAATGAAAGGCGATAAAGCGGATCGACAGCACTCGCCTCATAGCCGGCCTCTTTTGCTTTTGCCACAAATGACGACGCTCCAGCGGCAACATCAAGAATTGTCCCTTTCTCCAGCTGCTTTGTTGTCAGCTTAAACATTTCGACATACTCTTCATAGGAGCGACATGTCATCGCCACCCCGGTTTGCTCATACAAAATCTCTCTACTCATCTCAGCTCAGCTCTCCTCAATTTCAATTGTCCGTTTTTTTCAGAAAAACGGATACTGTCATTTTAACTGACAGTTCATTTCTAGGCAATCCCTTATTATCACCTTTTGAAAAACCTGCACTCGAAGCAAGGTAGATTTTCCTATGTGCTCTAGTATGACTCCCCTTGCTGTAAGTCTGTTCCGAATGCCCTTATTATCGCCTAAGCAAAAAAGCCCTCCACTTACTTGGAGAGCTTCCCTTTCACTATGCCTTCTTCACTTGTTCCATGTATTCCTCAAGTGTCAGCTCATTTTCGTAAATAATTTCGGCGATGTCCTTGCCCACAAAGCGAAGGTGCCAAGCTCGAAATCGTAGCCGGTAATCTCTTCTTTTCCCTTCGGATATCGGATAATAAACCCGTGCTCATGGGCGTTGTCGGCCAGCCACTGGCCTTCCGCTGTATCTTCAAACGCTTCGGTCAAAGCGAAATCATTACTACGGCTGGATACATCCATTGCGAGCCCTGTTTGATGCTCGCTATGCCCAGGAATTGCTGATACAGCTTGGTCCTCGCCATGAGTGTTAATGGCATTGTCGTAGATGGCGACCTGCCTATCATAGGAACGATACCCCGAAATCGCAAACAATTCCATCCCGTCAGCTTCGGCGGCTTGAAATAAATGCTCTAAAGCTTCCGCGGCCTCAGGACGCAAATACTTCTTTTCTAAGTCGCCATCAAATGGGAAAGCAACATCTGGAATAGCGAGCTCCTCCGGTGCATATTCAGCAGGCAAGGCGAAATCGTGATTGACAAACACCATGACATTTTCTGGATTTTGAATAACGGCTTGTCCATCTACTGTGATCGTTTCATTAAAGAACTCAGCTTCAAGGAAATAATTACCGTCTACCTCTTCGTTTACTTCTTGAGACTCATCCAGCTCATCTCCCGATTCTCTTTGTTCGTGAATAGCTGAAAGCTCTTCCTGTCTTTCTTCATAGCTTACCGGTTCTTCCGTGTGCTCTTCTCTGTTTTCAGCTTGTGAAAGATTCCCCTGTCCATAAAATGAACAGCCCGACATAATTATAGCTCCCACAAATATGACAGCTTGCTTTCTCATCGCTCTTGACCCGCCTTTCAATACAATCTATCACTAGTTTGTCCCGAATCAACAGGCGTAAACCCACTTATAGAAAGTGTTCCTCTATTATATTCCTTCAGCAGCGATCCGTAAACTCCATAGGACAAATCAATGATGATCCATCCATAAGTCGGACATTTTATCAGAAACGAATGAACTAGACTTAATCATATATCTCTTTTCAGTCAACTGTTCAAATGAGTGAGTCCGTTTTCAGTAGGACAAGGCAAAGAAGCTCTATAATCTAATTGAAGGCTCATCTACCTTTCCTTTTAAACTACATATGCAGCTTGTATCCGTATCGGTTTTGCATACTCCAATCGGAACGTTCCTTCTACTTCCTGTTAAAGTGAGAGTTTTCCTGCTGTTCATTTTGAGAGAAAAAAAATTTAACCGCTTTCTATTGACAGCCAACAATTCTCATTAGATAATGTGGGCAAGGAATGAACGCGCGTGCAAAGCATGAAAAATGCTATCGATAATTTCATGCTTTGCCCAAAAAAGAGGAGGGGTGTTTGTGGCAACAAGAAAGGATGTCGCTACTTTAGCAGGAGTCTCTGAATCTACTGTATCGCGCGTGTTCTCCAACCGCGGCTTAGTGAACAGGGAAACCCAGGACAAGGTGCTAAAAGCAGCTACATCGCTTGGTTATACCCCAAATGCGCTTGCTCAAAGTGTTGCGCGAAGAAAAAGCATGAACATCGGAGTCGTTATTCCGTATATTCCAAATGTTCATATGCTGTCCACCTACTATTTTTCAGAAATTTTAAGCGGCGCCGGTGAAACAGCACGAAGTCACGGCTATGATTTGGTCCTGTTTTATCGCGATGCCTTGCAAAAGGAGGTAGACTACCGCCACTATTATTTAAATAAGAAAATTGACGGATGTTTATTACTCGGAACACGTATGGATGAACGAGAGCATTTGCGGCTGCTACGAGAAGAAGGGTATCCTTTTGTCCTGTTAAGCAACTCTATTTCAGCTGAAAAAGACGCTTCTGTCGATGCCGACTACGTAGACGGCAGCTATGAAGCAATGAAGCATCTGGTTGAACAAGGTCACCAAACGATTGCTTTTTTTGAACGGACCCGATGAATTTTCTAACAGCCTCGACAGAAAAAAAGGGTGTTGACCGAGCCATCGAAGATTTTTCCTTACCAAAGAATTATCTGTTTAAGGGCAATTACAGCCGAACAAGCGGCTACCAGTTTGCGAAGCATTACTTTAAGTTAAAGGAAAGGCCGACTGCCGTTTTGGCGGCCAATGACCGGATGGCCATTGGCTTTATGCAAGGGTTGTGGGAGCATGGGCAAAAGCCCGGAAAGGATGTCGCCATCGTGGGCTATGACAATACCGACACTGCTGAGTTACTCGAAACTCCCCTCTCTTCTGTCGCTGTTCCTTTTTTTTGAAATGGGGAAAAAAGCTGCGGAAAACCTTATTTATGAGCTTGAGCAAGGAAAGGTTGCAGCGTCCATCAAGCTTGATACAACGTTAATCGTTCGTAAGACATCGATTACTTATCAACATAATAATTAGGAGGTTTTATTGATGAAGCTTGGAGTATTTACTGTATTGTTCTCCGAAAAACCGTTTGAAGAAATGCTGGATTATGTTCAAAGTCTTGGAATTGAAACCGTTGAAATAGGAACAGGCGGTTATCCAGGAAATGCCCATTGTAACCCTGATGAGCTGCTGGAAAGTCCGGAAAAGCTCAAAGCTTTCAAAAAAGCGGTCGAGGATCGCGGCTTGACGATTAGCAGCTTAAGCTGCCACGGCAATGTCCTTACACCTGATCAAACATTTGCTAAGCAATGCCACGAAACGTACGTCAAAACCGTACAGCTTGCTGAAAAGCTTGAAGTTCCTGTTGTAACTACCTTTTCTGGTACACCTGGCGCATATGAAGGAGCCAAAGCACCGAGCTGGTCAATGGCGCCTTGGCCGAATGAATACGGTGAAATCCTCAAATGGCAATGGGAGGAAAAGCTCATTCCTTATTGGAAGGAGTGGGGGCAATATGCTGCCGATCACAATGTTAAGGTAGCGTTAGAACTCCATGGCGGCTTCCTCGTCCATACTCCGGCGACATTGTTGAAATTACGCGAAGCTGCTGGCGAAGCAATTGGAGCCAATGTCGACCCGAGTCATTTATGGTGGCAAGGAATCGACCCGGTTGCAGCAATCAAGATTCTCGGAAAAGAAAACGCGATTCACTTTTTCCACGCCAAAGACACATACATTGACCAAGACAACGTCAATATGTCTGGCTTAATGGATATGCAATCTTATGCTAATATGCAGGAACGTGCTTGGATTTTCCGTACGGTCGGCTACGGTCACGATATGAAAACGTGGTCTGACATTTTAAGCGCCTTACGCCTTGTCGGCTACGATGGTGCGGTCAGTATTGAGCATGAGGACGGCCTGCTTTCGATCGAGGAAGGGTTCGAAAAGGCAGTTTCCAATCTACAACAAGTGATCCTAAAAGAACAGCTAACGGAGATGTGGTGGGTGTAATTTCCCTGCTTCACATCAATTTGAACAACCGCGCAAGTGAGAGGAGAAAATGATTATGTCAAAAATCAAAGTAGCAGTCGTTGGGTGCGGAAGCATCGCTAAGCACCGCCACATTAAAGAATATGCAAGCCATTCAAAGGTTGAGTTTGTCGCCTTTTGCGACTTAAACAAAGAGCTCGCCGATGAATACGCACAGAAGTTCAATGCAAAATCGTATACAAGCTACGAGGAGCTTCTTGCTCATGAAAAAGTAGATGCTGTCAGTGTATGTACACAAAATTCAGACCATGCCAAAGTTTCGATTGCCGCAGCAAAAGCCGGTGCTCACGTGCTTTGCGAAAAACCGATGGCAACTTCCCTCGAGGAAGCAGAGGCGATGATTAAGGCAGCGAAGGACAGCAATGTGTTTTTAATGATCGGTCATAACCAGCGTTTAATGCCACCTCACGTGAAAGTAAAAGAAATTTTACAATCGGGCAAACTTGGTAAGCTCTTACCTTTAAGACGACATTTGGTCACGGCGGACCGGAGGGGTGGAGTATCCAAGGCAAGGACGGCTGGTTCTTTCAAAAGGATAAGGCATTTGTCGGTGCTATGGGCGATCTTGGCGTCCACAAAACCGATCTCATTCGCTGGTTGTTTGACGATGAGGTTGTTGAAGTTGGGGCTTTCGTCGAAACGTTGCACAAGGATGGCGATGTCGACGATAATGCGACGTGTATATTACGAATGAAAAACGGCGCGATCGGTACAATGGCTGCCAGCTGGACCTATTACAAAGGTGAGGACAATACGACGAGCATTTATTGTGAAAATGGCGTCATTGAGGTAAAGGAAGATCCGAACGTCCAAGTTGTCGTTCAATTACGCGACGGTACTGTCGAGCAGTACAAGGTCGGAGCGATTGCTACGAATGAAGAGGGCGGTCAAACCGCTAGTGGCGTCATCAATGAATTTGTCAACTGCATTGTAACAAATACACCTCCTTCCATCTCCGGTCAGGAAGGGATGAAATCGCTCAATGTTGTCTTAGCTGCACTTGAATCTGCCAAGACAAAACAGTTTGTTTCGATCAACGCTTAACCTATGTCGGGTGTAAATAAAGCGTACCACCATGATAATCACGCAATTGGCATGAAAAGTGAGTGAACTTTGGAGACAGGTGGAGCACGGCTAATCTTCCACCTGTCCAAGTTATAATTGAAGGGATGATAAAAATGGCGGCATTACCATTAGGTGTACAGCTTTATACATTGCGCGAGGACACGGAAAAGGATTTTCTCGGAACATTGAAAAAAAAGTCAAAGAGATTGGCTACGATGGGGTCGAATTTGCTGGATTTGGCGGTCATTCCGCCGCAGAAATCAAGCAGGCACTTGACGAATTGCAATTAACGGCTATTTCCAGCCATGTCCCAATTGAGCAGCTGGAAAACGATTTAGAAGCTGTCATCGCTTACCATACCGAAATTGGTATAAAATACATTGCTTGTCCGTATCTTACTGAAGAGCAAAGAGGAAGTAAAGAGGATTACTTGAAGCTTGCCGAGTTATTCAATCAAGTCGGCAAAGCGACGAAAGCAGCCGGGATCCAGTTTGTTTATCATCATCATGATTTTGAATTTGAATCGTTCGATGGTAAATATGCGCTCGACTTGATTTTTGAAAACACAGACCCGGAACTCGTCCAATTAGAGTGCGACATTTTCTGGGTGGAGTTTGCTGGAATATCTCCAACCGAATATATTGAAAAATATCATCAGCGTGTCCCACTCGTTCATTTAAAAGATATGAAAACCGAACCGGAAAAAAACGTTTGCCGAAGTAGGTAATGGTGTCATCGATATTGATGCCGTCATCGCATCAGGAAAAAATGCCGGAACGCAATGGTTTATCGTCGAGCAGGATCGTTGTGAGGGCTCTGCACTTGACAGTATTACGATCAGCTATAACAATCTTACGAATAAACGGTAACGGTTAAACATTAACAAAGATGAATCAAACTCGACCGGTTTGATTCATCTTTGTTTCGTTTGCTACTCTGCTGACATTTCTTATCGATGGCGGCTGTCGAATTGTTGAAGCAGATGCACAGATTATCTAAAGCCATGCAGCATCAACCAGCTGGCACAGGCGTCAGTCCACGAGGAAACGTGCTTCTCATTCTGAGCGAGTCCTAATCCGTGTCTGCCCTTCGGATAAACGTGAAGCTCAAAGGGAATGCTGTGCTTTTTTTTAAAGCGGCGGCAAGCAACAAACTATGCTCGACCGGGACTCCTTCGTCATCGGAAGTATGCCAAATAAAAGTTGGCGGTGTATCGCCTGTTACCCTCTTCTCAATCGACACATCGTCGGCAAGCATAGCTGACGCCCCTTCCCCAATTAAGTTCAGGCGCGAGCCACGATGAACAATCGCCTTATCCATCGAGATCACCGGATAACAAAGCAGTAACAGGTCGGGTCTTGCATCTTCATTGTCAATTAAATCGACTGCCTTTGTTGGCTCTGTCTTAAATGCCGTTCCGGCCGAAGCCGCAAGATGTCCTCCTGCCGAAAAGCCTAAGGCAGCTACACGCTCACGATCGATGCCAAGCTCAGACGAGCGAGAGCGTACTGTCCTGATTGCCCGTTGTAGATCAAGCAGCGCACAAGGGTAGCGGTAAGGCGCGACCCGATAGCGTAAAACGAAAGCCGAGAGCCCGATGGAATTGAGCCACTCGGCCACGGGCTCTCCTTCGTGCTCTGCCCTTCTCGCATAGCCCCCACCGGGACAGACAATGACAGCAGGACTGTCGCCCTCGTCCAATAAAAACGGTGTAAGCGCAGGGCAATCTTCGTCCGACGTCCCGCGAGCCTGTGGGGCACCGTTTGGCCACAACTTGATCTCCTTCACAGCTTCCGTCCCTCCTCTCATCACGCGAAAGCGCTCTTATTCGTTTTGCTCCGAATAATCGCTTCGATTGATTGGAACCTATATTCTATTCGTCTGCTGCTGGACGCTCGATAGCTTTGTCTGCTGCGCTTGCATTTTTATTGGCCGCTTGACGGTTTTCCCGCATTTCGTCGACAGACTTCACCTTTAATCGAGCGGCACCCTCATAATCCTTCGTTGGAAGTAACGGCTCATTTTCGAGCCGATGTTTAGCCTCGGCAATCGCCTGTTCGTATTGGGGCAGCCATTCCGCTTGGGCCACAAGCATTTCGTCAACCATCTGCCAAATTTCGGGAGGGTTACAAACAGCGCCGACGAGCGGATCGATCATAAAGCTTGCCGTAAAAGCTTGTCATCACCGGTAATTGCTGCCTCTACAGCTAGTCGCTGTACCGAAATACTGGCATTGCAGACAGCTGCACACCCAAGTGGTAAATCACCGACGGCAGGCATGGAGATTCCGTTTCGATCGACATAGCCTGGTGCTTCAATAATCGCATCGTCATGCAAATTTGAAATGATCCCATTGTTGACCACATTAAAGTGCCCACGATACAAGCGCCCCGTTTCGAGCCCTTCGATCACATACGATCCATGCTCCTGACTACGATTTTCTTGCGAGTAAACGAGCGCTGGGTCGTTGATCCAGTTCGGAAAATCCTCCTCAAACCAGTTGCGTCCTTCGGTACATACTCGTAAGTAACCACCTGTCTCGCCATTGATCCACGTCCCAAGGTCAATCCATTCATTGAGCTCGTCCGCCCGTTTTCGGTACCAGGGCACATACTCGCTTAAATGACCGTTGGATTCCGTGCTATAATAACCGAAGCGGCGCAGCATATCAATTCTAACCTTTTCCGTTTTGCTAAACTGCGGATGCTTTTCAAAGGCTTCAAGCAAATCGCCGGTCAGGTCGTTGCCTTGATGTTTAATTTGAATGTACCAGGTCTGATGATTTATCCCGGCACAAATAATATCCACTTCCTCCTGCTTTAGTCCGAACACTTGCTGCGATTTGATGGTGTCCCCCTTGTACGCCATGGCACAAGCCGACCGTATTGACACCACCGTACCGATTGCACGCCCATGTCAGCATCGCCATCGGGTTCGCGTAATTTAACAATAAGCACTCGGGGGCGGCGACTTCGCGTATATCCTTACATATCTTTAGCATTTCGGCGATCCCGCGTTGACCGTACATAATACCGCCTGCACAAAGGGTATCACCTACACATTGATCGACTCCATACTTGAGCGGAATATCAACATCATGCTGGAAAGCTTCCAGCCCGCCGATGCGAACAACGTTAAAAATATAGCGAGCATCCTTTAATGCTTCCCTTCGATCCGTCGTTGCCTCAATCGTAATCATTAGTTTGTTCTCATCGATATCACGCTGACAAAGCTCCCGTACCATTTCCAGATTGCGTTGATTAATATCGGTAAAGGCAACCTCAATTTGGTGAAACTCCGGTACAGCTAATAAATCACGTAACAAACCGCGAGTGAAGCCGATGCTCCCAGCGCCGATAAACGCAATTTTAAAAGCCATTGGAAACGCCTCCTTTTCACATATCTTAATCATTAAAATTGTAGCATTATTTTTCGAAAGGATCATAGGTTTTTGTTTTCCATTTTACCGTCCGACTGCTTTCGTCTCTAACCTACGCTTTAAACTGCTCGATCGCAGACGAAAACTTTTGTCGAACATACTCACCATTCGGCGATTCCTGATCATGGAGAGAAAAAAATACTACTGTTAGTTTCACTTTAGACAAGATGGATGTGCGTGCCGTGGTTATCCCAGGCGGCAATGTCGACTTCGTGAGCTTCTTTCCCCGTCACTATGTCATGAATCTGCTCTGGACTCGCTACTGTATGTAATGAGACGCCGCCGATTTTTGTATGGTCGGTAACTACGATCACTTGTTTTGCTGCCCGGATCATGCCACGCTTAGCGGTCACTAACACTTCATCAAAGTGGGTTAGCCCTTTTTCGTGGTGGAGGGCAGGTGTGCCGATAAACGCTTTATGCACGTTAACGGTTTCAAGGACATGGTCCGTGATCATGCCGTTTAGCATGTAGCTGTCTGGAAAGAGAATTCCTCCAGTGACGATCACTTTGATCGAGTTGGAAGCCCGGAAAGTTGCAGCAATGTTTATATCGTTCGTAATGACAGTCAAGTTTTGCTTATCCGCAATTGCATGGGCGATATGAAGAGTAGTCGTTCCCGAATCAAGGATAATGTTATCGCCATGGTTAATCATTTTGGCTGCTTGTTGACCGATCCGCATTTTCTCTTCTGTTTGTGCGGACTCACGCTCCTGAAAAGTGGGCTCTGAGTGAACATCCTCATCGATCATGACTCCTCCATGTGTCCGTTTCATCATACCTTTTTTTTCAAGATATGATAGATCTCTCCTAATCGTTGCGTCATGTACGTCAAAGTGAGCAGAAAGCTCGGGTACGGTCGCTACCCTATTTTCCTTCATGAATTCAATAATTTTCTTTTGGCGCTCTAGTGGCAGCATTGCTATTCTTCACCTCTTGTTTGTTAATTTCTCACAATATATTTCATTTTCCTACCAGCATCATAGAACGATCGAATCTGACTCTATAATCATAGGACGTTTCTCAAAAAAAAACAACATGAAGTGAGTGTAAAGAAATATAAATGATCGTAAATGAAATTAAAATTTGTTCATTTGTGTTGACTTCGAGTGAAAACGCTTTATAATTAAGCTCAAATAAATATAAATGAACATTTTGATTGAGGAGTGAGTGAATGGGAAACAAAAGGCAGATTACCTCAAAGGCTTATCAGCTAACAGAACCTTACCAATTCAAAGAGGTCATGCTAACACACGTGCTAAACGATGGTGATGTCGTCGTACAGCCTCATTAGCAAGTATTTGCCATGCCGATTTGCGCTATTATACGGGCAACAGAAGAAAGGAAGCGCTGGCTAAAAAAACTGCCGATGGCTTTGTTTCATGAAGGAATTGGTGTCATTACCGCTTCAAGGGAAGAATCCGTACAAATTGGCGAGCGTGTTGTCATTGTTCCGAACATATCTGAGAGATTGTTAGATTCGGATGGAAGCTCACAAGGTGTGGCGGATAATTACGCGGAAAAGAGCGTTTTTTTTGGGGAGCGGTTTTGACGGGATTGGGCAGCAATATCTTGTCATTCCTGCCGAAAATGTTGTAAAGATTCCAGCGGGGGTGCCAGACGAAATTGCTGTTTTAGCTGAGCTTTCCTCAGTCGGATTACGGGCGTTAGAGCATGTGAAATCGAGTCTCGACAAAGGAAAAATAGCTGTTTTTGGCGATGGCCCAGTAGGTTATTTAACGGCAGCTATGCTATCCGTCGTGTATCAAGTTCCAAAAGAGCGACTTGTAGTCTTTGGTGCGATAGCTGAAAAGCTTACACAATTCGAATTCGCTGAAACACATCTTGTTCAAGAGTTTGATTTCTCCCAGAAAATTGGGGTTCAGACGATCGTTGAATGTACAGGAGGAGCGTTTAGTGAGGGGGCGATTAACCAAGCAATTCAAGTCATCGACCTGAAGGTAAGATTGTCTTAATGGGGGTAACTGAGAGTAGAGTTCCGATCAATACAAGAGATGTACTTGAAAAAGGGATAACACTTTATGGGAGCTCAAGGAGTATAGCAAATGATTTTGAGAGATTGATGGATTATTTTAAAGTGCAAGCGTATCAAGACTTATTAAGAAAGCTAGTCCCCTCTTCTTTCTACTCAATCCGAAGTATTGATGATTTGTCACGTGCTATGGAACGAACGATAGAGCAGAAAAACTTTAAAAAAATCCTATCTTAATTTTGAATGGTAAAGGATTAGAAAGTGAGGAACCGCATGAACAATCGAGTAGCCGCAAAAAAACTTTGCGAGCGCCTTGCTGTATTTAGCACCAGCCCTTGTTATCTTTCTTGTTTTTATTTTCTATCCGATTCTTCGGACGCTTTATCTTAGTTTCTTCGTCGTTAATCGCCAGCGGCAGCCTGTTATGTTTGATGGCTTGCAAAACTATATCGATATGTTTCAATCATCCCAGTTTTTGTCGACCTTAGGAGCATCGTTTTTATTTGTCCTTTACGTCGTGCCAGCGACTATTATCGTTTCTTTATTTTTAGCTGTATTGGCAAACGGCAAGGTTAGAGGGGGAACCGTCTACAAGCTAATCTTTTCGGTGACGCTTGGCGTGTCAGTCGCAGCTAGCGCTGTTATATTCCGCTTTTTCTATAATCCAGATCTCGGTTTATTTAATGAACTACTTGCTCTGTTTAACATTTCAAGGATAGGCTGGCTCATCGACTCCAATTGGGCCTTGCTTGCTATCGCTCTACCAACCATTTGGATTAATATTGGTTTTAATTTCATCGTCTTGCTCGGGGGCTTGCAAAATATCCCAAATGAACTTTATGAAGCAGCTAAAATGGACGGGGCAGGATGGCAGAAGCAATTTTTTTCATATTACAGTGCCTCAGCTATCGCCAATTCTCTTCTTTGTCACGATCATCATGGTGATTAATTCGTTCCAGTCCTTTGCACAAATTGACTTGATGACAGGCGGAGGGCCGTCGGGGGCGACTAACCTTATCGTGTACTCTATTTATCAGGATGCCTTCGTCCGCTATAACGTCGGATTGGCTTCTGCTCAAGCAATATTCCTGTTTTGTCTTATTATCTTAATTACCTTTTTGCAATTTAAATGGGGAGAAAAGAGGGTGCATTATCAATGATTCTAGTCGAGAAAACCATTAGACAAATTCTGTTAGTCATCGCCTCTATTCTTATTTTATTCCCTCTTATCTTTGCGTTTTTAATTAGCATTTCACCAACAGGGGAACAGAGCATACTTTCATTTATCCCGAGGTCGATCACGTTTGAAAATTATCACTATGCATTACAAACAGCGCCGATCCTTCATTTTATTGTTAATAGCTTTGTGTTTGCTAGTTTTATTACGGCTGGACATTTGATTACGAGCAGCTTAGCAGCATTTGCTCTCGTCTTCATTCCCTTTAAAGGAAAAACATTTTTCTTTTTAATTATTTTGTCTACGATGATGATTCCTTGGGAAGCAACGATCATCCCAAATTATGACACGGTCATTAGGCTAGGCTGGCTCAATTCATTTCCGGGACTCATCGTCCCCCATCTCGCTTCGACCTTAGGAATATTTTTGTTGCGGCAACACTTTCTCACGCTGCCAACTGAATTGTATGAGGCAGCCCGAATGGATGGCTGCTCACGTTTTCGATACTTCTCGACGATCGTCATTCCGCTGTCAAAGCCTATTCTGGCAGCGCTAGGCGTATATTCATTCATTACGTCATGGAACCAATATTTATGGCCGCTTTTAATTACGAACAGCAATCAAATACGAACGGTTCAAATTGGCTTAAATATGCTCATTTCCCAGGAGGAGCAAAATGCATTTCCGATTATTATGGCAGGGATTATTATGGTTCTACTTCCTACCCTAATTATTTTAATTATTGGTCATAAATACTTGAAGGAAGGGTTAGTCTCTTATTCTCAAAAATAGCAGAGGAGTGGTATAATGTTTATGATGAAAAAAAGGGTTAGTCATTAGCGGCGGTATGGCCTTATTGCTTGTCGGCGCATGTTCAACAGGCTCAGATGTGCAGCACGGAACGACAGATGACGGGAAAGTGATTGTTAACTTCTGGCATTCAATGTCAGGAAACAATTTAACCGTTTTAGAGGATATTATTGATGAATATAACGAAAGCCAGGACGACGTACAGGTGGACCCTATATTCCAAGGAACGTATCGCGACGGCTTTACAAAAATCAATTCAGTCATTGGGACAGAGGAAGTCCCTGCATTAATGCAGTTAAATGAAGAATCAACAAAGCCAATGATCGATCTTGGCTATATTAAGCCGATGCAGGAATTCATTGATGCCGATGACTTTAATATCTCATCGTTCGAAGAGCATGTACTAGGCCGCTATGAAATGGATGGACAGCTGTATTCTATGCCGTTTAATCCTTCGATCGCAGTTGTTTATTATAACAAGGATGCGTTTGAAGAAGCCGGTCTCGATCCTGAATCGCCGCCCCACACCTATAGCGAATATGAAGAGGCCGCTAGGGAATTGACCATCGGTTCAGGTTCAAATGTTGAGCAATACGGCATGAACATTAGGAATTATGGCTGGCATTTTGAACAGCTTGTCGTCAACCAAGGGGGATATACGGCGAACAACGAAAATGGCCGTGCTGATTTAGCGACCGAGGCGACCATTAATAATGAAGAAATGGTTACCGCCCTCTCCTGGATAAAGTCAATGTATGATGAAGGGATATACGGTAACTTTGGCCGCAGTGGTGACGATGCTCGTGATGCATTTTTTTGCGGGAACAACCGCAATGTTCGTCGAATCCTCATCAGCTGCTGTACCGATTATCGAAAATGCTGACTTTGAAGTAGGCATTTCGCTGTATCCAATTCCCGACGGAGTAAATGCAAATGGTTCCGTTATTGGCGGTGCTTCGCTATGGATATTTGACGGGATACCTGAGGAAACCCAGGATGCAGCATGGGAGTTTGTAAAATATTTACTTGAACCAGAGATTCAAGCGGAATGGACAACAAGAACAGGTTATTTTCCAGTGAGCCAGGATGTTCATGAAACAGAGACGTATGTTGAGTATTTAGAAGAATACCCTGCTTTCCAAACGGCATTAGATCAACTGCACCTAGGAGATGTCAATCATGTCACACAAGGTGCGTACATTGGCGTTTATCCAGATATCCGCGTCATTATGGAAGATGCTTTTGAAGATATACTGCAAAATGATGCGAATATTTCAGAAAAGCTAGACGAAGCCAATGACGCTATAACTTCAGCAATGGAACGGTATGAAAGAACAGAAGCTCAAACGCCAATGAATAATGCGAATTCAAAGGAGGAAAAATGAAAATCAATGCGCTTGCCCATAGAGGATACCCGGTTAAGTATCCTGAAAACACGATATTATCGTACGATGCTGCTTATCGATTAGGCTTTACTCATTTAGAACTCGATGTTCACCTTAGCAAGGATGGAGTACCCATTTTAATGCATGACCGAACGGTGAATCGAACAACAAATGGCAAAGGGCTTGTCAAAAATTTTACCTTAGCTGAATTGAAAGAGCTGAAGGTTGGTGCTACGGAAACTGTACCTACTTTAGAGGAAGCTCTCCTATTTGCTAAAAATAAAATGCACGTCAGTGTTGAAATGAAACAGCAAGGCTTTCTTTACGACGGATTGGAGGAAAAGGTTCTCAGCGTGATCGAGGAAACCGAGATGAAGGAACACGTCTATGTCAATTCCTTCGATCATTATTCAATTATGAAAATGCGGGAATTGGACGACGACATCGCCTTAGGTATTATTCAGCACGGAGCTACACCAGCTGTATTACCACTTATGAAGGAGATCAATGCCAAGTTTTTATCGCTTCGAATTGAATACTTATCTGATTACTATGTCAATGTATGTGATGAAGCGGGCGTCCAAATTGTCGTTTGGCCTGTTGATACAGAAGAGCAATTTGCAGTCGCGTCGCGTTATCCAACGGTACTAAGTACAACGAATCAATTAGAAAAATTTAAGCAATGGTACGAAAAGAGTAAGCAATAGCATGGAAAAGGCGTCTTCTCCTTTTTAATAGGAGAAAGCGCCTTTTTATATTTTGTTTTCGCTGTTTAACGATGCACTCCTTTATTTAATCCCGCTAAACGTAATTCCTTGAATGAAGGTTCTTTGTAGGAAGAAAAATAGAACAATAATCGGAAGCGTCATCATCGTAGATACCGCCATCATAAGTCCCCACTCCGTACCTTTCTGGCTTTGGAATTGTTGCAGTCCTAATGATAACGTATACTGCGCTTCATCGGTTAAATAAATCAACGGCCCGATAAAGTCTGTCCAGCTAGCCATAAATTGGAATAAACCGACCGCCAAAATGGCAGGCTTTGCGAGCGGCAGCATAATTTGCCAATAGATGCGAAATTCGCTTGCTCCGTCAATTTTTGCGGCATCTCTTAAGGAATCTGGGAGACCTTTGAAAAATTGGCGCAATAAAAAGATTGAAAAAGGAACTCCAAAAAAATGCTGGAATAATTAATGGGAGTGGCGTTCCTACCCAACCGATCTTGTTGAACAGTAAAAACAGTGGAATCATTGTCACTTGGGCTGGAATCATCATAACTGCCATTGTCAATACAAATACCGTATTCCGTCCTTTCCACTCCAGCTTAGCAAAGCTGTAAGCTACAAGTGGACACGAAATGATCACCCTATCGTACTCAAAACCGTAATGACGACGGTGTTTTTTAAGTAAACGAAAAACGGAATGTATTCTGTTGCCTCAAGATAGTTTCGCCAAAGAAAAGGCTCAGGGATCCATTCTGGTGGATATGTAAATATTTGTGTTATTGGTTTCAATGACGTTGATACCATCCACAAAAATGGAATAATGAAAAAAGCTGATGCCGCTAGTAAACAAACTTGAGCAAGAGTTAATTTAATCCTCTTTTTAACTATCGGTTCCATAGTAATTTACCTCCTTATTTCCCTTGATAATGGACCCAACGTTTTGACGTAAAAAATATGATAGCTGTTAACGTCATAATAATGATAAACAGGATCCAGGCCATAGCCGAACCATACCCCATTTTGAAGTAATTAAAGGCGTTATCGTATAAGTACATGACATAAAATGTTAACGAATTAGCTGGCGTCCCTTGGCCTTGTGTCATCGTATACGGTAACGTAAATTGTTGAAAGGCTCCAATGACTCCCATAACTAAGTTAAAGAAAATGACAGGAGTTAATAGTGGCAATGTCACATGAAACGTTTTTTTGAAACCAATTAGCCCCATCTACCTCGCTGCTTCATAGTATTCTTCCGGAATATCCCCGAGACCTGCCAAGTAAATGATCACGGCTTGTCCGATTCCCCATAATGACATTAAAATTAACGATGGCTTAGACCAAGTTATACTCCCAAGCCATCTAGGGCCTGTAATACCGACCATTTCTAGCAAGCTATTTACTAAACCGAACCCCGGATTCAAAAGCCACATCCAAAGCACGGCTAACGCTACGTGTGGAACGAGTGTCGGCAAAAAGAATATCGTCCGATAAATCGCCATTCCTTTTACTTTCATATTCAACATCATAGCTAAGGCTACACCGAAAATGATGCTTAAAGGAACAAAAAAAGACCGCAAAATATACCGTGTTGTAAATCGCCTTCCAAAATAACGGATCATTAAAAAGGTCTGTATAATTTTTAAACCCGACAAAACCGCCTGGCTGAAGAATACTATAGTCAGTAAAGCTAAAATAAAATGACGAAACGAGTGGGAAAGCGTAAAATATCGCCAAACCTATAATCCATGGCGAAGCAAACAGCCAACCAATTAACGAACCTTTTAACCTTTTTTTCTTTCCACGTGAAAAAGAAGGCTCAATAGTAGTTGTTTCCTTTGTAGGCTCCAAAAGTAGTCCTCCCTTTAAAAAGACATTCTTTTTTTCTTGTAAGATTTTTGATAGTAGAGCTATACTTTGTATTATTTTTCATTTATTCCCAATATTCTAACTAGAATATGTAAACTAATGCGATCGAGCGAATGGAATGTGAACAAAAGCGCAAAGCGCCCACTTTAACAACGTACAAACTGGACTGTGTCGACGAACGTAAAGGAAGCATAGAGACGTAGGAGCTGATGTTGACTTATCGGACAAGTTTGCTAGTTGCTGGGCACCCGCGCTGGACGTGGCTATGCTTAAATAAAAGCCAAATTTTATACTTTTTTTATCTTTCAAATGAAAGACAAGGAGCCTATCCTTGTCTTCCCAACCATTTATTTGTCTAGAGCATCCTGAACCTTTTGCGTCACGGTATTTAAGTTCTCTTCCGGAGTTCCGATGCCACGAATTGAATTTTCTACAGCATCGGCTAGTTCATTCCAATAAAGTGACCCTTCAGGATGATCGGACGGTTTTTCGCTTCTGGCATGATGTCTAAAAACTGTTTAAAAATAGGATCTTCACCGTATCCGATCTCTAGGTTTACTGATTCTATCGCAATAAAGTCCCTACTGATTTCGCTAAAAATTCTCTGTCCGTCCTCATCGCCAAAGAACTTCATAAACTCCCAAGCCGCCTCTTTTTCCTTTGCCCCTTTAGGCATCACTACCGACCAACCGCCAGACCAAGTGTTGTAGTCTGTTCCAGTTGGAGTAGGAACCGGGAATACTCCATAATTCAAATCGGGATTGAATTTCTCGATGACAGCAACACTCCAGTTCCCATCGACCTTCATACTAATTTGTCCGGTAAGAAATGGATCCATGGCTCCCGAGCCTTGTGAGTCAGTAAACCCAGCGATATCTTCTACGTCGTATTCTTGCGCAAATTGAGTTAGCCACTCCATTGCTTCGATATTTTTAGGGTCGTTAGCTGTGACGGTATTCGTTTCAGGGTCATAAAACTCGCCGCCAAAGGCCCAGCCCCAGCCATAAAACCACCCTTGTCCGTACCAAGGAATAAAGCCGATCCTCTCAAAATTATTCCCTTTTTTTATTCGTTAGCTTTTCAGCTGCCTCTTCAAGTTCAGCTATCGTTGACGGTGGATTTTCTGGGTCTAAGCCAACTTCTTCAAAATGATCTTTGTTAAAAAAAACTAATCTAGAACCTGTAGATGTCGGTATTCCGTAGAGCTTTTCGTCAAAAACCGCTTCTTCCCAAGCAAAGTCGTAGTATTTATCTTTCGTGACACCGTCCCTTTCGGCAAGCTCCGTAAGATCTTCAAGTGAATCACGATGAGCCCAAGAGGCGATTTCAAAGCGATCGAAATAGGCGACATCAGGGGGATTCCCTCCCGCTACGGCAGTTAGTAGCTTTTCATTCTGTCCCTCGCCTTGACTTGCTATATACGTAGCATCGACCGCTATATCCGGATGTTGTTTTTCGAATTCTTCGATGACAGCACCCATTGCGTCACCGCTTTCGCCGCTCATCGAGTGCCAAAATGTAACGGTCGTTTTCCCTTCACTGTCTGAATCGACTGTTTCACCAGAAGAACACCCAACTAGAACTATTGAAATAACGAATACAAGCATAGAGCTAGTGAATAAATAATTCTTTTTCCTTTTTACCATTGTTATTCTTCCTCCGTTCAGTAGTCACATCGTTCGTTCATTGTCGTTGCGCTTCGCTAATTCAATTGGATCAGCATCGTTAATGCTGGTAGCGCTTCCTTTTAACCGTCCTCATTTTTACACGAACTTAGTCCACTCCAATGCTCTCCTACCCAATACTCTCCCGATCCTTGTTCTCTTTTTTTTAATGATTGCACCGTATTTTTTATCATACATCTCGCTCTTCCAAGTCTATAGCCCACGCCGCTGCGCCAATAGCGCCTGATAGATCGGAGAATGTAGAGCGTTCAATTTGCATTTCACCTAGTGCATGAGGGAAAAGCACATCATTATTTTTCTTCACTTCCTCTTTAATCATCTTTAGCAATAACTCTGACTGAGCGACACCGCCACCAAAAACGATTGCCTCTGGATTTAGAATAGCTTTGACATTTAATATTGCCCTATTGATATATGAAGCGACCGATTGAAAAATTTCCAGCGCGGCAGCATCTCCTGAAAGCGCCGCTCGATTGACTATTTCAGGCGTTAACACGTTTATGTCTCCTTGAATGAGGGAGCGCATATTCGTCTGTGCTCCTTGCTTTATATAGCGAATCGCTGCTGTTACGATCGCAGGACCACTCACTACGGTTTCTAGACACCCCCTATTTCCGCATCCGCACGGAAGGCCGTGGGGCTCGACGATTTGGTGTCCGAGCTCGCCGGCAACCCCTCTACTCCCTAACAGTAATTGACCTTTGTGAACAATACCGCCTCCCACTCCAGTTCCAATTATGAAGCTGACAAAATTATCATACGGCTTGGCGACACCAAACTTCTTTTCAGCATAAGTGGCTGCCCTTGCATCGTTCAGCATATAAACAGGGAGCTGTAAGATGGATTTCAAATAGGCTTGTAATGCTACACCTCTCCACTGATCGGGGAAGTTAGGCATAAGTTCTACCGTCCCTTTCTTCATATGAATGATACCTGGAACGGTCACTCCAACAGCGGCAATTGGGTGACTAAGTGCCTCTTCCACTTCCAATACAAGCTCAACCATTCTTTTGATTACGGCGTCCTTGCAAGATGACCATCAGTGGGGACCTTTCGCTTCATAAAGACTGTGCCTTGATTGTCAATCGCTATGGCTTTAATTTTTGTTCCCCCAAGATCAACACCGATATAGTAACGCTCCACATTCATCATTCCCTTACGATACGAATCATTGATGTCAGGACGGTTATTGCGCCGTCCAACCGCCATCAATTGGTAGTGCTACACCCGTCATAAACTTTGCGTCCTCTGATGCCAGAAAAAGAATTGCCTGAGCGACATCGTCTGGATAGCCTATATGTGGTGACAATGGCTGCAGTTCAGTTAACGCTTCGCGAATAGTATCATCAGTAACAGCCTTTGCGACATTGGCGTATCGAGTAGGCCCGGGCATACGACATTAATGCGAATATTATATTTCGAATAATAGACTGCTGCTGCCCGGCTTAATTGGATGACCGCTCCTCGGCTCGCAGAATAAGCATGTGTGACAAAATGCTCTCGGGCCCCTACCATTCCTAAAATAGATGAAACGTTGACAATAGAACCGTCGTTTTGTTCCTTCATAATCCCTAATGCGGCATGGTTCGTTAAATACACGCTCTTAAGATTGGATTCCATCACAACATCCCAGCCATTTTCTGTACATTCATCCAACGGGCCGTCGCCAAATTTTCGACCGCTAATCCCAGTGACATGAACTAATATATCGACCTTTCCAAACACGCTCATTGTTTCGTCAAAAATAGATTGAACGTCTTCTGATTTGGTCGCGTCACCGTGAATAGGGAGAATGCGGTCGGCATAGACCGCTTTTTTCTTTACGTCTTCTGCCTTTTCTGCAGTCCGTTCTTGATTACGGCCTGTTATCACAACTGATGCCCCTTGCGAAGCGAACTTAGCTGCTGTATCCAATCCGATTCCACCTGTTCCACCAATAACGACGACGACCCGATCTTTAAAGCGCATAGCTTCCCCTCCAAACTTTATAAAAGCTCTCGAACCGTTATGGCACGCTTCTGCTGACTGGATAAATAGCAAGCCTCGACCATGGCCATAGTCTTCAAATTGTTCCTTCCGCTTATCGACGACTCTGTTCCATTTTCGATCGAATGCAGGAGCTCAGCCATCGTAAATTCAAACGCCCCTGGGAACCAGCTTCCTAATAAATCCGGTGCATACCATGTATGCCCTAACGGCTCTGAATAGAATTTAATTTCGCTTGGCCCTCCAGTTGGCCAGCCAACGTTTATTTTTATAACCCCTTTTGTGCCTTCAATTTTGTAATAAACGCCATAATCTGGGGGATCCCAAGTAAATCCATCGTCAACAGCAGTTGCCAAAAAAACCAGAATCGTATTCTAGCTGATAGGCGCCTAAATACTCGCCTTTGTAATCCCCATTAGGGTGCGGTGCTGCACTAGCATAAATCCGCTCTGGCGTATCGAACCAGAACCGGAATTGATCCAAATGGTGAATGCTCATAAATAAAAACATCAGTCTTTCGTATTCCTTCTGATACTCTTGCCAATGCGGCTTATACCTCAATTGAATAGTTGCCAGCACAGGCTTACCGATATAGCCTTTATCAATAAGATTCTTTGCTGCTCGAATCGCGGGATCAAAGCGCCCGTTTTGATTGACGACTAATTTCACTTCAGCTTCCTCACAAATATCGACGATCTCCTTAGCATCCGTTAAATGAGTCGCTATCGGCTTTTGGACCAAGACATGCTTCCCTTGTTTGGCTGCTTCTCGCACAATGTCTTTTTGCAAATGAGGGGGAACCGCAATGTCAACTACGTCTATTTCTGGCGCTCTTAACAATTCATCTACTGATGAATACGCTTTCTGAAGCTCGAATTGTTCAGCGACCTTCTTGGCATTTTCATACGTACGTGAGGCCACCCCACTAATTTGATAACCGGCCTTTAGATAAGCGGGCAAGTGACATTCCTGAATAATAAATCCAGACCCAACAATTCCTATATTCCACTGGTTTTTAATAGAGTAACGAGGGATATAATCCAATTCGAATCCTATTTTCACTGAAAGACCTCCCCGCATATTTTGTTTTCAAGCTCATTAATAATCGCTAGGACTGCCTTAATTCGAGCTCATTCATCAATTTCGACGTTTCTTCATAGCATTCCGTAACCCACTCCACGATCTTATCCGGCACTGGTGAAAACTCGAGTTCACAGGAAACAACACCGTCAAAGCCGGCCTTTTTTTATTTCCTGAAGATACCCCGCTAAATCGGCATTCCCTCTACCGGTCGGCCAGTCATTATGAACGGTTCCATCATTATCTGATAAATGAACTCCGCCGATTTTCCCTTTCAGTCGTCCGATCTCACTTGCTGCAACTCCTTGCACATGTAAGTGTCCTAAGTCTACGTTGGCTAAACAATTTGGCATATTGACATCATTTAAGAACTTTTCCATCGTATCGATATTTTTTTACGAGGGAATAATGGAAGGGCTCGAGCTCTACAAGCACGTTCATATCACACTTAGCTGCGTACTCGGAAAGCTCCTTAATTGCTTCAACAGCATAACCCCATTGAACTTCAGGTGCGATTACGTTTTTCTCCCAAATGTATTCACCTAATACGACTAGCAAGCTTTCTGCTTCCAGAAAGACGCCCATATCAATTAGCTTTTTGTAACTATTTATCGCATACCGGCGGACGTGTTCCTGCAATGCAATCATTTCTGGATAAGCCGAAACCATAGAAATAATCGGTAATTCTAGCTCCTTACAAATTTCTTTAATCTTCTTTAAATCGTAGGATTTAAAATTAAAATCCGGGTCAATGTCAATCGTGTCGTATCCAATTTCTTTAATCTTTGCTAGCCCTTCGAAATAATTAATGTCTGAACCGAACCAGCACGAGTTAATGCAACCTAATTTCATAAAATTGTTCCTCCTTTTTAGTTAAAAAAGTCGAGCTTTTACACGCCTTTCAACTAGTTCCGTTCATTCGGATACTAATTGATCCATAATTTGGAATATTCTAATTAAATGAACGATGACTATGCCTCTGTTGAATTCTCTGGTGAAAGCATAACCTCTTGTTTGATTAATTCGTCTTTTAAAGCATGGTAATCTAATTGGCGAAACATAACATTGCTCTTCTTTGCTAAGCCTGCTGCTATTCCTGCTGCTTGTCCCATTGCCATGCACTGAGCAGAGTTTCTTGCAGAGGCATGTGCTCCATGAGTAGCGGACAAGCACCTTCCTGCAACTAGTAAATTATTTACTTTTTGGGGGAGGAGCGTCCTGAAAGGAATATGATAAACCCCATCCCCTTGAACGTATGCCCAGCGTGTTCCAGAGCCTGAAACATGGTCTTCAATTGGAGCTCCGCAGCAAGCGATTGCATCGGCAAACTTCGTTCCGTTAATGACATCTTCTTCAGTTAAAATATACTCACCGATAATCCTACGTGTTTCCCGGACGCCAATATGCTGACTGGTCGAAACCAAAAATGCTTGTTCAAACCCCGGAATTTCATGCTTTAAAAACTTTACGTATTCCTGCGTTTGCCTTCTGCCCTCTATTTCGGCAAGAGTTAGCGCGAATGGATCAGTTGCATCTACCGACGGAACTCGAACCATATTCGCTTGAACAATTCCAGGGTTCGGAGTAATATGCCAAGAACCGTCTTCCCTTGGTAATTTATACTTTCCGCTACGATTAGCTTCCTTCATCTTTTGAGCTAATTCTGGATGGGTCGTTTTTTTTGGCTTCCTCAACATTTACATTCCCCATAAAGAAAATCGTTGTTAACGATTGAATTTCATTCATATCGCTTTTTTCGAAAGGGGCGCCAGCTCGTGCAGCAATATCTCCATCGCCTGTCGTATCGATATACCATTTTGCTTTTACGTTCGTTAGTCCGCTTTTATTAGTAATCGTAATGCCACTAATGAATCCGTCTTTTTCTTCGACTCGACTGGCATAAGTATGAAATAGCATCCGAACCCCAGCTTTTAAAGCCATTTCCTCGTAAACTACTTTTAATTGTTCAACATCATAGGTAATTCCTGTCCCTGCACCGTATGTGTTCGGTCGTTCAAAGCAAGCCTTCTCCTCTTTTAGCTTATCGACCACTTCCCATGGAAGACCCCCGACAATCCGCCTTGATTGCTCGCCTGGAGTATAAAAACCGTAAAAGGTATCAACTCCTGTAGCCGTTCGGGATCCGCCTAAGCACCCTTGAGATTCTATTAATATTACATCCATTCCTTGCCTAGCTGCAGAAATGGCTGCCGTTGTTCCAGCGGCACCACCACCTAGCACTAATACATCTGTTTCGATCAATTGTTGTTCCATGCAAGCATCCATACTCCTTTTTAAGCTGTCTTTTTCATGATTAATCATCGATTCTTGGCCTGTAGTTATCCTCTATCTATTCGCCAACCGGCGTAAGGCTAAGGCACGCTTCGGGTTTTCTCGAAAGATATCGTCAACAATTTTACTTGCATCCAACCCTTCCTTTTCAAGAAAAGATGCTAGCTTCCGCAAATAAACGGTTAGAAGATAGTCAAGGCCGATATGACCGCCATAGCCCTTATAATAGCTTTTACGCGAAAATCACCGCCTACGATGATTTGCCGATGCCCCCCCTCCTTAGCGAGCTCAGCGATAAACTCAATCGAGCGTTGCTCAGTCTTATATTGCGGCTTAGGAATTGAGTCGTAGCTTAGAAAGGCTCCCTTCCCAACGAGCTTCCTATGCAGGTCAAAATCAGAATTTTGATCCAAATGGCATAGAACAATATTTTCGGCCGAAACGCCTTCGCTTGCAAACAGATTGAGCTGCTCCTCCGCCATCGATCCTTTCTCCGTATGAGTCGCTATCGGTACTCCTGTTTTTAGATGGGCACGTGCAACAGCACGGAGGCCGACTTCCTCCCACGTCTCTATAATGTTCAGACTCGTACCGATTTTAAGTATTCCAGGCTTGATCCCTGTCTCATTCACCCCGTTTTGTAATTCAGCAACTAATTGCACTGCGACTTCGTCCGCTGTCTTATGCTGAAGATAAGGTTTGTTAAATTCGCCTTTATTAAAGCCAGCAGCAGCAATAACATGTATGTCGTTCTTCGTTGCAATTTCGTTTAGTTTCACGACATCGCGACCGTAGTCTATCGTTGTCATATCAACAATTGTCCTTCCACCTGCTGCCTTAAAAAGCCTAATGTCTTTGCCAATTTTTTCGACGCTATTCAACACCTTTTCTGGCGCTTCTGCTTTAATTTCGGGAGTGGCATTCGTATATAGATGCTCATGGCTATGCACGTAACCTATATTGCTTACAGGAATCCTCCATTAGTCGTTTGTATCCACTCCTCAGCCATTCCGACTAGCCTCTCTTTCATCAAGATTTCAAATTATATTCCGTTTGCTGCTTAAAACAGTCAACCCACTTCCCTTTATTAAGAAAATTGGCAATCTTCCCTCTGTTTCTGTTGCTTTTGTTCGATGAAGTTGGCATTTATTGTTGAACGTATAAAGTACCCTTTCACTTGAATAGATATTGATACCAAATGATTCGAGCAACGAGTATTATTGATTTCGCCAAACTCTGCGACGATAATCATCGTAAGTGTCTTCAAAAACTTGCTCTGAAGCTTCTTTCCCAATAAAATGGGCACTCGTTAAGACGAGAGGTGGCTGTCCGGCAGCAGTTAATAGCTCTGCAGTTCGGACTTTTATTAAATTAACGATAATCGTATTCGCTATAGTTGAAGTCGGACCTACCGGATACTTTAATCCGTCTATCTTCACCGCTGCATCCCCGGCTGGAACACAATTATCGATAACGATATGAGCGAGATCGAGAAGCCGTTTACCAGAAGAATGCTTCGGTGAAGATTGCAAGCTATTCTCGACACCCGTAACAGCCACAACAGGCAGCTTGCGTTCTCGCGCTTCCAACGCCATATCGATAACGACGTTCCCTGTCCCGCTATTAGAGAACAACAAAAAGCAATCGTCAGACTTCATCACAAAATTGCGTAAAATCCGGCTTCCGAGTCCTTCAATATTTTCGATGAACATAGCTTGGCGCTGTCCGTTGGCCCCAACAACCTGATTATGAAACGTCGTCGACAACTCAACGATTGGATGAAAGCCCGGATAACTTCCATAACGCGGAAAAACCTCCTCCACTGCCATCCGGGAATGACCTGAGCCATACATATGAACCAATCCGTCTGCTGCAATAGTTTTAGCAAACAGCTGCGAAGCCTTTTCGATATTTTCCATTTGTGTTTCCTGGATGCCTTGAATGATGCTCGTTGAAGCATCCATGTAATTTGTATACACTTCCGTCATGTTACTCCCTGCCTTCTATTTATTTTATTGAATAAGTACCGACTGGATGCCAATTCGGGATTAGCGAGTTACTTTCAGCCGATACTCATACATACCCGCTTTGCCGTACCCTTTTTCATAAATAACGGTTCGTCCACTTTGGTCAATTGTAGTTCGCGTAAAGGTTACGACTGGCTCCCCTTCCTTCACTTGGAGCGCTTCTGCTACTTCCGCATCAGCCGCAGCTGCACCAACGACGTGGATCGATTCATCGAGGTGTAGACCGTTTGCATTTTCTAAAAACTCGTAAACAGATTCGCCAACTTCTTGATCATTAACTTTAAAAAATCCTGGTAAGTATTGATTTATATAAACAAATGGCACTCCATCAGCTGTCCTTACTCGCTTAATGACATGCACTTCGTTTTCGTAATTTAACTGATCGGATACTTCATCAGAAGGTTTTTCAGTTGTTACCGTTATATATTTTGTTCCAGGTTCAATGCCCTTTTCCCTTAATTCCTCCGTTAAGCTAAGCAAATGAGATTTAGTTTTACTTAAATGATAGGAACCGACAAAGGTACCTTTTCCAACTTGTTGAATTAACCAGCCGCTCTTTTTTTTAAATGATCGATGGCTTTTCGAACCGTTGAGCGACTAACATTAAACCGCTGCTGCAATTCTTCCTCCGTCGAAAAAAAGGTCTCCAGGCTTAAGCGTTCCAGCTTTTATTTCGTTTTCAATAATTTGCGCTACTTGAAAGTATAAAGGAATCGGATTTTTTCTAGTTACACTATCTTTATTTGTCATCTTATCGCTCCTGTTTTATTTGTACGTACAAAGCTATATTGTAATAAACTTATCATAAATAATTATTTTTGCAAGCCCTTTCTTTTTAAAAATCTTAGAGGAGATCGACAAATCTCCTTGTCTCATAACGAAATCCATGTAAAATCATTTTTATTTATGTTCAGTAATACACATTTAACTTGAATACCCTCAATCAACAAATTGATTGAGGGCCAGTTTATCGACAAAGTCTCACATATCCGCTCCGGTCGAAAGCTTCTTTATATTGGAGAGAGCTGCCACGATAAGTTGCTTCGATTCCGTTCCAAGCATGGGGGCACGCTTTCAGCAGGCGGGATCGGAACTAACCAGCAAATAATATAGTTAATACCCAAAAAGGCATCCTTTTTAATATTCCGTTTTGAAACATTATTATTTTTTAAATAAGTGGAAATAGATTCTACCATCGACTTCGATCCTGCAATAAAGTATTTACCGTTGGTCTTATATAAGGTAGTAAACTTGTCTATCTCCTGATGTAAGTCATTCCTTGATTCAAGGTAAGTTATCCGAATTGATGTATTGTTTGCAATCCCATCAAGTTCATCTTGATATAAATACGACTGTTTGCTATCCATATAGAGTAAATTTATTTGTTTCTCGGCTCCATTCCGTTCCGCTTCTATTTGTTTGACTATCGACCGAAATGGTGTAATTCCTATTCCACCTGCAATTAGGAGTGCAGGGCTGTTATCTTTTAAATAAAAGGTCCCCACAGGTCCACTCATTTTAATTTTCATCCCTTTTTCTAGCTCTAACATTGCCTTCTTAAATTCACTTGGGGTATCTTTAATGCTTGTGGTTATTTTAACAACATTCTCTGTGGGGGCAGAGGCTACGCTGAATGGGCGTATAGAGTCTTTTAGCTTCTTATGGGTTATCGTGAACAAACCATGTTGCCCTGCTTTCCAGGTTAAATCCTTCTCTTTTTCAAATAGAAACGTATATACTTCCTCTGATTCTTTGTAGCTTTCTAAAAATAATAGTTCGTTCTTTTTGAATATTGATAATGTATCTTGAAAAAAACTCATTTCCTCATCTCCCTTTTATTTCTTGCCGACTTTTCCGCTCATCACAAGTTCAGACGCCTTCGGGGATTGCTAATTGCTTTTGAAAACTTCGGTGAGACCTATTTCGAAATGAACAGTTCGCTCACGTCTATTTTTCCACTTTCGCCACTAGAAGGGGCCGCTCCGGCAAATTAAGCCGACAATGGTGTCATAAGCTCTCTTCCCACTCCCTTTGGCTTCACATCACCCTCATCTTGATTTCCATGACCAAAGAGACACTTAAAGGTGTCCCATCTGAAATTTATAATACGACACCATTTTGTGTCGTGTCAAGCCTCTCTTACATACTATTTTTAACAAAAAAAAATTTCTAGCGGCGATCAGGCACCGTCCTGCTACAGAACTCACTGTTTTTTTATACTTAATCGATCGTCTTTGCGAAGATCGTTCATACCTTGGAGAATTTATTTGTGCCTCACTTCAGACAATATCCTTCGTCAAGCACTTATGGAAATGATTTACATTTAGGTAATTTGAAGAGTGTGTCGGAATTGTACACTATAGCTCTTTACGAAAAATTTAAGAATTTTTCTGAAGAAACGACAAGCTATTTGAACAGCTTTATTTTATGATGATTATAAGTGCGTGTTCAAAACGGGCGTATGAAAAAGCGTCAGGATTTTCTTTCTGTATGCTAGCACGGTTTTAACGCTCACTGGCAAACCCGCACAACTAGCTAAATCTGAGTCGCTCCTCCGTTGTGCAACAGGTTGAACATGCTCAATCAGAATTTCGTAAGGAGGTTTTTTCCATGCAATGGGCATTTATGACTGCTAATTATGTCGCAAAGGAATTAAATTACGAAAACAGTAGCAATTGGGGGGATTGTCATCAGGCGACCGCTCAAGCCTTTCACGGTCCTCATTTTGCTGCGAAGTTTGAAGGTTAATCGCACGGATTAAAAACGCTGGATTTGATGCGATCGAGCTATGGGTGGCTCATCTTGAGCCATTGAAGGCGACTCCTGAAATGATCAACAAAGCGAATGAGATCCTTGACAAATATCAAGTGAGGACGGTTGCTTATACGGCGGGATTCGGAAATCCAAACATGCCAGAAGAGGATATCAAACAGATTTTCCGAACGTCAAAAGCGATAAAAACTCCCGTTCTAGCCCAAGCCTTCCACCCTAATAATGGACCAATCGTAAAAAGCTGGCACAGCAAGCCAATATCTATGTCGGCTTAGAAAATCATCCGAAAAAAACGCCTGCTGAAGTCATTCAAAAGGTTGCACCATTTTCTCCTTCGGTCGGATCGGCAATTGATACTGGATGGTTTGCCACCCAAGGGTACGATGCCGTGAAGGCTGTTTACGAGTTGAAGGATCATCTTGTCCACGTTCACCTGAAGGACGTTAAAATGGCGGGAGCTCATGATACTTGTATGCTCGGAGACGGCATTGTCAATATTAAAGGTGTTTTGTATGCCTTACATGACATTGGGTACCGGGGAGTTTGTACGATTGAGCACGAGCCCCACTTTTATGACCCGACAGATGAAATTATGATAAGCTTTGAGCGGGTCAAGGCTTGGTGGGCTGAAATTAGTGGAGAAAAGAAATCGTGACAGAACCTTCATTAAAAAAAGGGATTACGGCACGGAACACTTACGCATCTGTCCAGCAGTTGAGTAAAGGTATGACCATTCCGATGCCTATTTCCCATTTGCTCATACTCGTGCCGAGGAAGGCGGCATCCCATTTACCGAAATGCAATGGTTATATACTATACTTTAAGGAACATATTTTTTTTATTTTATCATGCAAGGAACAGGTTATTTATCTTAAAATATAAAGTAGTAGGTTCTGATAAAAAGGAGGTACTAATATGGGGTATGTCATGGCAATTGCACCTCTTGTCATAGTGGGAGGGATTGTAGTATTTGTCATTGAAAGGCTTAAACGTAAATATAACCAAGGTACCCTAGGTAAGAAAAAATCAAAAGGAGCTCAAGGCTTATTAGATAGTTTAATACCACTAGGGATGCTCTTTGGTTGTGCCCTCGGTGTAATTTTGGGCATGTTTTCACCAATTCCTCTACTAACTACAATTAGTTTAGGTGCTGGAATAGGCTATTTATTTGGATATTTTGCCTATGAATTTTATAGTAAGAAAGAAAGTAGTCATTCATAAATGCTTTCTTGATGATGACATTCAACGTCTTGAAGCAATGTAAATTAGTTTTTGAAGCAATGTAAATTAGTTTTTGAATCATAGTCTTTTACAAACAGGGGCAAACACTGATATTATAGACTCGGTAAGACGTGGTTCGAGACCATCCTTTATAGTCCACTTGCACATCTAGCCGTTTTTTTTGAATTGCCTGACGATCCGGACATTCACATCGTTCAGCACATATGGCTGATATTTACACGTGTCGGTGGAAATTACGAAACTCCTTAACCAATACGTGCCGAAAGAGGCAATTCACCAGTATTCCGTGGAAGTGTGGGTCACGGTCAATGGACTGCAAAAATTATTCGGGGATCACTAGGAAGTTGCTCGGAAAATTAAAACGGATATTCTGACAGCTTCGGAATGACATCATCGATCGAAATTGGAGATAATAAATTTCTGGCAAAGGTCGTCATGGATTTGCATGCAAAAAAAATAGGTTCTATCTCAGGTGTTGGGGTAAGTGAGGAGGATTCTTCACTTACAACGTACCTTCCAACATCTTTAT